>JAPKXX010000069.1 GCA_026394595.1 Methanoregula sp. | reverse complement strand
CTTCTTGCTCACACCGACGGTAGATCCGGTCCTTCCGGTGGACTTGGTGCGCTGCCCGCGGACCTTCTGTCCCGTCTCGTGGCGGATACCCTTGTAGCAGCGGATCTTTCTCATCATGTTGATGTCATCGTCCCTGACCATCGTCACATCGGGACCCAACAGGTGTTTTGATTCACCGGTATACACGTCCTTAGGACGGTTTGTCATCCATGCCGGGACCTTGCTGCCGTACTGATCAACGACACCCCTCAGCCGGTTTACTCCGTCTTCGTCCAGGCGCCCGAGCTTGGTATATTCGTTGACCTTTGCCATGCGGGCGATGACACTGGACGTATGCCTGCCCACACCGTTAATTCCGGTAAGGGCGACTCGCACGGACTTTGTTCCGTCCAGATCCGTTGTACCAACCCGTACAAAATATTTTATGTCTTCTTCCTGAGCCATCCAATCCCCTCGATTTTTTGAGATTACCTCTTGAGCGCTGAGGGAGGGATTTGAACCCTCGAGTCCCAGGGGGACACAGGTTTAGCAAACCTGCGCCATACCAGGCTTGGCTACCTCAACAGAGAATCTCGCATCTTTCGACAGACACTCGCGACAGATATCCGCCGCTCCATGAATGGTGCTTTATACTATGGTCGTGGCAGGGTTATAACTGTTTGCCTGCCGCTGTAACGGCGCAGGAGGACTAATGATACCACTCCTTATGAACCGGCAGGTGCAGGGAGATAACGGTACCCTCCCTTTGGCACACGGATCTCGAACCGTGCCCCCTTGCCATAATCACCGGTTTCGGCAATGGTGATACCGGTGATGGACAGGATCTCGCGTATAAGGAACAGGCCGAACCCCGTGTGTTTGCCGAACCCGCGGATAAAGATCTTCTCCTTGTTCTCAGGGGGGATCCCAACGCCATTATCTTCATACAATATGGTAAGACCATCGCTGGTTTCCTGTGCCGTGAACATGATTGAAGTCACATGTTCACCATGCCGGATTGCATTCTCGATGATGTTGTAGAAAACTTTCTCGATGAGCGGGTCAGCATAGATCGAAATGTCATGGAGATTTAACGAGACGGAAATATCTCCCAGAGGCAACTGCGTCGCTACCTTCCTGATAGTCGCTTCCACATCCTGCCATTCGGGCGCCCGAACCCCGATATCATGATAATACCGGGTGAAATCGATCTGTCGCTCAATCGCTTGGATGGTTTGAATTTCTTTTTGGATATATTCAAGCAGTGAAGGGTCTTTGGTCAGTTCCTGTGAGAGTTCGAGATATGCCAGCAGCGCAGTAATTTTATTCAGGATATCGTGACGGGTGATGGAGGAGAGGATATTGAGTTTCTTGTTTGCCTGGGCCAGAGCTTCATTAAACCGCACCAGCTCTTTAGTATGGTTCTCCCTCTCCTGCTCAAGCTCTATTCGTCCAGTAATATCATCAATTACCCCGTCAACCCATTCAATATCGCCATGGGCATTACACTTAGGGGTTACATTTACGGACACCCAAATCGGCGTCCCGTCCTTCTTTTTCAGCTGGATAACCCGCCCTTTAAGACCACCACAGGAATTGAGGTCGGTTATGAATTTTTTCCGCTCTTCGGGGTTCGGGTAAAGGTCAATGACGGGTACCTTTAAAAATTCTTCGACGGACTCGTAGCCCAGCATGTGCGCCTGGGCAGTATTAGCCAAGAGGAATCTGCCATTTTCATCCACTGTATTTCGGTAGACTCCGACATTCAGGTTCTCCATGAGGGTACGGAACTTCTCCTCGCTCTCACGCAGGGCTTCTTCTCCCCTCTTTCTCTCGGTAATATCGCGGGCGACATGCACGCTACCGGTCAGGTTTCCCTGCTGGTCACGGAGCGGAGAGACCGTGACAAGAAAATCTCCGCCGAGGTGATCTTCATGCACCTCGCTCGTGTGTTCATTCCCGTCATGAATAAGCAGGGTGTGGGGGCAGATATCGGGCGGATTATTTGTGCAGTGCACCACTTCATAGCATTTCTGCCCGACTGCTTCATCCGGTTTAATGCAGAGCTTCTCTGCCATTGCCCTGTTAACCCGCAGGATGCGATGGTTGAGGTCAATAAGCGTGATAAGGTCAGGCACCGCATCGAATGTCCGCTCCCATTCCTCCTCCGCATGCCTGATCTGCGTTTCCTCTTCACTGATCCGGAGTGAGAGATATGAGACAACAACAGCGATTACTACAAAGACGACACACCGCGCAACTGCAGAGATGAGATCGACCTGAATTCCGGTACGCGTGGAAACGACCATCAGAATATAGGTTATTGAGATACAGACCGCGAACGGAACACCGCGTCTCGGGTAATAAAATGAAGCAAGGATAATTGGTATATAGAGAAGATGGGGAATCACAATGGTAATGCCAATGATCAGCCCGTACAGGTTGGCAGCCAGTGCACCGATTGCGGTTCCGAGAACAAGGACGAGGGAAAATCCGGGTTTGCCGTGCAGCCGGCCGGTCAACGGGAAAGGCATACGAAATCCGATTTCTGTTGTATAATACTACCCATCTTGTTTAGCTGATTATTTAGTAGTGTTATCTGAACTGTTCTGCAATGAATTTTTGTGTCATGTGAGAGCCATATAAAAAAAGGCAGTGTATTCCGGACCCCGTTCATGCACAATGCTTTTTTACAATGCATTTACCAGCGACTGCCTCGTAACCATACCGATAAGTCTGCCCTGGTCAGTGACCGGGATCGAGCTGATGTTTTTCCTGAGCATAATGTCAACGATCTCGGAGACCTTTACGCCCCGGTCGACCGTGCGGAGAGGTGCGGTCATCACCGCACGTACAAGGAGATTATGGAGATGGAAATCCTGGTGCCGGTCCTCAACCTTCTCCCGGAACCTTCGGATCGAAACTGCAACATCGGTCTCAGTCACGATTCCTGCGAGCTGGTCCCCATCGGTCACCACAAACCGTGTGATGCCATCTGCCATCATCCTGTGCTGGAGGTGCTGGACCCGGTCATTCACCCCGATCGTGTGTGCAGGTTCCATCACCTTATCCACACCCCCTTTGGGCTGGAGTGCCGTCAACAGTTCACCGTACCCGACCTGACCGATCAGCCGGCGGTTCTTGTCATAGACCACCACCAGCTTGGATTGCTTAAGCAGGGGAATTAGTGCGGTGATCTCCTGATCCGGGGAGACCGATGCGAAATTCGCGTCCACAGCACCTGCAACATGGATCTTGGCAGTTGAGATCGGCGCCTTTTGCCTGCTTCCCAGTTTGGCTGCGATAGATTTGCGGGAAACGGTCCCGACCACATCATGCCCCGAGAGGACGATGAGCGGATCGATCCCCTCATCCACCATCTTGTCAAGCGCTTCTGTTATCCCCTGTGATTTGGCAATCGTCACGGGCTTTGCCATAATATCCAGAACGGTTGTTGGATGTGTCATGTTTTTTCACTAAAGTTCCCGCTGTTGTTGATGCGCACGCTGGTTATTCAGAGCGCGTTCACCAGCGACCGGCGTGTTACGACACCGATGAGCTTTCCCTTGTCGGTTAAGGGAATAGAGCTGATATTCTTTTTTAGCATGATGTCAACGATTTCAGGAATTTTTGCGCTGCGATCTACGGATATAATCGGTGAGCTCATGATGTCCTTTACCAGTAGGTTGCGGATCCGGTGGTCCTGATGTTTTTTCGTCACCGCTTCACGGAACTTGCGCATTGCTATTGCAACGTCAGTCTCGGTAACAATCCCGACGATCTTACCGTTTTCGGTCACCACGAACCGGGTGATATCATCATCCAGCATGCGGCGTCTGAGATGGACAACGCGTTCATCGGCTTCGATCGTGACTGCCTTCTCCATCGCCCCGTCGGGAGTGCCTTCGGGCTGGATCTTTTTCAGCAGCTCGCCGGCGCCTACCTGCCCGATCAGCCGGTGATCGCCATCATACACCACCACCAGCTTGTAGCGCTGGAGCAGAGGCACGAGCACATCGATACTCTCATCGGGATAGATGCTCGTGAAGTCTTCCTCCACGACGCTTGCGACATGGATTGCAGTGGGTGCGATATCGGAGTTCTGTCTGCTGCCCAGCTTTTTGGCGATTGCCTGCCGGGAGACCGTACCGGCGACACTCGTATTATGTGTCACGATCAGGGGGTCGATACCCCCGTCATGCATTTTATCGAGAGCCTCGGTGATCTTTGCGGATTTTGCAATGGTTACGGGTTTTGCCATTACATCTTTTATGGACAGTTCTTTTGTCATTTTGCCACTTCCATGATGATATCATCCCTTTTAATTATGCCTGCAATGTCGCTCTTATCGACAACAACAAGGCTGTTGATCTGGTGTCTGTTCATGATGGATACAGCCCGGTTTACGGGAGTCTCCAGTGGTGTCGTGATCACGGGTGAGGTCATAATATCCTCTGCGATCACGGGCGCAAGGAAAAGCGCACCTGCACCCCTTGCCCCCCGTGGCTGCTGCCTTCGCCTGACCATTATGCCTTTCTCAACCACACCGGCTATTTTCTGCTCGTTGTCAAAGAACGCAAGGTTGGTCTCGGTGATGATCCCGGCAATGGTCCCGTCATTGTCAGTAACAACCACCTTGTCATTGCGTTCGCTCATCACATCAATAACGTGGTCGAGTGAGTGGAACCGGCTCACTATCGCAACATCCTCCATCACATCCGTCACCGGGCAGGAAAGGTTGCGGACAAGAGCAGACTTCATGAGATCGGACTTTGTGACTATCCCTACTACTACATCCTCTTCAACAACCGGCACACAGCTGATGTTGTTTCCGATAAAGAGTGCTGAAATCTCCCGGATGCCGGTTGCCGGCGCCACAACGATCGGATCGGGTACAGCGAGCACGCTCACCGGGATCCGGTCGATCGGGCGCCGCCGCCATATTGGTTCGCTCTGCCGGAGCCGGTATGCAAGATCCTTCTTTGTGATAATCCCTGATAACACATCTCCGTCCATGACAGGCAGGCGGGATATATGGTGCCTGACCATCAGCCGTCGGGCATGCGCAACGGTTTCTGAAGGGGCAATCACATGGACCGGTGCGGACATCACATCCGATGCCTTCATCTCCATCACTCCCCGGCAAACGCCCGCACAAGGTCAAACTCGGAAACAAGCCCGATAAGGCGCGTTCCCTCGATGACAGGCAGGGCACCGATGTTCTGCTCCAGCATGTCACGGGCTGCGTCATTGATGCTCTTTTCAGGAGTCGTGGTAAACAGGTTCCCGGCAATCAACGTACGAATCGGCAGGCCCATGACCTCACTGACATCGCCGGTCGAGAGCCGGGAAAAAACCTCACGGCTGCCAAGGTACCGCATGATGTCTGTTGCGGTGATGATGCCATACAGGACATCATCGCTTACCACAGGAAGCCGCCGGAACCTGTGCTGCGTCATATCACGGGTGACTTCGGCAATCGGGCAGTCGGGCCGGGTGACCCGAAGCGAACTGGTCATCACATCCTCCACCACAAGTGTGCTCTTCTCCCCTGCAAGCACCCGCATTACATCGCGCTCGGTGACGATGCCGTTGAGAATCCCTCGCTCATCAACAACCGGAAGCCCACCAATCTTTTTTGTAACAATGATATTCACTGCATCGGCAATCCTTGCATGGTCGGGAAGTGTTTCTATCTGCTGGGTCATGATTGCCCTGACACTTTCGTTCACCGCCGCAATCAGGTTGCCCCCGTGTTTGACCTGAACGAGCCGGTATTTGTCTCCTCCGCCCATGAAGTTAATCACGTCCCCCGACGTGATAATCCCCCGCAGTTTTTTGGTGCCCGCATCGGTAACAGGCAGCCGACGGAACCCGCACTCCGTCATCGTTTCCACCGACCCCATGATCGTGGTTGTCGGCGGAACCGAAATGACGTCCCGGGTGGCAATCGCCATGATCTCGCCTTCCTGCCAGACGATATGGGACTTGAACTCGACAGGCCCCCTGTCAAATTTTCCGGGCATCTTGAGCAGTTTATCGCCCTGCTTGATGCTCCGGTCATTCCTGCGCATATGATCCCTCCTCGGTTCTTGTTTGGTTCCCGCCCATCCCTGAGGGGATGGCAGGTCATTACGATACTGGAACGATAGATGGTGGTGTTTGTGATCCCGGGTTTACAGGAGCAACTATTGATCCGGCCTCACCGAAGACCGGCAAGGACATCGTGCCGGTCCACGATGCCTACAATAGCCCCCCTGTCAATGACCGGCAGACGGCTCACATCATGACGCACGAGCAGTTCTGCAGCAGTGCTGATCGCCTCGTCCGGACCAATGGTTACGAGCTCCTTCGTCATGATCTCCCCGACGGTCGTATTCCCTGCATGGGTAAAGGCTGCCCTCATGCGGCCACCCCGGAGCAGGTCGCGCCGCGATACGATACCGACAACCTTTTTCTTTTTGACCACCGGGAAGGCAATAAACCCGCTCTCCACAATCAGCGTGTAGATATGCTGGAGGGGTTCACCCGCGTCCGCTGTCACAACATTTCTGGACATATGGTCAGCAACGGTACCTGAGAGTACATGGCGGGAAACGAGGACAGGAAATAAGTCGGACAGCAAAACGCCCCCGCTCATATGCCGCTGCCCGTCCACCACCGCAGCACTGTCAGTACGGAATTTCCTGATCTCCCTTGCCACCTGTTCGAGGGGGGCAGCACCCTGCACTTCCGGGGCGTCCTTGACAAACCCCTCAACCGTGATGTTGGACTTTGTTGCGGTCACACGCAGACCATCCGTGATGTCGATATAGCCAAGAAGTTTCCTAGTGTCATTCACGACGTAGACTTCGCGGAATTTGTCATCACGCAGGATCTGCCGTGCCTTTGTCATCTGGTCACTGAACCGGAGCACAGGGATCTCGACCATGAAATCCTGTGCAACTTTCATGTGATGTTATCCTCCTCACGGCAGCGGGCGCAGAGCATGGTATTGTCCACCCGCTTAATGTCATCAGACATCTGACCGCAGCGGTTGCATGTTCCCACCTCAACATGCTCCTCGCGGTTGATCTCGATGAGATCTGTGAGGAGTTCATTGAGTTCGTTGGAGACGGTAAGGAGGTCCCGGACGGTTACAATTCCGATAACCTTGTTGCCTTCATCCACAACAGGAAGCCTCCGTACCTTGTGTTTCACCATCATATGGGCTGCATCACCCACGGTCTTATCCGCACTCACCGTAATGAGCGGCGTGCTCATGATCTCGTTCACACGTACGTTACTTGGCTTGAGATCCTTTGCCACCACCTTGCAGTTGATATCTTCCTCGGTCACAATGCCGATTGGGAGATTTCGCTGGATGACGATGCAGCTGCCGACCTCTTCCTGGCACATGACCTTTGCTGCTTTTGCAACGCTGTCTCCAATGCCGATTTTGGCTGGATTGCGTTTCATCACTTCCGTGAGTGACACCTGGGTCTCAAACCGGATTGCATTGGTTGTCTTTTTCATGAGTCACCTCCTTGTGATTCTGGTCTGATGATTACAATTTACCAATACTCATCCACTCTGATATAAAGGATTGGGCTGTGCCATGGAACCATGCGGGGCAGTAATAACAAGATGGATATGGCGCACCGGGCAGGTTTATAAAGAGCATGCTCTGGGAGTTTTGTAGAGAAGAAACCTAATAAATGACGCATTCTATACATTACTTACGAGTTTTTGGCACCATCTTTCTAGCACTGGTGGCGCATATCCTGATATCCTGAGGTGTTGAATGAGAATATTTTATCAGACGTTTGGCAGAGCCAAAAAGAGATTTTCCAGCTTCCTCTCCCGGTTTTTTAAAAAGAAGCGTACCCGGATCGGTATTTACGGTCCGCCCAATGCAGGGAAAACCACGCTTGCCAACCGCATTGCCCGTGACTGGACTGGGGACGCAGTTGGTCCGGTGAGTGAGATCCCCCACGAGACAAGGCGGGCTCGCAAAAAGGAGGACATCCTCATCTCCGGTGCAAACGGTGCCACGGTCACCATCGACATTGTTGATACCCCTGGTGTGACGACCAAAATCGATTACCACGACTTCCTGGAGTTCGGGCTTGACAAGGACGAAGCAATCATCCGCGCCCGTGAGGCAACGGAAGGAGTCGCCGAAGCGATGCACTGGCTCCGCGAGGACATCGACGGCATCATCTATATGCTTGATTCCACGCTCGACCCATTCATGCAGGTGAACATCATGATGGTAGGCATCATCGAGAGCAGGAAGCTCCCGATCCTCATCGTGGCAAACAAGGTCGATCTCCCGGAAGCCGTACCATCACGGATCCGCAGTGCATTCCCCCAGCACCCGGTCATTGCCGTTTCAAGCCTTGAAGGAAAGAATGTCGAAGAGCTCTACGAGATGATGATCGAGTACTTCGGATAGCACTGTAGTGAGGAATTGACCAATGCCACACAAATGCACCAAGTGCGGGCGGGAATACCGGGACGGGTCAACCGAGATCCTCAAGGGCTGCGCAAGCTGCCGAGGCAAAAAATTCCTCTATGTAAAAGAAGAGGACCTCCACAAGGATATCCTTGAGGAGAAGTCAATTGAAGAGATCAAAGAGGAGTCCAAGGAGCAGGTACTCGAAATAAAAGCCGAGCCAAAAAAAGAGGTCGAGATGTATGACCGGGTCGAGACTATCCGGATCGTGGGGCCCGGTACGTATGAGTTAAACATCGAGAAGATGGCAAAGGGCGATGAGCGGATCATATCCGTTGGTAAAGAGGGCGTATACAATATTGACCTCCTCTCCTTTACGAAAGAACCAAAGAAAAAGAGAGGGAAAAAGAGATAAGCCGGGCTATTTTGTTATATCGTCTTGAACGCAGCATTTTTTTTACCCAATTGCTGACTCAAAAGAGTCAGAAATTGGTCAGATCAAGAATTGGCTGCGTTAACACTACATCAAAGAACCATTCTGGTTCTTCTCGTGGTTGTCTGCTCCGGATGTTACAAACAACCATTTGAGAAGACCGACAAGTAATAAACGTCAGGTCTTCGTCTGTAATTCTCTTTTAATTCCATCGTACGGAGCCGGCAGTTCAAGTCTTGAAAAAAATTCTTCAGTAAATTCAAGGCTGTTTACTATCGCCCATTCTGCACAGCCATGACCCAGACATTTATCGGGAAAATATGGCCGGCTGCTATGGGCAAGCGGATTTTCTCTAAATTTATTTTTAAGCATTTTTTCAAATTTTTCAACCCGGGTTTCCTCGCGGGTACCAGGCACCCGCCCGTTCTGAATAACAACCCATTCACGCCGGTAATGCATCAGATAATTACGGATCTCCATCAGGTTCCGGATGTTAGAAAACGCAGGATTGTGTTCATCGAAAACAGGTTTGTCCGTGATAGCCAGTATTTTCTGGTATTTATTGACCATCGAGGTACGGTCAAAGTAATTTTCATTTTTCCACTTCTCCCCGATAGTTTTTAAAAGCACCTCATTTTTTTCGTCAGTAAAGAAATAGGCATTGTCCGCCGCATCAGACCAGAGCTCATTTACCGTAGATTCAAGAAATGCTACAGAGGAAAAGAGTGAGTTGAGAATGAATGCCTCGTGTTGGAGGACTAGTTCCTGGGATATTTCCCCGGATTCTGCATAGTTTTTTTCAATTGTATATCCTGACCTGCACAAGAGTGATGCAGCCTGAATATACCGTACTGAGAAACAGTCCCGGAACCTGATCACTGATTCGCCGTCATTTGTTTCGAGGGGAATCTTATCCATCCTGATAGTCATTCTTCCTGCCAAGGTAAAAAGAGAGGGGAAATAGGTAAAAGGTCACGACCCGTCCTAAAAGCGAACCTGGCGTGAATGAGGGGGGTAAGCACTGTTTTTTAATCAATTTTTTAATTAATTGAATATTAAATTGCCACGTGTTCACCAGACTGGCAAATGCCCATCTTACTCACACGTTTCACAGAGGGGGGATGAAGAACCGCAAAAGGAGGGGGAGTTCGTTCCTGAGCACACAATGGATAGCCTGGGGTCGCACCGAAAAAACCACCGATACCCTTAATATCCCCATGATAAAAAAGAAGTAAGCACTTTTACAATAAGTGCTGGCAGAAGTAAGTCCGACGTGCAATTAACTGCACTGCCCGAACGGGCTTGGGATTACCGGGAGTCAGCGACCGCTGCTCTTTTTGGACTTACTAGATATCGACAGGAGGTTATACTATGGCAAGAATGTATGCCCGCAGAAGGGGCAAGTCAAGTTCCGTCCGCCCTTACCGGAAGGAGGCGCCCTCGTGGTCCAACATGGACATCAAGGGGATCGAAAAAGTAGTAATCGAGCTCCGGAAGGAAGGCGTATCGAGCAGCAGGATCGGGCTGATCTTGCGGGACCGGTACGGTGTCCCTGACATCAAACTCGTTACCGGAGGAAAGCGCATCGGAGACATCCTCAAGGCTTACAAGATGGAATCATCTATCCCTGAGGACCTGCGCGATATCATGATCAAGGCACTCGGGTTGCGCAAGCACCTTTCCGAGAACCCAAACGACCTGCACAACAAACGGCAGCTCCACCTGATGGAATCCAAGATCCGCAGGCTCGTGAAGTACTACACCGGCACTGGCAGGTTGCCTGCAGGCTGGACATACAAACCGGAGACCACAGAGATCCTGCTGTCCCGGTAAAAAAAGTCCTGATCCCCATGTCACTTGAAAGCACCGCCAGCCTTGTCGCAGACCAGATAAAGAGGCAGGATTTTGTCGAGGTGGTCGCCCACCATGACGCTGACGGCATCGCTGCCGGCTCCATTCTCTGCCACGCAATGGTGCGGGCGGGGATCCGGTTCCGGTTACGGGTCCGGCAGGAGATCACCACAGCAGACCTCACAAGGGATCATACCTACCTTCTCTGCGATCTCGGCGCCGGCATCGACCAACTCCCCAAAGACACGATTGTGGTGGACCACCACAACCCGTACTTCACCGGGGAGTACCACGCAAACCCCCGGCTTGATGGTATTGACGGGGACCGTGAGTTGTCCTCGTCCGGCACCGCGTACATCGTTGCCCAGCAGATGGGCGACAACCGGGACCTTGCGGGGCTTGCGGTGTTAGGAGTCATTGGTGACGGCCAGGATCTCATCGGGAAAAACCACGAGATCTTCAACGAGGGTGTGGGAAACGGCATCATCAACCCGAACCGGGGGCTGCGGCTCGTGGGAAGAGACATGTCCGAACGGTGGCTCATGGCAATCAACCCGTACCTTGACGGCATCAGCGGTGATGAGAATACGGTAACTGCGATGATCGGGCAGGCAGGAGGGATCAACGCTCTCCGTCTTGACCTGCTCCTCTCGCTCTCGGTATTGCATACCCTGACTGGTTCAGGTGCTGCCTGCACCGAGATGATGTATGGGGACACCTATACGCTCGATCGTGAGGTGATCCCCGATGCCCATGGAATGGCAGCGGTCATCGATGCCTGCGGGAAAACCGGACATGGTGACCTCGGTGCATCGATCTGCCTGCGGTATTCCCGCGATGCAGAAACAGCATGGGCTATTGCCCGGGAGCACCGGCTGAACGTTATCACTGCGATCCGTGCGGCGGTAACTTCCGGGGGAGCTCATGACGGGGTATACGAGATAGGTGACGCAGAACTTGCAGGAGATGTCGCAGATGCACTCGCATGCCGGTCCATCCACACCCACCCCGTTGCCGTCATCGCCCGGAATGGTGATGTGTGCCGGGTCTCGGCACGCTGCCCACCGGGGATCGATGCAGATCTCGGAACGGTAATCCGGGGTATCGCACAATCCTGCGGGGGTTCTGGTGGAGGGCACCGGCTCAGGGCCGGGGCGACCATCCCTTGCACCCGGCTTGACGCATTCCGGAAAGGCTGGCACGAGGCGGTAGCAGCATGATGCAGGTCGAGGGGGTCATCATGACAGCACACCGGAACCCGTCCTGCGTGGCGCAGGCGATCATCCCTGACAACCTCTCATCCATGAGGACTGTTGCCACGGAGAACGGCGTGAAGACCACCATTACCAGCACCCGTTTGCGCTCAGTGATCGCATCGGTGGACGATTATCTGACAAATCTGGCAATTGCGGAGGAAACATGTCAGTACGCTTCTCGTTAATAGCTGCACTCTCAACAAGCAATGAGATTACAGATGAGGTGAAATTCGCCTTTGAGAAGGCCCAAGTAGAGGCAAATACGACACTCTTCAAAAAAGGTGTTCCAAAAAGTGTCGATGTAAAAGAGATTGGACAGTTAATTGACATCAAATATTCTGGAAACACAACAGAACTCAAGTTTGAGAGTGGAACCTACACAAGGGCTCATGATGCCCTCTTCAGGTTCAAGAAATATGTTGCCCCTGTTCTTGGTTCATATCATATTGGTATTCGGGGCATTGATGTCAAAAAGTACAAAATGACGATAACAGGGGTTCCGGATAACGTCCGCATCCCAACACTGCCGTTCATCGAATCCCACGAATTAAAGAATGGCGAGCTCACTCTCGACCTCAAGGTCACCTCCGCAGACCTTGAGAACAAGGTTCCGGACCGGATCCTCAAACTCATCGAAGAGAAGATCCAGTCGGTGAGCTACGGTGGTAAAGGCGAGCACTGGGAGCTGGTCTTTGCAAGCGCCCCAAAACCCCGGTTGTTCACCCGTGATCCCACCGAGGAGATGGTAAAGCGCAACTGGATACGGCACGGTGCTGCCCGCGGCCAGTGGATCCACGGGCCGCAGTCGGTGCAGCTCTTCCGTGCGTTCGAGCAGATTGTTGTGGAAAAGATCATCAGACCCCTCGGGTTCTCCGAGATGATCTTTCCCAAGCTAACCCCGTGGGATGTCTGGATGCGGTCAGGGCATGCAAAAGGCGTCTACCCGGAGATCTACTATGTCTGCACCCCCAAGACCCGCGACCCGGCATTCTGGGAGGATGTCGGCGACTATTTCAAGGTGACCGGGAAGGTGCCCGTTGAGATGATCCGCGATAAAATTGACGGGCCGATCGGCGGGTTATGCTATGCCCAGTGCCCATCGTTCTGGCCGTTTGTGCAGGGAGAGACACTCGGTACCGCAAGCCTTCCGGTGAAGGTCTTTGACCGGAGCGGCACATCACACCGGTATGAAAGCGGCGGCATCCACGGCATCGAGCGGGTGGACGAATTCCACCGGATCGAGATCGTCTGGCTTGGCACCGCTGAACAGACCGTGGCGATGGCTGACAGACTCCATGAGGCATACCACCATGTCTTCGAGGAGATCCTTGAACTCGAGTGGCGTTGCGCAAAGGTGACCCCGTGGTTCATGGCGCAGGAGGGTATGGTCGATACCGGAAAGACACCGCAGACTGTGGAAGGCGGGGCCTGCGGGTGCGGTGAACGCGTGGGTACGACCGATTACGAGGCGTACCTGCCATACAGCGACAACTGGCTCGAGTTCCAGAACGTGAGCATCAACGGCGACAAGTATCCGAAGGGTTTCAATGTGAAGATCCAGAGCGGGGCGGACTGCTGGTCCGGATGCTCGGGCATCGGGCTTGAGCGCTGGACAGCGGCGTTTTTAGCCCAAAAAGGGCTGGATATGGCCAATTGGCCGGATAATATGAAAAAACTGGTCGGCGAACCAAACGAGATATTCAGATTCATGTAGGTGATTAAATGGCAAAGAAACAGGTTGGAAGAAGAGTGGAAGGCTGGAAAGCCAAGAGCTGGTTCAAGGTGCACGTGCCCGAAAACCTCGGCAAGGCGTACATCGGTGACACCATTGCAAATGACACCGAGAGTGTGGTCGGCAGGATCATGCAGGCAACCCTCGGCGAGATAACAAATGACTACGCAAAGCAGCACATCAAGATGCGCTTCAAGATCTCATCCGTGACTGGCGACGCAGCATATACAGAGTTTGTCGGCCACGACGTGACACGGGACTACCTGCGCTCGCTGATCAAGCGCCGCAGCACACGGATTGACTGCCTTATCCCGATCATGACAAAGGACCAGAAAAAAGTTCGTCTCACGATCAGCTGTTACACGCTCGCGCGGGCAAATGTGTCGCAGATTCATGCAATCAGGAATGCGATGACGGCAAATATCAAGGCACAGGCCGCAGCCTGGGACCTCAACACGCTTGTCACCGGTATCGTCACGGGCGAGATCTCCCGCGACCTTTTCAAGGTTGTTAAATTGCTCTATCCGGTGCGCAGGATTGAGATTGTTAAGTCAAAGGTCGAGCCGGTGGCAGCACCAGAACCGGGAAGCAAATAATATCATTAAACAAAATCATTTCATCATTTTTTCCCGGCAGTGGCACAGATGTGCCGGTCGTATCATTTCCCGACCGTTCAGCATAAAAGCTCTTATAACAAACCCTATCCAACAATGACCGCACGCAAGATCCTCTTTTTAGTCCTTGACGGCATCTCCGACCGCCCGTGTCCGGAGTTAGCCGGAAAGACCCCGCTGCAGGTGGCAAAAAAACCAAATCTCGATGCCTTTGCCCGTGAAGGGGTCTGCGGCATCATGGATACCATCGGACCCGGCATCCGCCCCGGGTCTGATACCGCTCACCTCGCCCTGCTGGGATACGACCCCCGCACGTATTACACCGGACGGGGTCCACTCGAATGTGAAGGAGTTGGCATTTCCATGGAACCCGGCATGATCGGGTTCCGGTGCAATTTTGCCACACTTTCAAAGGACGGGCGTGTCATCGACAGGCGAGCGGGAAGGATCCATGACACGGTGGCGCTCTCTGCAGCAATCCAGAAGGGGGTCGACCTCAAAAAATTCGGGGTGGAATTTTTCTTCAGGTCGGGAGCCGGTCACCGTGCCGCCCTCGCATTGAAAGGGATTGGGCTCGGGCACTGCGTCTCGTCCAATGACCCGAAAAAAGAGGGGGTGCCGCCGCTCACCATCACTGCGGCAGAACAAACTGATAAAGATACAAAAACCGCTGCGGTCTGCAATGAGTTTGCCAGACAGGCAACTGCGATCCTCGCCGAACACCCGGTCAACCGTGAGCGGGTAAAGCAGGGCCTCAACCCGGCGACCGCCGTTCTGATGCGGGGCGCCGGCGAGATGGGTCACTTTGAGCCGTTCTCCACCAGGTACGGGATTTCGGGCAGCGTGATCTGTGCTGCAAGCCTGATCGCAGGCATCGGAATTGCGGTCGGGCTCCGGCGGGTCCATGTCGACGGGGTTACCGGCTCGCAGGACAGCAACCTTGCCGGAAAGATCGCGGTGGCATTAGAGGAATTACGCTCGCGGGACTTTGTGCTGGTCAATATCAAAGGGGCGGACGAATCCGGGCATGACGGGCTCGCAAAACAGAAAACGGCGTTTATTGAAAAGATTGATGGCGCAATCTCCCCCCTACGTACAGTACAGGACACCATCATCGTGATCTGCGCCGACCACAGCACCCCATGCACCGTAAAGGATCACAGTGCAGACCCGGTGCCGGTCGTGATATGGGGCGAGGGCGTCCGTACCGATGACGTTGCCAGGTTCGATGAGATCTCCTGTGCACAGGGAGGGCTCAACCGAATCCCGGGATCATCTCTGCTTCCGATTGCGCTTGACCTGATCAACAGAGCCCGCAAGTACGGCGCGTGAGGGACAGCGTGGCGAAGGCAAAGAAACCAAAAAAACACGTGGAGGACTGGCATCGGCACTGCCTGCTCCCGGACGGCACCGAGCTGCAGGAGCACAGCATCAAGACCGACCGGAACATCGTGATCGGCGAGTTCTGCCAGATCGACTACGGGCTGCGGGGAGCGGATGTTATCGTCGGTGACTCGACTAAGATCCGTGAATATATCTGGGCGGACGGTGACGCACGGGTCGGCAACTGGTGCGAGATCGGCAGCGATGTGGTTGCAAAGCAGGACGCGTATATCGGCGAAGGGGCAATCATCAACGGGAAGCTCAAAGTTGCCGGGACACTTGACATTGGCGAACGGGTGGAGATCAAGGAGGGCTTTGAAGCAACCGGTGCGATTGAGGTCAGGAACCCGATGCCGGTGATCATGTTCATCCTCATCTACTTCATGACACTGCTGCAGATCCAGCGGGAAGAGGACGTTGACCGGATCCTTGCCGATTTGTTCTCAGATGATGAGGATGAATTCGAGATGCCGCTCATGATTCCGTCGCGCTCGAAGCTGAACATGAAGCTCTTCTCGGTGCCCTCGACCATGAAGATCGGGAAGGGGTGCCGGCTCCATGGCAATATCCGGGCAGGCTCGATTGACGTCCAGCCAAATACGGTAATCTTCGGGAGCCTGCGGGCAAAGCGGGGAATCACGGTTACCAGCGGAGTAGAGATTCACGGGAATGTGGAGAGCGGCGAGGAAGTGTATGTCAAGAAGGGCGCCCACATTCTCGGTGATGTAATTGCAAAGACGATCCGGCTCCACGAGGAGGCAAGGATAGACGGCACCATTGAAGCCCCCCACGGGCTGCGGATTGAGCGGGACGCATGAGAGCCGCCGAAATCCTTGGTGTTGAGGCACTCCGGTTCATTGAACCTACCTTTGCCGATCTTACGGACAGAAATTTCACCTCGATACTTGCGGAGTTTCCCGGTGACCAAGGCCGCCTGCTTATCGATGAACATGAAGACCCTCTCGCCCTTGCATTCCATACTGATGGTGTCTGGACTGCAGGAACCTTCCTCTACCGGAAGCCCTCCTCTGCTGCGATCGAGCGGTTCGAGAATGTCAATGGCGATATCTACCAGGAAAAGAGGGCGGTCTGGGCATCAGCAGTCAGGGAGTATTACAGCCTGCAGATTGCGCATGAGATCAGGCCTTCAGTAGAAGACCTCAATCCCGTACGGAAAGCAATCCTGGAAGAGGTCATCTCCGGTACCTGGGGACCGGGCACGGGCGGCACCTGTCTTGACTTCTGCTGCGGTTCAGGGGTCGGTTCGCAGGTGCTCCGCACGCTTGGGTATGCCCCGCTTTCATGCGACAATGATGCTTCACTCCTCTCGCTGGGGCTTTCCACAAAACGCCTGATGCCGGAAGAGACGATGTGCATCGATGCGACCATTGCATCCGAATACCTCGATCCCGTTCCGAAGGGCATCGGGATCATGATGGGGGATATCAACCCATTCATGCAGGACCTCTGGCAGCAGCTTGTTTCTGAACTGTTTGCACTCACCGATGAGACCCTCATCACGGTCGGAAAGCAATCGGAAGCCGACCTTATCCGCATGTGGGGCGAGGCGATGGAGCGTACGGTTGAGGTGCGGGAGAACCCACAAGACCCGACGTATGACCGGTGGGTGTGCACTGTTAGGAGCCAGTGATATCAAAATCGGGAGATTAATGAGATTTAATTGGTCTGGCCGTAATGCACCTAAAAAGGTGCATATTTTTTCCAGTAGGTAAAGGTATGGGGACTTAGAGGGCAGGACATTCGGGCAAAAACAACGACCGTGATCTTATTTTGAATGCGAAAAAAAGCCGTGGTATTTTCAATATTCTGATGAAAAATTTTAATGCTCCTCATTTGTGGCAATTGAATCCATTGCCAAGTACTGTTTCCGCAATTAATGCCGGCCGCTTCCCTTTCTTCCCCGTTGCACAACCGGGGGATGGTGCGGGGGTTGCGCAGGTCTCCTGTCCCGGCTCCGTCTCTCCTGCCGGTCCGGTTTCTGCCCAGCTTCCTCAGCCTCCACGCAATCAAGTTCCGCAATTATCTCCAGCGGGTCATCCATCTTCTCTGACAAAGCAACAACCCGCAGCAGCCGGTTGATACCGATGAAATGCTCCGCCATCACGCGGGCGAGCGGTGTAAGTTCGATCGTCCCTTTCTCCGTCCGTTTCACTAACCGGTGGGAAACAAGATCAGGAAGCACCGGCTCCATCGTCCCGACCATCATCGTGTTGATGCGTTCAAGTTCCGCCTCTTTCCCGTCGCAGACCACTGCGTTTGCCACGTACTCCTCCGAGCTCCCTTCTTCATCATGCTCGGGGGCGACCTCCTCCATGACACCTTTTAAGAGCCGCATCGCGACCTCCTCTTCGGTGAAATGGCTCTCCCGCGAGTAGCTGCCGCCGGGTTCGGCAAGGATCACGACCCTGCCGAGATCGTGGAAGTCCGGGCGCCCCGCCCTGCCCCCCATCTGGTTGAACTCCTGCACCGAGAGCCATTCCCTGCCCATGGCAAGGGCATCGAAAATCACCTGTGAGGCGGGGAAGTCCACACCTGCACCAAGTGCCGCCGTTGTCACAACCGCCATCAGTTTGCCGTGCGAAAACCTGGTCTCTACATCACGGCGTTCCTGTGACGTAAGCCCGGCATGGTACGCCGCAGCCCGCATCCCGAGCGCCTCGGCAATCGTGTGGCAGCGTGCCCGTGCATTGGTGAAGATGATGCTCTGCCCACGGTAGCCCTTCGAGGATGTCCGCTTATATTCCTCGGTTGTCAGGTGCTTGATGGTCGGGATCTTCTGCTTCCGTTCGACAAAGAGGAGGTAACGCTCCAGCCCCACCGGGCGGTCATCGTACCGCACCAGCGTGCAGTTGAGCTTCTTGGCAAGAAGATTCGGCAGCCCGATCGTTGCGGAGAGGTACAGGAACTGCGCCTGCGGGGCAAGGTACTTGAGCCGTGCGATCATCCCGTCGAGCCGGTGGCCTCGCTCAGGGTCCTCGAGCATCTGCACCTCGTCGATCACCACCGTCCCGATATTTTTCGCCCGCTGCCCGCACCGGATCATGTGGTCAACGCCTTCATAGGTACCGACAATGATAGGTGACTCCGGGTTCCGGTCACCAACTTTGCGGGTCTCGGGAAGGTTCAGGCGGCTCATGCCCGTGAGAAGCCCGGACTTTGCAAACCCCCCGTACCGTTCGGAAAAGCGCTCGTATTTCTGGTTGGCAAGGGCAACCAGCGGGACTAAAAATAACATTCTCCCCCTACCTTCCAGATAGTTTTTCATCCCTGCCATCTCGCCGATAAAGGTCTTGCCGCTCGCGGTTGCCGCAACGACCAGTAGGTCTTTTCCGTACAGCAGCCCCGCTTCAACGGAAAGCTGCTGTGCCGGCATGAGCGCCTCGACACCCGATGCCTTCACAAACTCGGGAGGTAGGGTGAGCTCGGTGATCTTCGATGTCGCAAGCACGGGGTGCGGCTCAAGCCGGTCAAAAAGGGTCTGTGAGAATGAGAGCTTGTCCGGCTGCAGCGTGGCGAGCACCCGGTCGAGGTTGCGGTACTGGTCGAGCAGCACCTCGAGGTGGGTGATGGCACCTCTCCCGAGCCTTCCGATCTGTGCTGCCTCCCTGCGCAGTTCCCGGCGTGCACAGTCCATGCAGATCCGCTCCCCCTTGCCAGCCACCACCGAAGTCTTGTCATCAACGGGCGTGAAGCGCTCATCAAGCAGGCACATCCTGCAGGCATTCGCGTTTCCCGCCGTGATCTGGAAACCATGAAGAAACGATGCAAACAATGGATCGGGTTGTGTCAGCTCCACATCGCCCTGCCGCAGCTGGGCGATCAGGTCCTTTGAAGGAGTGTGTTTGTACTCTTTTCTCCCGCCCCACCGGAGCCGGTACCGGGTCGGGCGGGGACCCTTTGGCGTTTCGGAAAGTTCGCAGATGCCGGCACCACGGACATGTTTTCCGTCATAAAAAAGGATGCGGTAGCTGCCTTTCTGAGGCTGGATGATGATCTTCATGGAGTGATCAGGTCATGGATCGTATAGCCGAGCTCCACGCTCTCCAGCCGTTTTAAAAAGTCGGTAAATTCTTCGTCAACGATCACAATGGCGCATTCAAGCCCGTGGAACGCCGCTTCAATAACTCCCTCGCGTGCGCCAAAGAACATGTCCGGCTTCCTCCCTGCTGCACGCAGCGCGATGTACGCCTCGACACCGACGGCTGCGACAACCTCCGCCCCTTTGAGGACCTCGGTGAGCCGCCTGCGGCTCACCTTGCGCGAACCCCCGTGCTGGATCCGCGGCACCTTGCAGACGCGGATGGTGCCTTCCTTGTGCTCGATGATCCCGTTGAGCCGGGCTACCCCAACGTCCTCGTCCTTTTTTGCATCCATTACAACGGTGCCTGTCGCCACCTGTTTCTTTTTTCCGGCATACAGCCACCCGCCCTTCATATATACACCCACCTCGTCGCCTGCTGTCAGGTCCTCGGAGGCGATCGCTGCCCAGACCGCGACCTGCTGGATGATATCGCGGCGGATATGGCGGGCATATGCCTCAAGGGATTCGGCATTTTCAAGGATCCATTCCACACCCGCACGGGTTACCTCGTAGTTCCCCCTGCCGCTTGCGGCAACCTTTCCTTCGTTGACAAGCTCACGGATATACTCCGAGATCGCCTGCGGTGTAACGCCGAGCTTGTCGGCAATCTCCTGCTGCCGGACCGCTGGCTGGTGCTCGGCAATCTCGACAAGGATCTGGAGACGCGAGACCTCCCGTTTGCTGCGGAGGATCGTGTACAGTGGATCCTTACCGCCCGGAATCAAGCCGCACCAGTCCCTGCCCCTTCACATCGAGATGGGGAATCCGCTTTGCCAGCCCTTTGATGAAGACCGGGCTGACACCGTATTTCCGGGAAAGGTCGTTGATTGACGTGGTGCCCCCGTCCAGTGCCTCTTCAACCTGCTCAACCATGGTGCGGAGGTTTTCGTCTTTGGACAGGGAGATGTACAGGATGTCAGAGAGATCCTGCAGGTTGCACTGGAAGTTCGCCCTGAATTTGTTGTAGGTCGCACGGTATTCCTTTCTCGGTTTCTCGCCCCGCTTGGGCATCCGCCACTGTTCCTCGACAAGGTTGCCTTTTTTTAGGACCTGGAGGCAGACCGGTATGGAGTCGGGATCGATCTGGGCGGTGAGTTCTTCTTCGGTCAACCACGATTTGCTCAGGAGTTCATAGACCTGTTTATACACAGGGTCATTGAATGTCATGAGGAGCGGAACAAGTTCCACGGGATCGTTAACTATCCTGATATGGCCCGGCACGGATAAAACCCTATACATATATCGCCGTCAAAATCAATAAGGTTTTGTGGCTGCGATGCGCAGGCAGGGCAAAATAATTGTCCGGGGAATTGTGCAGGGGGTGGGGTTCCGCCCGTTCGTCTACGCAAAAGCCCATGAGATGGGTATAACCGGTACCGTAAAGAACCTCGGGAGCGAGGTAGAGATACATGCTGCCGGCGACCGGTTCGAAAACTTCGTTTCCGCGATCTCGCGGGGACCTCCCCTTGCACAGATCGATTCGGTACAGGTGTCTGACCTCACGGAGCCGGTGAAAAAAGGATTTGTGATCCTCAAAAGCGCCAGCGGGGCACTCACCGGCATGATCCCGCCGGACGTGGCGATCTGCGATGCATGCATCACCGACATTTTCCTGCACGGGGGGAGATATGAGGGCTACTGGGCAACGTCCTGCACCAACTGCGGGCCGCGGTACAGCATCATCGAATCGCTTCCATTCGACCGCGAACGGACATCGATGTCGGTCTTTCCCATGTGCCCGGCATGTGCAGAAGAGTATAACGATCCCCACTGCCGGCGCCACCATGCCCAGACAATCGCCTGCACTTCGTGCGGGCCTGACCTGACGCTCTTTGATGCCGATGGCAGGCGCATGGACTGTCCCGATCCGGTCAAGGAGGCTGCGGAACTGCTCGACAACGGCAGGATTGTGGGGGTGCGTGGCATCGGCGGGTTCCATATCGCCTGCATCGAGGATTCCGCTGATGAACTGAAGCGGAGACTCGGGCGGGTTGAACAGCCGTTTGCCGTGATGGTGCGCCCTGACGCCATCGACCATATCGCCAAAGTCTCGGATGATGAGCGGGCGCTCCTCCACAGCCCGGTGCACCCGATTGTCGTTCTGGAGAAACGCGACCCCTCCGCGCATGGCGCGATCAGCAACCTGCACACGATCGGCTGCATGTTCCCCTATACCGGGCTCCACCACCTGCTCTTCTCCCGTCTCGCCCACCCGCTGCTCATCATGACAAGCGCCAACATGCCCGGCTACCCGATGATTACAGACATCGACCACGCGATGGCAAAGCTTGCCCGTGACATGGACTTTTTCATCACCCATAACCGCACAATCGTAAACCGGTGCGATGACTCAGTCGTGCGTGACGGGTACATCATCCGGCTCTCCCGCGGCATTGCTCCCAAACGAACGCCGATCGACCTTGGGAGCAGGTGCATCCTCGGCGTTGGCCCGGAGCTGAATGCGAACGCGACAGTGTACCGCAATGGGTTTGCGATCACCTCACCCCATGTCGGCAACGTGCGCAATCCCCAGACGCTCGACTACCTGAAAGAGACCGTCGCACGCCTGCGCCGGCTCCTCGGGGCGAACTTTGAGGTCATTGCCCACGACCTCCACCCCCAGTTCCTCTCCACCCGGTTTGCGCAGGAACTTGCAGATGAGACACAGGTGGAGCGTGTACCGGTGCAGCACCACCGCGCCCACATCGCGGCGACGACCCTGGAGCCCTGCATCGGGATCGCCATTGACGGCGTCGGGTACGGCGATGACAGAACGGTCTGGGGTGGGGAGGTCTTCTGCGGGCAGGTGCCTGACCTCAAACGGGTGGCGCATCTCGAACCGGCTGCAATGCCCGGCGGCGATCTTGCGACCCGGTTCCCGGAGCGGATGCTCTATGGGATCCTCCCGGAACAGGATGTGCTTGACCTGCTTGCATCGCGTGGCTGGTCCGGTGTGGAGCTGGGTGTGCTCAAAAAGCAGGTGGCAACGGGATTCAACGTTTCAATGACAAGCAGCACGGGAAGGGTGCTCGATGCCGCTTCCGCACTCCTCGGATTCTGCCGCGAGCGGACGTATGATGGTGAACCGGCGATGAAACTTGAGTCGGCGGCGGCAAACGGGAGACCGGAACCCTGGGAACTTGTCTTTTCCAATAGAGGGGGTGTTCAAACGCTCTCTTCCCGTGCGCTCATGGAGGCAGCTTGTGCGAGGCTTGCAGATGCCCCTCCAGATGACCACCGTGTCGTGCAGGACATCGCCGCCTCGTTCCAGTACAACCTTGCACGGGGGATCGCTGCACTCGCGGTCCATGCTGCAGGGAAGAATGGCCTGAAGGCAGTTGCCCTCAGCGGCGGGGTCGCATACAACCACGCAATCCGCGAAACGATCCGTGAGGAGATCGCCTCCGCATCGCTTGCCTGCCTGATCAACACCGAGTACCCGCTTGGTGACGGGTGCGTCTCATTCGGGCAATGCGTGTACGCCGGAGCCCTGCTGCGACAGCGGGCGTAACTGGTCTTTACACCCCTTTTCATCCGAGAAGTTTATCTTTCCAGACACACAAGGTGGGAACAATAACGATGGCTCCGGCAGATGAGGATAAAAAGACCAAGATAAAGATTGCTACCCTCGAAAAGGAACTCGCAGACCTCCAGCAGGGGCTCTGCCTCGTGCAGGACTACTACCATGACATGGAAAAGGTAGCAAACAAGCAGGACGCGGAAGAGGCGGTCGACCAGTCACTGTTAAAGCCACTTATGCGGGAAGACGAGGAATTTGAGGGCATCTGGAAGTTCCATGACGAGATGCTTATCCCCGACCCCCGTTCACAGATCCCCTGCATGCAGATGTATGAGGCATTTGTCACGTATTGCGGGCACAAAGGCAGGGACACAGTGGAGCGCCGGGCGTTTGAGTTTGTACTCCTCAGGATGGGCGTCCGGCAGCATTCCGACCGTCATGTCTGGCAGGGATACCGGATCCGGACAGACCGTTCCTGATTCATTCTGCCATAAAAATTACCCTGCCACGTCTTTTTGTGACTGCCGTAGCACAGAAGCACTGGCCCAGACAATGACGCATCTCCGGATTACAAAAGACTCTGCAATCCCGCTGCTTGGTTCCATCTACTTTGGGGTCGTGGACCGCGGCACAAGCCTCCTCCAGGTCCGCCCCGGCTGCGGATGCAACCTGAACTGCCCGTTCTGCTCGGTCGATGCCGGACCTGCATCAACAACCCGTGCAACCAGCTACGAGGTCGAGCGGGAATATCTTGTCGATTATGTGCGGGATATTGCACAGTTCAAGGGAGACGGGGTCGAGTGCCACATCGATTCACCCGGCGAGCCGATGATCTATCCGGAGATTGCAGAGCTCATCTCTGACTTAAAATCGATACAGGGGGTGAGCGCCATCTCCCTGCAGACGAACGGGACGCTGCTCAATGACCACACTATTGCAGCACTCGAATCGGCCGGCCTGGACCGGATCAACCTCTCGCTCCATGCCCTCGACCCCGCGATTGCGCAACAACTCTCCGGTGTCCCGTGGTTCGATATTGAAAAGATCACTGACGCTGCACGGGCGGTTGCGGCAAGCACGATCGACCTGCTCATTGCGCCGGTCTATCTCCCGAATATCAACGATGCCGAGATCCCGAAGCTGATCCGGTTCGCGCAGGAGATCGGCGCCGGCAAACGCTTCCCCCCGCTCGGCATCCAGAAGTTTGAGCGGTACAAATACGGCAGGACGCCGAAGGGCGTGAAGGTGCAGAGCTGGTGGCAGTTCTACAACCGGAGCTTAAAACCATGGGAGAAGGAGTTTGACTGCAAGCTCATCATCTCCCCACAGGACTTCGGCACAGAACGGCGGTCGATGCTCCCGAAGGTTTTTCATAAGGGGGAGAAGGTAACTGTCGAGATACGGGCACCCGGATGGATCCGCAGTGAACAGCTGGGTGTAGCTCGCGATCGCGTCGTCTCAGTGATGGGTTGCCTGAAGACATCGGGCAACCTTCGGGTGAAAATCGTTTCCACAAAGCACGGCATTTATGTGGCAGTGCCGGTATAATCGTTGGTGATGTGTCCGTGGGTTGCCGCACCTCCGGATGGATGAGACAAAGATATTTATCTCTAATAGGCAACACTCCCGAATTGATGTGATCCGGGATGAGTGTGTTCATTTCCCTTATCGGCCATCTTGTCACTCTCCTGCGGATTGCCATCGCTGTCATTCTTGGATCGCTGGGGATTTCTTCTATCCTCGCCTCCCTGTCCCGGTTCTTTTTTGAGCCTTCAAACGCAGACCTTGTTACTCTCCTCATATGGGTTGCAAAGCCGCTTGCCGTCGGCGTTCTCTTCCTTGCCATCGCGTACTGGGTATCGATAACGCTCACCAGGTATCAGAAAGTCATCATCCTTGTCCTCGTGTTTGTGTTGAGTATCATCCTGTTTTTAATGCTGGTGAGCGGCATGAGCTGGTTCTCGGAATCCCTCGCACTGGATCCTTCCCTCTTCGGCGGTCCGATGAATGCGCTGCAAGAGATCAATAACATGTCACGGATGGCCACAGGGCTGTAAGATACAGAACAACAAAACCCCGATATCCGCCCTGCTCTAGGTGAGAATAATTTTAAAACAATAAAACAGGAGAAACTGGAGATGTAAAAAAAGAGACCGGGATTTACCCGAACAGGGCACCGAGCCCTGCCATGCCGCTCTCTTCATCTTCCTTCTTGTGCTCTTCCTTCTTCTCTTCCTTTTCCGGTGCCGCTGCTGCGTGAGCTGCTGCTGCGGGTGCGGCTGCCACCGGTGCGACGGCTGCCTTGCTTATTGCTTCCTCGATGTTCACGCCATCGAGTGAGGCAACGAGCGCCTTTACACGGGATTCATCAACCTTTACGCCTGTGGCGGTAAGGACTGCCTTCACGCCGTTCTCATCGACCTTCTTGCCTGCCTTGTGCAGGAGAAGTGCTGCATAGATATATTCCATCTTCATTCACCTCGTATACTTCAGTTTCACTTGACAATGCCTTTCAACGCAATGCTTTCTCGCTGAGCTTTTCCGATAATCGCATCAACCACATCTTTCTCGTAGATGCACGCCTCGACTGCAAGACTCCTCGCCTCCCTGACTGCCCTTGTGAGAATGAGGGCAATGGTGTCCCTGGTCGGGATCGCTGCATAAACCGAGAGATTGAACGCCTGCTGTCCGGCAAGCTGGATCTGGGCAAGGATTGCGGTCTCGTCAATCGCGAGCACCGACGGCTCGTACACGTCGCCCTGGTAGAACGCTGCCTGCAGGGCAAGCCCGACGTCCATCGGCTTGATGTCCAGCTTGATCATCACGTCCGCAACTTTAGCGGAGATGACCGCGCCTTTCTTCACAATCGTCCTGGTCTCGCGGATCCTGACCTTGCCGCCCTCGATCGCTGCCGGGATGCCCGCCTGCTGCAGTTCACCCACGATCGGCCCGGGCTTGAAGCTGGTCGGACCCTTCTCAACGACAATGTCCTGCGGTGCGGTTTCACCGGGCTTTGCCGCCATCTTGGTCTTGGTCTTCTCCAGCTGCCTGAAGAGCTTGAACGGGTTGTCGTTGGTGAAGATCATCGCGGAATGACCGGAGACGTATTTGGACAGCCCCGTCACTTTCCCGCCGATCTCGCCGAGCGCGTGCTCAATTAACGTGTTCCTCGTCACCCTGATGACCGCTTTGCCCCGCAGGTTTCGCCTGATCTGCTGCACCTGCGCAGCAGGGATGCC
>JAPKXX010000039.1 GCA_026394595.1 Methanoregula sp. | reverse complement strand
TCCACGTACTAGAATATCCATAGTTCACTCTTAAATGTATTCTGCACTGAATATATGCCCCGATAAAATGGTATCATGGGCAATTAAATTCGAACTCCCGCCGGGTTTTGAAACCGTTAAAAAAAGGTTTTGCAGAAAACTTAAAAATTTTTGACGCTCCTGGGGACTCCGGCGTTGCTTGCGCCCCTGCCGCGTGGGCATCCCCGCAATTGCGATAATCGGTCACGACGTTTCTGCCTAAATGTTCGCAGATATCGTACTCATAATTCCTCAACGATTTCTGATAAACAGGAGCGTTTCTCCAGAGCCAAAAAATGGACAACAAAGATTGATCCCCACAAGAGCGTTATGAATCACTTTTCTCTCATTTCTGCAGAGCCTTCCAATGAATACCTTGGTAATGGCGCAATGTTTTTTTTAAAATCGTGAGTTTTTCCCTCCCGGTGGCACAACCCGCATCAACGAACCCCCTTTGGAAGCAACCATTATCCATTGGCATTTCATAATCTCTGGGTATGAAACGACCGGTCCTCCAGGTGGCGCTCGATCTCACCGAACTGAACCGCGCCCAAAAGATCGCTGCAGAAGCCGTGCGTGGCGGGGCGGACTGGATCGAGGCTGGGACCCCGTTGATCAAGAGCGAGGGGATGGAGGCAGTCCGTGCACTCAAAGCACAGTTTCCTGACCACGTGATCGTTGCCGATATGAAGATCGCCGATACCGGAACTCTCGAGGTCGAGATGGCGGCAAAAGCCGGCGCCGGAGTCGTCTGTATCCTTGCCGACGCCGATGATTCGGTCGTTGCCGAGGCCGTGCGGGCTGCACGCCTGTACGGCGTCCGGTTGATGGCAGACCTGATGAACACGGCAGATCCGGTGCCCCCCCGGGCAAAACAGCTGGAAGCGATGGGTATCGACATCATCGTTGCCCATGTCGGGATTGACCAGCAGATGATGGGGAAGAGCTCGATTGACCTCCTCACCTCGATAATTGGCGAGGTGACGGTGCCGGTTGCCGTGGCAGGCGGGCTCGATGCAGGGACAGCAGCAGAGGCAGTCCGGCAAGGGGCTTCGATAGTCATTGTCGGCGGGGCAATTGTCCGGTCGGCAGATGTGACCGCATCCACGAACGCAATCCGGATGTCGATCGACAACCCCTCGATCCAGCCGGTGCAGAAAGGTTCCCCCGATGACCGGATCAGGGAACTTTTTGCAAAGGTCTCGTCCCCCAATGTTAGTGATGCAATGCACCGGAAAGGTGCGATGGAGGGGGTGGTCTCTATATGCGGTGATGTGAAGATGGTGGGAAAGGCCGTCACGGTCCAGACAATTGCCGGTGACTGGGCAAAGCCCGTCGAGGCGATCGATTGTGCATCCCCCGGTGACATCATCGTGATCAATAATGACGGTGCCACCCATATTGCCCCATGGGGGGAACTGGCAACCCTGAGCTGTATAAAAAAGGGGATCGCGGGTGTTGTCATCGATGGTGCAGTCCGAGATGTGGATGATATCAGGAAACTAAAATTTGCAGTCTTTGCCAGAGCAATCGTTCCCAATGCCGGTGAACCCAAAGGTTTTGGCGAGATCAATGCAGAGATCCGTTGTGCGGGGCAGGTCGTGAATCCCGGGGACTGGATCATCGGTGACGAGAACGGGGTCGTTGTCGTGCCAAAAGATCGCGCCTACGAGATTGCCCGCCGGGCGGTGGAAGTGCGGAAAAATGAAGAGAGGATCCGGGAGGAGATCCGGCGCGGGAGCACGCTCTCACAGGTAGCAGAGCTGATAAAGTGGGAAAAGAAGTGATTATTTTTTAATGGAAGACCGAACTTTCGATCAGGGTCGCGCCGGATTTTGAGATCTTCTCAATGGCATCAACGACCTGGTCGACACGAAGGATGAGAACTGCCCCCTCTTTTCCCGAATAGGCATAGGAGTATTCAATATTGATATTGGCGTCACCGAGCATCTTCGCGATCTCGTAGAGCCCGCCGGGCCGGTCATGCATATGGACGGCAATCACGTCGGTAAACGCGACATTGAACCCGATCGATGACAGTTTCTTGTATGCCTTCTCCGGCTGGTCGACCAGCGCCCGGACCACACCAAACCCGTTGGCTTCTGCGATGGAAAATGCGAGGATATTGACATTCTCTTCACCCAGCGCGTGGGCAATCGCGGCAAGCCGTCCCGGGCGGTTCTCGGAAAAGATCGATATCTGTTTGATAACGTATTTTTTCACATCCATTACAACGACCTCCTGTCGAGCACTCTCTTTGATTTTCCTTCATACCTCGGCAATGAACCCGGCTCCACAAGCTCCACGTCCGCGTTCACGTTCAGTGCATTCCGCAACTTGTGTTCGATCCCCTCCTTGATAATCATAAGGTCGGTAATCTTATCGGAGAACGATTCCTTGTTCAGTTCGACCCGGACGAGCATATCATCAAGTGCACCTTTCCGGTCGACCACAATCTGGAAGTGCTGGCCGACTTCAGGGATCGCCATGAGCGCATACTCGACCTGAGACGGGAACACGTTGATGCCCCGGATGATGAGCATGTCATCAACACGCCCTTGGATCCGCTGGACCCGCGGGTGTGTCCTGCCGCAGGGGCAGACATCCTCATCCATGCTGGTGATGTCGCCGATCCGGTACCGGATCATCGGGAGCGCCTCTTTCTGCAGGATGGTGATAGTCAGTTCCCCTTTCTCACCCGGAGCAACCGTTTCTCCTGTCTTTGGATCAATGATCTCTGTCAGCGCCATGTCAGACCAGACATGGAAACCGTTCTGTTCGGAGCATTCGGTGAACATAGGGCCGGAGAGTTCGCTGGTGCCATAGATGTCAAACGCCTTAATCCCCAGCCAGTCTTCGATTCGCAGTCTCATCCTTTCAGTCCAGGGCTCGGCGCCGAGTATGCCTGCCTTTAACTGGGTATCTTTTTTGATGGAAACCCCCATCTTTTCGGCAACTTCCCCCATGTAGAGCAAGTATGAGGGAGTACAGGCGATTGCGGTCGACCCAAGGTCCTGCATCAGCTCGATCTGCCGTTCGGTATTGCCGACACTGGTCGGCAGCACTGTTGCACCGATCCGCTCTGCACCATAATGCAGCCCCAGTCCGCCCGTGAACAGGCCGTACCCGTAACTGACTTGGATCACATCCCCCCTTCCCAGCCCGATGGAAGTCAGGGCGCGTGCGAGTGACGTGGTCCAGCCGTTCAGGTCATTCTGTGTATACCCCACAACGGTCGGCTTTCCGGTCGTCCCTGACGAGACATGGTAGCGGACCAGTTCTTCCTGCGTCGCGGTGAATATTTTGTCCGGGTAACTGTCCCTGAGGTCGCGTTTGAACATGAACGGCAGTTTTCTGACATCCAACAGCTCCCGGATGTCATCCGGATGGATGTTCTGTTCCTTCATCCGGTCATGATAAAACGGCGAGAAACTGTATAACCTGTACACAAGGCTTTTCAATAATTTGTACTGCATTTCCTTGAGTTCTGCTATTGGCATCTCCTCAATACGCGGCTCCCAGCACCTCATATGGTATCTCCCCTCCGGTCGATTACTCTCTTGGCCTTACCTTCAAAGCGGGGGAGGGATCCCGGTTCAACGAGTCTGACCGTTGTCCGGAGTTCAAGCGCGTCCATGAGCTCTTTTACGACTTTTTTCTGGATGCGGGAAAGGTCAAAAAGCTCCCCGCTGAAATAGTCCCTGTTAATCTCAACGTCCACAGTCATCTCATCCAGATGATTCACTCTGTCCACATAGACCATAAACTGATTGCCTACCTCCGGTATCTTTAACAGCACGTGCTCGATCTGGGAGGGGAAGACATTGATGCCGCGGATGACCAGCATATCATCGCTCCGGCCGGTGATCCGTGCGATCTTCCGGCCCCGTGTACAGAGGCAGCCGTCTTCCATCGCCATTGTGATATCCCCGGTACGGTAGCGCAGCAGCGGCATGGCTTCTTTTACAAGCGGTGTTACGACGAGTTCCCCGCGTTCGCCATCAGAGAGCTGTTCCCCGGTCTTTGGGTTGATGATCTCGACGAGATAGGCATCGTGCCAGATGTGCAGCCCATCCCGCTCGGGGCATTCAAACGCGACCCCGGGCCCGAACAGCTCGGAAAGCCCGTATGAGTCATATGCAGTCACGCCAAGCCGCTCTTCAAGGGAATGGCGCATCGTTTCAGACCACGGCTCTGCCCCGAAGATCCCGGTCTTTAAACTGTCGAGTGATGCATGCATCTCCTCTGCCACCTCGGACAGGTGCATCGCGTAGCCGGGTGTGCAGTGGATCGTGGTGACGCCAAAATCCTTGATCATCTCGATCTGGCGTTTGGTGTTACCCGTCGCGCTCGGGATCACGGTCATCCCGATCTTCTCGGCCCCGTAATGGAACCCGAGCCCTCCGGTGAACATGCCGTAATTGACCATGTTCTGGAAGACATCATCTTTTGTGACGCCGACCATCGTCATGTTCCGTGCGATCAGGTCAGACCATGTATCCAGATCCTTTTTTGTATACCCGACCACGGTCGGTTTTCCTGTCGTGCCGGATGTAGTGTGGATCCTGACCACGTTGTTCAGCGGTACGGCAAGGAAACCGAATGGATATCCTCCCATCAGATCCTGTTTTCTGGTAAAAGGGATCTTCTCAATATCGGAGAGTGTCCTGATATCTTCCTGCCGGACATGCGCCTCTGAAAGGTGCTGGCGGTAAAACCCGACTTTTTGTGACTGGTGGATTGTCTGTTTCAGGCGCCTGAGCTGGAGTTCTTGTAACTGTTCTCCTTTCATGGTCTCGGTTTTTTTGTCCCAGAACATCTGTCACCTCTCTCTTAATCAGGCACCGGCCATGCATATGCACCGTAGCACGCCTGATCACATCGCAACCCGCACATCGCGGGACATTATCGTTTAACGATCCCCCGCTGTTGAGCTATCGGGAGTCCCGTCTCATGGAGCATCAGTACGTACTCGTGCGTCACAGAAAAGCATTGCCATGCAGTAACATAGCATGCAATTACGGCCTTGGTACATCACACCGACTGCATCATGTGATTCATGATGTGGTGCCCTAAGAAGGCAAGTGCGGTATCCTGTTTTTATCATTTTACGTCAGGTAACGAAAAATCAGATAATACACGCGAATTCGACTATCCATGGAATATCGCCGGGCAGGGGATGCGATACCTGTGGAACACGTTGGGAGAGTTCACACATGAAATGAGGGTTTCTTCAAGAGCCCAATTGCTATTTTTTTCTATATTCGGTCGGCCGGTACACTTACCCTGAAGATCCGGTTACCTGAAAATCACGGCGGTGAATCGTCCCATCAAGGCGATAATGCCATTCTCATTATTGCCTGGTTTGTGTATAGCAGAATGCGGTTTATCCTCTGAAAAATTCCGCAATTCTTATCCTTGAAAACAGGGGAAATATTGGGTATTTTTTAAATCCGGGGTTTTTTAGGTATTATTACCCTCTGATACCGCAACTGATCCCTCTACCAACGTGTGGTGATCTGCAGCCTCAGGAACCTGAAAACGATGGCTTAATCTATGGGGAACCCGTTAGTAATGTAATATAATACCGGATGTTTTTTTGAGAAGGATGTCATCAAAAATCCCGTGGTTTCTGGTCAACGGTTTCGGCGCACATATCAAATCAACTCACAAGAAACTGGTTATCCTTCAAAAAGGGGAATCAAGGGAATATCCTATCGACAGTATCAGGCACCTCCTTGTTGTCGGGGGGCACACGCTCCATACGTCCACCGTGAATCACCTGTTGAGGCAGGGTGTTTACATCTCGTTTTTTGAAGCAGATGGGACGCCCGTGGGCATCCTCCGGCCATATGGGAATAACACCCCCAGTGTGGTGCGGGGTCTCCAGATGGACCTTCCCCGCCATAAATATGCTGTTACCTTTGCAGAAGGGTCGATAAGGTCCCGACTTTTTTTCCTTCAAAAGCTTGAGGAATCAACCAAAGAACCGCTGCTCTACGAAGGTGAGCTTCAGGTAATCCATAAAGCGCTCGATGAGGTAGAATACTTAATCAAACTTGATGAGATCCGGCGGGTCCATCGCCTGGTTACTGATATGTATTACGAGATCGTGGCAAGGACGCTCCCCCCGGAGCTGGGATTTAAGCGAAGGACAATGCGCCCCCAGCAGGATGCCGTAAACGCGATGCTCTCGATCGGGTATGCGATGCTGTACGGCACCTGTTCTGTTTCGGTTCTCGGCTGCCATCTTGACCCGGATATCGGTCTCCTGCATGAGGGGCAGGGGGGGCTTGTCCAGGACATCATCGACCCGCTCAAAGCCGGTATGATCGATGGCCCTGTTATCCGCTTTGCACGAGACGTGCTGCAACCGGAGGATTATGAATTGAGTGCCGGCCGTTGCCTGCTCTCTGATGAAGTGGTACAGGAACTGATCGGGGTATTCAAAAAATCCCTCAATATTGACCGTATCGACCAACAGGTCTCTCTTCTCGTAGACTCTTTGGAGGCCCGTCAGGACTTCAAAGTCCTGTACTGATCCGGCCCTCTCCTTTAATAATGGAAAATTCTTCGAATTGCTTGACGTTTATCTCGGTTGAGTGGATATCCCTAATCAGCGCACGCGGACACCCGTAGAGCATCGATAAAAATTTTTCAAGAATGATTGACTCTCCCGTTGCATACACCTGGACCCGTCCATCCAGCAGGTTCATCACTGTACCCTTAATATGCAGGTCGGTAGCAATCCGGCGGATACAGGCCCTGAATCCGACACCCTGCACCCGGCCCGAGATGAGGAGCTGGAGCGTCTTCACCTGTTCGGCTCCCTTAAGAATTTTATCGTAATCGAGATGTTCTCAAAGACTTCGTCCCGCTCAGCACTCTGCCGGATACTTGTCGCTGTATCAACTGCCATGTCAATTACATCCTGCGCTTCCTTTTCACACCCGGCTGAATGGAGGAGCAGGGCGATATCACAGAGCATATACGACCGGCGGGAGAGTGGCCTGATCTTGACTGCTTCATCAATGGCAGCCAAAAGGAACTTTTTTGCCGATTTGTGTCTGGCATGCGCCCGAAACAGGAGCGCCACATCAACATAATAATACGCTTTTTTCCGGTTATCAGGAACCGACCTGATCGTCTGTTCAAGTTGCGTTGTGTTTCCGCCCCGGGCCCCCCTAATGATGATGTGGTTACAGAGGTCCTGGATTTTTTTTGTGTCTGGCGGGATCTCCCAATAAATGTGCGCATTGCCAGTCAGAATACGCCTGCGGATTTCATCATGTTCTATGTTCCGTGCAACGTCCTGCACTTTTTGCTGGATCCCTTCGTCATGATTTTTAGTATAAAGTATCTGGTACCTCGCTATTATCCCCATTCTGATTGTGTCAGCAATAAAGGGAATACTGATGGTAGCCGGAATATCGGCGATTTGGTCGAGTATAGTGTAGGCCTTTTTTTCATTCTGGTCTTCGAGAAGGAGGGTAACAAGATCGAGAAGCAGCAATGCCCTCTGGACGGGAAACCTGATAGTTTTGCATTTTTGTTCAATCCGCACCTGAATCGCTTTACCCTGTACCGGGTCGTGCTGTACCATGTGATGGATCGCCCTCATCGCATCTACGTAGTCAACAGGATCGCTGATGCCGGATGCAACCTTGAGGATATTGTCAAAAAGGGTGATATCCGGGTGTTGCCCGTGATACCTGATCATGACAGATACGAGCTGCCGGTGTGCAACCGATGCATGGTCGTCATCGATGCCAGCGAGCAGGTCCAGTGTTTCCTCCAGACACTGATCTGCATCTTTCCGGGAAACGATGGCATAACAGTCTGTAAGATACGACCGGAGGATCACTTCCTGGTACCGTGCCGGCACCTGGTCGAGTGATGACCGGATTTCCTGTATAATAGCCATAGCTTTTTCCGTGAGATTAAGGCGCAGGTAATTCTGTGCAGTCCGTATTAAGCGCAGGAATCGGGTGAACGGATCCCTGATCTGCCCTGCTAACCTCACGATCAGATCGGGTAAAGCGGGATTATCCCGCAGGGGTTCGATACGCTGAAGGTGGCTCGCAAGGGTCTCGTACGGATCGGTAGAATCAGTTGATTCCAGTACCAGCGCCAGCTGCTCCACAATCCGCGAGACCATGGCATCCCGCTCATATATGTTCCCAATCTCAAGCACATACAGGGAAAGAGGAATGACATAGTCGGTTTTTTTGGTGCGCTGCATGTAATCGAGGCTGATATCGATGAAATGCGCCAGTTTCAGCGACCGCTCTTCTTTTTTCCCGTGCAGGAGCAATAGTTCAAGGCCACGTTCAAACAAAGAGAGTGCCGAGGTCAGTTCGTCAGTGCGTGATGAAAAACGGGCCTCCTCGAGAATGAGGCAACCTGTCTGCACAGAGCAGACACAGATGCGCTCGACCAGTTCCTTCCTGAGCGAGGGGTCATGGATCTCCATGGCGATGAGATATGCCTCCTCCAGTGCTCCCGGGTGTCGTGTGTCCATCGCATACTTGATCATCCCGTCAACGATATTTGCCATGGCAAAGATTTCACCCTCCGGGGAGAGGAGCGAGGCGCTCCATTCCCGCATCCGCCGGAGAAGGTCAAGGTCCCGGTCGAGAACAGCGAGCACAGTTGCCTCGTCAATAATGGTTGTTAATGTTGCTGACCGGGTCTTCTTCTCCTCAATCAGGCAGGTAAGGCCAACGGATCGCTGGAGAAAGTCCCGGTTTCGTGACCTGACACCGATGCTCGCCAGTTTGATGACAATCATTGAGAGGGCCCGCTCCCTGAGTGACATATCACCGATGGATTCTGTAAACTGTATCAGTACGTCTGGATCAGCAACGTCAAGGAGCCCGCGGTTTATGAGGAGGGTAATAATGTCCATTACCAGTACATCTTTTTTCGGGTGCAGGTTGACAAATGCATGAATAGAAGCACGGTGCCTCGTGATCTCAGGGAACGGGGCATGTCTGGAGATCTCCATGATCGCACGGGAGAGGATATCAGAGCCTGTGCCGTTATCCCCCCGGTCTGCAATACTATCCCTGATCAGAGAGACCTTATCCGAGAGGACACTCTGTTTCAGGAGGGAACAATAGCACTCATCGTACAATGGCTGGTTCTGTGGCGATTCCCTGATCTTTTTAAACAACTGCACCGTATCTTCAATATCCCCCAGGGCGAGCATCTCCGGAATCAGCCGGAGATACAATCGTGAGGACTCGGCTGCATCACAGGACTGTTCAACAAAGGGGACAACTATCACAAGGGCACGCGGGTCGCTGGTTTTCCGGGCAACCGAAATGCCTGCCTTGACAAGATCGCGGACAGGATAACCGGTCGGGCCGATAAAACGTTCCCCAAATTCCATCGCTGCAGAAAGATGCCCCATTACCCCGTCTTTCTCCGCTTTTTTCAGGAGTGATGACATAATGGTCCCATGGGAAAAGGGCATCATGTGTGCGAGCGGATCCAGGGCATTGATTATAGTGCGGGGGTCAGTCGTACGATCAAAGATGTCAGCAAGACATGCTGAGATAATGTCACGCACTATCTCCTCCGGTTGATCCTCAATACAATGAATAAATTGAAGAATGTCGAGGTGTGCGTTGGAGAGAAACACGGGTGCGCCATTACGGATGATTAATGCAATGCACCCCTGCCGGCGCGTCTTCTGCTTTATAGTGCCTGCTGTCCTGAGGCTGTCCAGGAACAATGAGAGGTCATGGCGACTGATCGCGATGGATGCCATCGCAATTGCCACGTTTGATTGCTCAGCAGACCTTTTGGCGATGTCGGCAATTTCCTCCGTGAAGGTATAAGCCCGTAGCAACAGATCCGTATCCTCTGCCCCAACAGCCCAGGAATTCAGCAGGGGAATGATGCCCGCTATAATTTCAGACCGGTATTTCCTGAATGAGATCCGGTCCAGTGTCTGCAGGCCATGCTGGATCAATGCCGGATTCGATTCTGCGACACCCGTCTCAATCATCTTCTTTGCCACCAGTGCAAAAACCCGGGACTGGTTGCTCTTCCGTTCCAGTCTGCTGGTGATGGAGAAAACCGCTTCCAGCCATGCATCATCGAGGTGTGTGATGTACTGCTGGATGATGCGGGAGATCAGGGCGATTGTATCCTCGTCTGAAATAACCTGCAGTGCCGGCAGGATACCCGGGCTGTTGTTTTCTATGGAGGTGTCAATAAGGACCCTGTTGATCTCCCGTGTCATCTGCCGGCGGTCCCTACGTACGGTCCGGATGAGTGCGGCATTGATATGGTGTTGAATTTTTTTTGGATCGTTGAGTACTGATGCGTGCCGTATGGTGTCGAGCATCTCACCGGTTACAGGGTTCATACTTCACAACACAGGGTAATTAATATCCTCAATTTGATAAAATACTACATAAACATTTTTATTCTTTTTCTGAATCATTGTCAATTTAATCGTAAAATTTCGACTAAATTTTGAAATTATTTAATTTAAATAAGAAATAACACATTTGAGACGTATTCTGGGGATATTTTGATATAATATTGAGAAATATCCCGTTTATTGCCCCAATAGAAAAACCCTGATGACCGGATTGATCCGGTTGATCGATCATACCGGGTTTAAGGCAGGGCCTCTCCAAGCGACCTCTTTATCTCGCCAAAAAACGTTTCAGCACTGGTCTTATCATCAGATTCAACAATAATCCGGATCAGGGGTTCAGTGCCGGATGCCCGGACAAGTGCCCATGTTGATCCCCGGATGATCTTTAACCCGTCAGTCTTGTCAATCTGTTCCCCTGACAACACCTTTTTAAGGCGTTTCATAACCTGCGGGGCATCAGAAGTCTTTACTTTCTCTTTGATCATGAACCTCTTCGGGAGTCTGGCAACAAGATCCGAGAGGTTCATTCCTTCCGATGCGAGGATCGAGACCATGGTTGCTGCTGTCATTCCGCCATCACGACAGAATTGGTGTGCAGGAAAGATGAGCCCGCCGTTGCCCTCCCCGCCGAATACCACCGGTGTATTGTCAAGGATCAGCGCATGCATGGTCCGGGCAACATGAATGCTGCCGACTTTTGTGTACTGGACCGTGCACCCCTCTGCCAACGCGACCGTTTCTACAAGACGGGATGTGCTGACGGGAGTAACGACCACACCTTTTTGCTGGTGACAGAGATGCCGGGCTATCAGGGCGAACTCCTGATTCTCCTCCACATACTTGCCTTTCTCATCGACAAAGACCGCACGGTCGGCATCCCCGTCATGGGCGACTCCGAAGGAGGCACCGGAGCTTACAACGAGCGCCGAGAGTGCCGACAGCCCTTCAGGTGTGGGTTCAGGCAGCCTTCCGGGAAATGTTCCGTCCATGAACCCGTTTACCGAAAGGACACGGCATCCCAGTTCTCTTAAAATTTCCGGGGTTGTACGGCAGGCGGGACCGGACCCCGGGTCCACCGCTACCAGCATTCCCTTTCCGATGCCTGCAGGAAATTGCCTGACTACCGCCCTGATATACCGGTTGATGAGATCCGGGGCGCTTGTTTCACGCCCCACGCTATCCCAGGGTTTGACCGCAAAAGAGTGATTCGATAGTATGTGTTCAAGCTTGATCGTATCTTCATCGCCCATCTCGGTGCCATCGGCTTCAATGATCTTGACGCCATTGTATTCAGGGGGATTATGCGACGCTGTAATCATCGCCCCCCCATCGAATTCCTCTTTCACAATGAACTGGAGTGCAGGTATCGGCAAGACCCCGCAATCCACGACGTCGCATCCGGTTCCAAGCAATCCTGCTTTGAGTGCAGAAAGCAGCATCTCGCCTGATGTCCTGGTATCCCTGCCGACAGCAAAACGCCCGGATCGCATCGAGCCGAATGCCGCTGCGATCTGGAAGACGAGTCCGGGAGTCATCTCTCTCCCTGCAACTCCCCTCACCCCGTTGGTCCCGAACAGTCGCTTTGCCCGTTTATCTTTTTTCATGCGGTCTGCCTCTTTTATTGCCAGTCTCTTCAGATGTGCTATCTGGGGTAAAATCTTCAAAACGGGGGAGTAAGGAGAGTACTTCGTCAACAGTCGGGTCCGATGCGACGCAGTTGTCAACGGCAAGATCTCCAATCACGATTTTGGGAAATGCCCTTGTCTTGAAACCCTCGATGATGGTATAATCAATCCCCGCGCAGCTGAGCAGTATCAGGACCTCATCAAGCGACGTAGTCCGTTGGGTGGCAACCGTTTTATGCCCATCAATCCCGACCGACATGGTTGCCCCGGCTTCATAAAACAGCGTAGTGTCCTTGGCTGGCTCGAGACGGAAGTCATGGTTTCCCATATGTTTGATCACGGCAACACGCCCTTTCTTTTCAAGTTCCGGTATCAATCTCTTGATAAATGTGGTCTTGCCACTTTGTGACCATCCGACGACCTGGATGATCTTCATATTTGATCAGCCCCAGGGTCGGTCCCTCCGGTCTCGGTATCAGGCCGCGATACCTTCTCATTTCCTGATCTGTTCTTATCCAAATCTTCGTTTACGACGATCTTCTTTTCCGGTGGATCCGGCAGAATTTCAGGAGCCTGACTATCCATAGTGCTGGCAGGTGGCGACTCAGGTTCAATCGGGTTCTCCCCGGCCTCTTCAATTATTTCCGGCCCTGATGTTGTCTGCCACATCTCATTTTTCTGTTTTTTATTTCGTTTGGACTTTATACGGAGCCGGGTGTCAGGTATTTTCTTCTTTTCTCCGTCATCATGTGAGGAGACTGTGCCTGGTGCCTGCTGTTGCGCTTCCATGACGCGGGTCTGGAGGATTGTCTTGGCAGTTTCACCTACACTTCTCATGACTTTGGTGATGCGATCCTCGATATCGATCTCCTCATCGATATCCAGCGTGGTCCCCTCCACCTCAAGGAGGAATCGTGCCACTTCGCTTGCTTCAAAGAGCAGGTCGTCGAGCTCATCGGTGGTGAAAAAACCGCACATTGCCCCGTAAAAAAAGGTGGCACTTGCTTTCCTGACTTTCTTCTTGAATGAATTGCGTGCCTGGTTGACTGCCTGCGGTGTATAGGTATCCTCCATGAAAGGGACGAGCTCAGGCAGGTGCTGTCCGATAAATGTCATCTCTGCCCCGCCGGTTGTCCTGAAGTCTGTGCAGAGCCGGGCGAGTGCCCATTCACGTGCGGTGATGTAGGTCCGTTTTCGGAGGAACTGGTTCACCTTCCGGTACGTTGCCCCGTCAACTTTTTTGAATTTTTTATACTTGTTAATCTCTTCATGAATCCGCACCTCATCCATTTTCCATTCACCGCTCCAGAAAAATCCTCAAGTCTCCGAATGACCACTATACGGTCTCGGGAATACCCTTTATCATATAGCATTATCTGGTTTATAAGTTAAAAAATTACCCCTGGAATATGAAAAATTTCGCTCAATTATATGGCAGGAAAGGTAATTCTGAAGGCTATCTGGCACCTGATTCACATGCAATGATTCGGGGTGGTTTCCAGTCAGGGAAATAAAAAAACAATATATTGGTATTCATGTTCATGCATCACGTAGCGGGAATGATACCAGGCATGTTCAGGATACCGGCTGACACAAAAGAGAGTGCACGTGCGTGTCCGTCTTCGGTCAAAATACATCCTGCTCGTTATTGAGAGATTGTGATTTTACCCCAATAAAATTTTACCAATAAATTCCATTATCTCCAGTCAATATCCAAAATCCTCCGTATTGTTATCAAAGATTTGTCCAGGAACCATTACCTCCTGCTTCTCGTTTTGGATTCTCTTAATGTAACCGGATTCTTTGTCTCATCAGGAAGGGAAATTGTCTTATGCAGAGCACCAGGAAGGGACAGTGCCTGCATTCGAAGGATCCTTTCGGGATTCTTCTTACGTTCTCCCCGCCTTTCGGTCGGCGGTGAACACCCCCCCGTTACCCGCCCTTGCACTTATGGTAATAGCGATGTAATAACTGTTCGGAGGTTATCGCGTTCTGGGAGTCTGCCATAGCCGATGGATATGGTGGTCTTCGGGAAAATTGTCTGAAAGATAATTTTTTAAGAAGCTGCGGGGGGTAAAAGAGGGAAAGATTCCTGTGACTATCTTCTCACCCCTGCCCCTCACTTCATGAACAGAAAACAGGTCACAACCATTATCCAAAGATTTCTCCCGTCACTCATCGTGTACAGCCATGATTGATCCTCTATAAGATCGTTAAAAAAAACTTAAAAAACGGCTCGTAAAAAAACCTCTTTTTTTGATCTGTGGGGGAATCTTCCCACCCGACTATCGCATTTGGGGGTGTCACCCAAGACCAAGGGTTAGGGGTGACTTGAGAAAACGGTTTTAGTCCGTTTTCGAAGTCTCACAATGGCGGGGGCGAAGGTATGTACCGAAGCCCCCAAGAGTGTCTTGGATAAGCATTTCTACAGAGAGCCGAAAAAACATGAGGATCTTCAATAATTTGTTGTTATCAGATTATTCCCCGCTGGCCTCCATTAAGCAATCACCATCTTTTATTTCTGCCATGTCTTGTTTGCAGTTCAATCTGGTGACCGGGCGCCTCTCCCCTGGATACCTGTTGATAATCGTCTGACAAAAGGACATACGGAAATCCCCTTTTGTATATAGCATCATATGGTTTATACATAGTAAAAATGACTCAAAATCGCGTGAAATTAAAAAATTCTGATAAATAGGTCAGTAATGTTAAAAAATTCTGATTATATCGGTTGGTTCGTCAAAAAATAACTGAATTTCGTCCTTTTTAAAGGTCTCTTGCCTCCAGAAAATGTACATCCTGACAGGCATTCGTATCCCTTGAGCCATTTTGTATGTATATTGGCAGGTTCTGGTTTGGGACCCAATAATGCCCCATGAGTCATCTGGCCATCCCTACAAACCCGAGTTAAAGT
>JAPKXX010000093.1 GCA_026394595.1 Methanoregula sp. | reverse complement strand
TTGACTTTGGGCATGCACATACTGTCGGCAAGGTGCAGGAGTTTCTTACGAATGTTAAGAGGGCTCACCATGTCCATATTCATGACAATCATGGCGTTTCCGATGAGCACCTTGCATTGGGCGATGGGACGATTCCATGGGATATCGTCGGAAAAAAGGTCGCCGCCAACTATGATGGCATAGTCGTGATCGAAGGAAGGTCAATTGAAGAAGCCAAACGCAGCCTCGTACAATTCAGGAAGTGGTTTACATGAGTGGTGAGACACTCCATGTCTTTTTCCTTGGAACAACCGGCGCACTCCCTACACCGCAGCGCAATCCCTCCTGCATCATGGTCAGGCGCGGTTCCGACACCCTGCTCTTCGATTGCGGGGAAGGAGCACAGCAGCAGATGATGCGGGCACGGACCGGCTTTACTATCGATGCAATCTTTATCACACACTGGCATGCCGATCATTTTCTTGGAATTTTCGGGCTGATCCAGACACTCTCATTCAACGGGAGAAGCACCCCCCTCACCATCTACGGCCCCGAATGGGTGCATGAATGCGTGCAAACCATCAGGCAGGTGGGGAAATTCAACCTCGGTTTTCCTCTTGAATCTGTGGAGCTTTCGGACGGCGCGTGGGTCAGGTTTGACGGATATACCGTCACCGCCTTCAATGCATATCACGGGCTCCCTGCACTTGGATATCTTATCGAAGAAGACAAACGACTTGGCAGGTTCGACCGGGATCGTGCGATCACGCTCGGAGTCCCGGCAGGTCCTTTCTTTGGGAGACTCCAGCGTGGTGAAGCAATTACTATTGAAAAAGAAGGTGAATCGCGGGTTGTACAGCCCTCGGATGTAATGGGTGCACCCAGACCCGGACGAAAGGTCGTGTATACCGGTGACACCCGCCCCATCATCCAGCGGCTTGCCATAATCGGGAAGGATGCTGACCTCCTCATCCACGATGCAACCTATGTTGATGCGGAAGAGACGAGGGCTACTGAGTTTTACCATTCGACCGCAGGACAGGCAGGGCAGGCAGCTGCAGCAGCAAATGCAAAGACCCTTGCACTTGTGCATATCAGTTCACGATACACTGATGCGCAGCTGCATATTGCTGATGCACAGAAAAAATTTTCCGGTACGGTGATCGCACCTGACGACCTTGACATGGTCGATATTCCATTCAGTGATTAGAAACGTATGGTTTAAGCGGTAATTGTTATCCTAGCTATGGATCAATGACAACGTAATTAACAATCTAATAGCAATGGATGTTACACTCAGTGGTGCATTTGTTGTGCAGTATTGAACAATTTCACCTTTACAGCAACAACATGAACAAAAAAGCATTCGTTACGCAGTGTGTGGAGAGAGACGTATATGCAAGATGATGACATCCTCGTGTACCGGCTGGGAGCAACCTGTGACCTTGCTGATGTTGAGGAGCAGAAAGTTTATGCAGGAAAAGTACAGGGATTTGCCAACTTCGGGATGTTTGTCCAGTTAAACGACCGGATCAAAGGGCTTGTTCACAAGAGTAACATGAAATCGGAACACAAGGAGAAAGACTCAATCCTTGTGCGGGTGCGCCAGATCCGGCCTAACGGCAATATTGATCTCGAGGAGATCCAGATCAAGGTCTATCAGGTGCAGAATATCGAAAAGAAATCGACGACCGTACGTATCTCAGACCTTGGGTCACGGATTGGAAAAACTGTCGCTATAGAGGGTGAAGTTGCCCAGATCAAGCAGACGAGCGGCCCCACGATTTTTACCATCGTTGACGAATCCGGCACACAGAATGTTGCCGCATTTGTTGAAGCAGGTGTGCGAGCCTTCCCAGATGTGGAACTCAATGACATCGTAAAGGTTGTTGGCGAGGTGATGAAGCGAAACAACCAGCTCCAGATTGAGGCAGACGCAATCACGTCACTTTCAGGAGATGAGGGGGAAACAGTCAGGGTCCGGATTGAACAGGCGCTCGATATCCGTGCCGAACCCGAGGATATCCCTCTCCTCGTGAAGTCGGAGGTAATGGAACGGCTGCGTCCCGGAATGAAAAAGGTCGCAAAGATTATCAGGAAGGCAATCTTTACCGCCCAACCCGTCATCCTCCGTCATCACGCGGACGCAGACGGGATCTGTTCTGCTGTCGCGATTGAGCAGGCTGTCGTAGCCCTCATCAGGGAGAGCGGGGGGGACTTTGATGCAGAGTATTACCTCTTCAAGCGCGCACCTTCCAAAGCCCCGTTCTATGAGATCGAGGACATCACCCGCGATCTTGACTTCTCATTAAAAGACCATGTCCGGTTCGGGCAGAAAATGCCGCTTGTTGTTCTCACCGACAACGGATCGACCGAAGAGGACGAACCCTCGTACAAGATCGCAAGCGTATATGATATCCCGTTTGTCGTTATTGACCACCACCATCCCGATGCAACGATCGATAAATACCTCTTCGCCCATGTGAACCCGTATCATGTCGGTGGTGACTTCGGGATCACCGCAGGCATGCTGGGTACTGAGATCGCCCGGCTGATCAATCCCAAAGTGGAACCGATCATCCGCCACCTTCCTGCTGTTGCCGCAGTCGGTGACCGTAGTGAAGCTGCGGAGCGCTCCCTCTATCTTTCACTCGTGCGGGATCAGTACAGCGAAGAAGCCTGTAAGAATATCGCGCTTGCCCTTGACTATGAACAATTCTGGCTACGGTTCAATGACGGCAGGGAGATCGTAAAGGACATACTCAACATCAGTGGCAATTCCACCCGGCATGAAAAACTTGTCTCACTTCTTGTCGAGGGGGCAAACCTGATGATCGAGGACCAGATGAGCGCATGTATACCCCATGTTGTCCCCCGTGACCTGCCCAACAGCGCGAAACTATTCCTTATCGATGTCGAGATCCATGCCCACAAGTTCACATTTCCCCCGCCGGGCAAGACAAGCGGCGAGGTGCACGACCGGCTCTGCAGGGCAAACGAAGGATCCCCCGTGGTTACCATCGGCTTTGGCCCCGACTTTGCCGTACTGCGTTCCCGGGGCGTCCTGATGAATATCCCCCGCATGGTCCGTGAGCTCCGCACAGAAATCCCCGGTGGGGGCATCAGTGGTGGAGGGCACCTGGTGGTCGGCAGCATCAAGTTTGTGGAAGGCATGCGCAATACGGTGCTTGAAGCGCTGATCAACAAGATTAGCGTGGCGCAGGTACAAAAATAACTCAAAATTACAAAAATAATTTTTGGAATTCGCAGGAATTCCCGTAGAACTATCGGATCTCGCTGTTCTGCGCGGATCGATTTTCGAATTCAAACCGGTGGGCAATAAATGCTTTCTGGTCAATTAATTGGTGGGCAAAGTGAAAAAGGAGCCCGATTCTGCCACTTGAGGTAGATATATATATATACAAGTGGATCTATATGAGTTTTTAATGCTGAGGCAGCACATGGTGACTTCAAAAAGAATACGAGAGACGTATAACGAAACCCAGCACAAAATCGTCAGTTACCTCCACTCGGGGATAACCAAGGGTAAACACTACTTCAAGTCGAAGTATATTGCAAAGGATCTTGGATTATCCCCAAAAGAGGTGGGGACAAACATGGCGATCCTTGCGGATATCTGCAAGGAACTCAACATCATCAGGTGGAGCTATTCGAACAGCACGACGTGGATGGTCACGCCGCGAGCGATATAATTTATCCATCCGCGCCCTCTTTTTTGTATGAAAAAACTTCTCGATATTGAGTCAGAGATAGAATTTGTCGCCGACATCAACGAGCACAAGGACTGCCTGATGTCGCAGGACCCCACACAGGAGACCCCTCAAGTCCTCTGGTTCAACATCGATATCCCCAAAGGTCACGGCATAAAAACAGGTGACCGTGTGAGGGTGACAGTGGAAAAACTCTGATAAAATTCTGCGAATCCCGCGGCTCTGTAGAAAACCTCATGTTATTTTGATCTATTTTGGAACCCTGCTACCTGACCAACGCAATACGGGGGTCGCCACAGCGACGGGGCAAGCCAAAGGCAAAGCCCCCTAGAGCGTCTGACCGGGAGATAATTATCACAGATTAATTTTTCAATAGTGTAATTTTTTAAGGGATGAGATAGCAATTCCCCTAAATTTCAATACACCCGCAATGTCCCGGAAATGATACAAGCCGTTTCAGCGGACGGGTATTGATGACGGACCATTTTTTTTCCTTACACCAAGCAACCTTTTTCCAAACCACATGATTTTTATGCTTATAATTTTACCATTGAATCATGTCCGTATCGAGATGCCTTTTACTTCTCGCGGTTGTTTTCCTCATCACCCTGTCAGCCGGCTGCATGTCGCTTGCCGTCGGGGATGTAAGTTACCGTAATCAGCAGGGCCTTGTAGTCCATGTCTCCAACAGCGGCGACCCGGTAGACGCCGGCATCCAAGTAAGAATTTACGAGATAAAAGATCTGAACCAGCGCGAACTCACCGTCACCGGCATTCCTGTATCGGTGAAGGAGGGGGAGAATGAATTTTCCCTCCCGGTCCTGCTTGAGCCAGGCACGTACAAACTGTATGTGTATGTAACGGTCAACGGGGAGCGCAGGACAGCAAGCATCAAAGATCTCGTGATTTAATCCATGCCAGGAAAAAAAGACCGGCTCGTCGATTCCGCCCGCAGGCTGGTCAAATCTGATGCGGTCTTTAAGAACGCTGCACTTTTTAATCCCTTTTCCTGCGAGTGGGAACAGGGAGACCTTGCCGTCACTCAGGGAATTGTTGTCGGCATTGGTGATTACCGCGGCCTTGTAGAACACGATATGGCCGGAGCACGGATTGTACCCGGGCTGATCGATGCCCACGTCCATATCGAAAGTTCGCTGCTGGCACCCGGGGAGTATGCCCGCCTTGTCTCATCCCATGGAACCACCACTGTTATCGCTGACCCCCACGAGATTGCCAATGTCTCCGGCTCTGCGGGCATTGAGTTCATGCTGCGGGAATCGCACAACCTTCCGGTCGATATCTTTTTTATGCTCCCTTCCTGTGTACCTGCAACCCCGATGGACAAGGGTGGCGCAGTTCTGACTGCCCGGGACCTTGGACGGTTTATCGGGCGCAGCGGAGTGCTCGGAATCGGGGAGGTGATGAATGTACCAGGGGTACTCGCACAGGATCCCGATCTGGTGGAAAAGATCGCACTCGCGCCGGTCGTTGACGGGCATGCACCTCTGCTCTCCGGCTCAGATCTGAATGCATATGTTCTGTCCGGCATGCAGAGCGACCATGAGTGTACACAGCGTGGAGAGGCAGAGGAAAAACTCCGGCGCGGGATGTATATCTTTCTGCGGGAGGGGTCAACTGAACGCAATATCAGGGATCTGATCGGGATCGTGAACCCCCATACCGTACCGCGCTGCTGTTTTTGTACCGATGACTGCCACGCAGACATGCTCGCGGATAGCGGACACATCGACAACTGCATACGGACTGCGATCGCCTGCGGACTGGAACCGGATCTTGCACTGAGGATGGCAACGCTTTCCGCTGCGGAACGGTTCCGGCTCTTCGACCGTGGTGCGCTCACACCCGGGAAGGTCGCGGACTTCTGTATTCTGGAGGATACGCCTACCTTTACCGTCAAAGCAACGTTCAAGCGGGGTGTTGCTGTGCGGGTACTCCCTCATACAGCAGCTGTCTGGGATTTGAAACCGTTCCCCTGCACAACTCCGGATCCGGACATGATCCGGATCTCCGGGAGCGGAACTGCCCGCGTCATCGGGATTGTGCCACACCAGATCGTCACCGAATCGCTGGAATTCGATCTTGTTGCACAGGATATCCCGGATATTGGACGCGACATTTTGAAGGTCGTGGTCTGCAACAGATACCGGGAACTATCCTGCAGCGTCGGGCTCGTGCACGGGTTTGCCCTTACCCGGGGCGCAATCGCTTCCAGTGTCTCACACGATGCCCATAACATCATCGCGGTAGGTGTGAGTGATCAGGAGATCCTGCGGGCAATCGATACGGTGATCCGCCACCGTGGCGCGATGGTCGCAATTGATGGCAGGAATAAGACCATACTCCCGCTCGGGTGCGCCGGTCTGATGTCCCTTCAGCCGTATGAAAAGGTCGTCTCACAACTGAAAAACCTGAAGAGAGCCACTGCGCATATCGGGGCGATCAGCGATCCGTTTATGTACCTTTCTTTCCTTGCACTCACGGTAATCCCGAGCCTGAGGATTACCGACCGCGGTCTGTTTGATGTCGGGCAGTTTAAAGATGTCCCGCTCTTTGTGAAGAAGCGCAGATAACAAGGTCAGTTAAACAGGACGATCAGGGCAGCGCCAACGACCATAAGGAGAGCACCGGACAAGCGGAGTACCATATTCTCCTCTTTGAAGACGAATCCCCCGTACACCACAATAATGAGAATGCTCATTCGTTTAATTCCGATAACATACGGGACGATCTGCATGGTATAAGCCATGTTGATGCTGACCGCGGATATTGAGAGAAGAATCCCAACAAGAATCCACTGTCCTAAGGTTTTCAGATGTAGTGTGCTGGCAGGTGCCAGACTTCGTATCTGATGTTCATCAGCTGGGGGGGATACCAGTGGAGATAACCAGCGCCTTATTGTCGTGTTCATGGACATGCCAGCAAACGAGAGACCCAAAAGCAGGCAAGCAATAGCTGATCCGAACACGGGATCAGAACTTGTCACAATGACCTTGTCAAAGTTGATCGCAATCGCATAGATAAACGAAACGACAAGCATGAAAAGAACACCGCGGTTCCTGGCAATGGATCGGAAAGGGTCTGTCCATGTCTTCTGTGATGAGGATACATTCAGAACGTAAGAACCGGTGACAATGATTAAGATGCCGACAACTCCTATCAGCGAAGGAATCTCATGGAGAAGCACAAACGCAGTCGCAATTAGGAATAGAGGGGTAAAGGAAATCATCGGGACGGCAAGCGAAATATCCGTCTGACGGAGTGCTGCATACGATAATAGGACGGCAATAATCCCAAGTACTGAAGATGCAAAAAGTGCATAAAAGAAGTCATGGCCGACAGAGGGAAATCCCCTGAACCATGAAACGACAAGAAGAATAATTCCGGTGCATGTGTAAACGCCAGCAGCAAGGTCGAGTGGATCCGCGGTCAGTAAATTTTTTTTCACCGAGATATAATATCCCGCATCAGCAATCGCACCGATTATAGACAAGGCATACCAGTACATGGAATGCTAATCTGGTATGTTTCTGAAGGGATTAATGAAATCGGTGGAGTGAATTGTTATCCAATATTTTTATTGTGTTCTTTTATCCCAGCACCGGTACACCGGCAATGATATGCAGGAGGAGCAGGATCAATGGCTGGTGCACCAGATAAATCAGGAGCGAATGCCGGCCGGGCACCGCAAGCAGAGCAGAAATGGATACCGGCACTTGAGGGAGGGACCAGGAACGTTTTCCATCCGGATACAGGTACTCCCCGACCCCCATACCGATGAGTACCACACCGAACCACGGGAGGAGAGGAGTGTAGTCAACTGAAATAAATGGTGAAGGATGAATGCCCAGCCAGACAAGCCAGATCGGTCCTGCGATGTCTGCGAATGAAAGCACAATCCCGAGCCCGATACACAAGACACCAATCAGGATATTTCCTTTTTTAAATCGGAAGAAGAGCGGCGCGAGCATGACCGAGACGCCGATCAGGTGCAGGATACCGAAGATGACGAAACCTTCGCCTAAATAAAGCCATGTGGCAATCGTGACCAGCAGCCCGCACGCGAAGATTCCAGCCCCCCGTTTGACGTATTTTTTTACAAGACGGATTGATCCATCCTTATCCTTTGAATAATCCCTAATCGCTCTCGCGTGGCTGACGGTGAGCGAGACACCCACGATAAGCAGGAAGAGCGACGCCGTCAAAAACGCAAAATATCGCCAGAACCCTGTAGCGACGTTGACGGGCCATACCTTAAAAAAGGCAAGGTCAAAAAGCGTATGATAGAGGATCATCATGAGGATCGCGATCCCCCGGGCCATATCGATCTCTTCAAACCTTACGCTCGTATCCACGCGAGAGGGTTGGAACCGATTCCTCATATGCCCTCGCATTTGAGGGTATCCGTGTGTTTAACATACACCACTTCCCATGATTATGGTACGAAACATATGACCCGTGATCACGAGAGACCAGATGAACATGTCATCGAAGCGATCGGCAGATGCCGGATTGTCATCCGGGACGGGATTGTCGTGGATGTCGGAGATCCGATCATCAAAGACTGCCCGCTCGCTAAAAGGTTTGCATACCCTATCCCGCAGATCTCCCGGGATGCGGTGAAGGCAAACATCGAGCACCGGATCAAGTCCTTTGGCATGTGTACAGAGCGTCGCGTGGTGGTAGACCGTAAGGAATTCGTCGGGTTCGGGGCTTCAGAGATCCTCAGCTTCGGGATCCATGCCGGTCTCCTGGATGCCGTTGTCCTTGCCTGCGATGGGGCTGGAACCGTGATCGCTGGCACTCCGGATCTTGTGCAGGGCATTGGAGGCAGGATGTCAGGACTGGTGAGCACCAGCCCCATCCCCGCAGTGATGGACCGGATCGAACAGCATGGGGGCACCGTAATAGACCGGAAGACTGCACGTATCGATCAGCGTGCCGGTGTCGCTTGGGCTAATGCAAAAAAATTCAAAAAAATCGCCGTGACAGTCGCTGACTCTGATGGCGCAGAACAGATCCGTTCTGCATATCCCGATACCCTGATTGTCGCTGTCCATGTCAGCGGGCTCACACGTGATGAGGCACAACGGCTCGTTGCCGCTTCTGACCTTGTGACCGCATGTGCATCCAGACCGATCCGTGAGATCGCAGGCAAAAGGGCGCTCGTCCAGGCAGGAACTGCAATCCCGGTTTTTGCCATTACACAGAAAGGAAAAGACCTGATCATCGGGAAGATGGCGCGATCACCGGAGCCGTTTATAGTCAAAACGACAAAACTTCCCGTGGCAGGAGACGCGCAGCCGGAACCACTGGTGTAAAGCGGTGAGAGGGTAATCGCGGTATGTCAGGATTTTCTGATATCTTTTTAATTCGGCTGAAGCATTGGATATCCCCAAACGCGTCCAGATGAATAAGAGAGATTTTTCAAGCCAAAGGGTTTCTTATTAAAAAACTGGGAATTGGCAGAAGGTATTGCCATAGCCCTGTGTTCATATCACATAGTTCATGAGATCGGGCATCCGATGATTATGCAACAGACCACCTTCACCGACTTATGACGATCATCACCCACTACCACACCATTGGCGTATCAAGCGATGCAACAACCGAAGAGATTACCGCTGCATTCAGGAGAAAGGCAAAGCAGTGGCACCCGGATGTCTGCAGGTACCCGGATGCGGAAGAGCGGATGAAGGAGATTAATGAGGCGGCGGAGATATTGTGCAATCCAGTCAGGCGATCAAAATATGATGAGTCGCTAGCACGGGAAACATTCCTTGAACAGAATGACCATGACAGGATATGGAGGGAACAGGCGAAACAACCGAACCCTCCCCGTTCACACAGCAAAAACCCGCGTCGCGACTCACGACCATCCATAAAGACTGTGAAGATGGGTCCATGGGTTTCCCCCGCAACTGTCCGCTTTGCCGCTGGATGCTTTGCAGTAATATTTGTGGTCATTATCCTCTCGGTAATGATGATGACAGGTGTCAGTATGGTAAAACTTCCACAGATACCCCCCTACAATCCACCCCAATCATCTCCCGTCACCTCAACCGTTTCATCAGGCATCTATTCCCAGTATATCGAACAGGGCAACAAACTCCTTGAGGAGGGCGATTATGAAGGCGCACTCCGGATGTATGATGCCGTGATTGCCCGAAACCCGGACATTGCTCAAAAAGATGTATGGTACAACCGGGGCATCGCACAGAACATTCTTGGGCGCTATCAGGACGCATCACAATCATTTGACCACGTCCTTGCCATGGCACCCGGGGATTCGCTTGCCCTCGGTCAGAAAGGGGCGGCACTCCTCGGGCTCGGGCGGTATAATGATGCTTTGTATTACACCGACCAGGCACTGGTAGAGAACTCCGATTCTGAATGGATCTGGAACAACCGAGGCATTGCCTTAAAGAACCTCGGGCAGCAGAAGGAAGCACGGGCTGCGTTTGATAACGCACTGGTGTTTAAGACAGGACGATCGGGTTTTTAACTGTGATTTGTGCAAGATCGGAAAATTAGCTTCCCGCTTAACACGGATGGTGCCGCTTCCTTGCTGGGAGCATATGGTTACAACGAACACCTGATCCGGAAAGACATCTATTTTTATATTCAACTTTAAGATAGTTTCTTGACTACAGTACTTGATGGAGTGGTGGCGTGCGAAAGGAGATGAGTGATCAGGAGGGGGCGTATAAGTGGTTCAACCGGGGGATCGCACTGATCAAACTCGGGCGGTACGAAGAGGCTACCGCGGAGTTTGACCGTGTGATTACCGTCCTCCCACGGTACTCTGATGCATGGTATAACAAGGGAAACGCGCTCAACAAGCTCGGGCGGTACGAGGAGGCGAACGCGGCATACGACAAGGCACTCGAACTCAATCCGGATCACGCTGTTGCATGGAATAACAAAGGCTCCGCGCTCAACAAGCTCGGGAGGTACGTGGAGGCACTTGCAGCCCTCAACCATGCACTCTCCATCGATCGCGAACAGGCGGTGGTCTGGTTCAACAAGGGCACCGCGCTTGACAACCTCGGGCAATATGATGATGCGATCAACGCATACGACCGGGCGATTTCGCTGCGCCCCAGCGATGCCGATGCATGGAACAATAAAGGTGGCGTGCTGATCAAACTCGGCCGGTTCAGCGATGCGATCCCGGCGATCGAAAAGGCGATCGGTGTCCTCCCCAAGTTCGTCGCCGCATGGTACAACAAGGGAAACGCATTGTGCATGTCAAACCAGTTCGATGAAGCGCTCGGCGCGTACGATACCGCCATCGCCATTGATCCCAAATACGCAGATGCATGGAACATGCGGGGCATCGTGCTCCGTCACCTCGGCAGGCTGGAGGACGCGATCGATTCTTTTGACCATGCGACGGCGATCCGCCAGAACTTTGCTGCGGCATGGTTTGCAAAGGCAGAGACGCTCCGGGAGCTCGGTCATGATGAGCGGGCAATCACTGCCTTCGAAACCGCAGTCGCATTCGACCCGGAATATGAAGGGGCATGGCGCCAGAAGCATGAGGCGCGAGCCGAATCCGTGCAACACGATGAAGTGGCTGTAACTCCGGAGGTTGTTGCACCACCGGTAATTACTGAAGTTCCTGAGACAGAGATTGTTGTACCACCGGTAGTTGTTGAGATTACTGAGACGGAGGTTGTTGCACCATCGGTAGTTGCTGAGATTACTCAGGAGGAGCCTGCAGCAGAACCAGGAGAGGGTGTTGCCGAAGCCGACGATGCCGCTGCATGGCACAATAAGGGACTCGCCCTCCTGCCACTTGGCAGGTTCGAGGAGGCAATCGAGGCATATGACCGGGCAATTGCCATTGATCCGGATGACCCCATTATCTGGAACAACAAGGGGACGGCACTTGACCGCCTCGGGCGCCACAATGACGCAATCGAAGCCTACGACCGGGCAATCGCTGCCGATCCAAATGATGCGATCATCTGGTGCAACAGGGGCGGGGCATTAAAAAAGCTCGGGCGCATGGAAGAGGCAATCGAAGCATATGACAGAGCGATCCGGAACGATCCGCATGATGCGGTCGCTTGGCTCAATAAAGGGCTCATCCTGCTGTCGCTCAACCGCGAGGAAGAAGCCCTCGTATCCATCGAAACAGCACTTACCCTCGAGCCTAGGGAAGCCCGCTCATGGTCCATGAAAGGTGTTCTCCTCAATCGTCTCGGGCGGGCGCAGGAAGCGCTCGATTCCTGTGACAAGGCGATTGCTATCGACTCCCATAATATCACTGCCCTGAAGAACCGTGGAATTGCACTGGAGACCCTTGGACGGTTTGAAGAGGCGATCGATGCCTTTGACCGGGCAATCACAGAAAAATCCGATGATGCGGATGTATGGAACAAGAAAGGTTCCGCACTCACGGAGATGGGGCGGTATGAAGAGGCTGTTGCCGCTTACCAGAAAGCCCTCGACCTCGATCCTAAGGACGCAATGATCTGGAACAACAAAGGTCTCGCCCTGAGTAACTTCGGGGTTCATAACGAGGCGATCGATGCCTTTGATCAGGCAACCGGAATCAGTCCGGACTTCACCCTTGCATGGACAAATAAAGGGAATGCATTTTCAGAACTCGGGCGTTATGATCTCGCCCTGACAGCATATGACAGTTCAATCGCCCTTAATGCAACGGATCCCGTTCTCTGGTACAGCAAAGGTGCCATGCTCCTGAAGTTGCAGAAATATGACGAGGCTGTTCCAGCATTTAAAAAGGCAATCTCTCTTCGGTCTGAGTACGGGCATGCATGGTCGGGTATTGGCACTGCACTTGCTGCACTTGATAAAAATGAAGAAGCGATCGATGCGATCAACAATGCTCTTTCTCTTGAACCAGATTACAGCCCGGGGTGGATTCTTCGGGGGACGGTTCTGCAAACCATTGGGAAGCACGATGAAGCAGTGGTATCCTTTGGCAAGGCTATCGCGCTGGATCCGGACAATCCCGTAATCTGGAAAAATCTCGGGAAATCACTCTACAACCTGAAGAGGTTTACAGATGCATTGCTGGCGTACGACAAAGTGCTTGCCTATGTGCCGGACAACGCGGATGCATGGAGCCGGAAGGGGGCGGTGCTCGGGAAACTTGGCAGGAATGAAGAAGCGATCACAGCTTTTGACCATGTCATTTCACTGGACCGGAACAATGCCGGCGCATGGGTCGGGAAAGGAGATGCAATGCTCTCACTCGGCAATCACAAAGGTGCACTGGAGGCATTTGAGAAAGCACTCGCGATCAACACAGATGACAGAAGGACGTGGTGCAAAACGGGGGAGACGCTGCTTGCCCTCGGGCGCGATGCTGATGCAGTCGCTGCTTTTGAACGGGCGCTTGTGCTTGACCCTGATTACTCTGCTGCATGGGCAGGCAAGGGTGTCGCACTCAGCAATCTCGGCAATTATGAACAGGCGCTGTCAGCGCTCGATACCGCTCTTGTTAAAAGGGCAGATGATGCCGAGCTCTGGACCCGCAAGGGCACTGCCCTTGTCGCACTCAAACGCATGGATGACGCGATAGCAGCCTTTGACCGAGCAATCGGACTACAGCCGGATGATGCTGCAGCCTGGTCTGGCAAGGGAACGGCCCTCGCAACTCTGGGGCAAACGGAGAATGCTCTGGAAGTATTCGAAAAGGCACTCAGCCTCAGGATCGATACGCCTGGGGTCTGGATGAGCAAAGGTACCGCCCTTGCTGCACTCGGAAGATATAATGAGGCGATTGTTGCGTACGACCGGGCAACCGGGCTGCAGCCGGATGATGCTGCAGCCTGGTTTGGCAGAGGCAACGCACTAACCGCCATCGGACGGTACCAAGAGGCTGTTGCCGCCTTCGATCGGGTCATTACCTATGTTCCTAATGATGCAACGGCGTGGGCAGCAAAAGGTGCATCACTGATAAAGCTCGGGCACCCGGGTGAGGCGATCACAGCACTTGATCAATCGCTCGCCCTGCAGCCGGACAGCGCCCCAACACTGTATATGAAAGGCCAGGCGCAGCAGGCAACGGGCAATTATGATGCTGCACTGGAGACCTATGAGCAGGTGCTTGCTCTCGATCCTGCGTATGCGGAGGGATGGGGAGCGAAGGGCAATGTCCTGAGCAGCACAGGTAATTACGAGGAGGCGCTCCGTGCATATACCAGTGCACTTACGATCGACCCTTCCGATCACGTTACCTGGAACAACAAGGCATCGGCGCTGAACGAGATCGGGCGCTACGATGAGGCAATCGAGGCATACGACAAGGCGCTGGCACTTGATCCCAACGATGCAATCGTATGGAACAACAAAGCATCGGCTCTCATCAATCTCGGGAAGACCGAGCAGGCGATCTCTGCACTTGATGTGGCCATCAACATGGCTCCCTCCTATGCACAGGCATGGTTCAATAAGGGGCATGCGCTCGATGCCCTCGGACAGCATCAGGATGCGATCTCTGCATACGAGACTGCTATCACAATCCTTCCGGGCTATGCAGAGGCATGGTATAGCAAAGGGCGCGTGCTGGATACTCTCAACAACCATGAAGATGCAATTGTTGCGTACCGGAAAGCGATCGAGGACCGCCCCTCGTATCCCGATGCATGGTTAAGTCTGGGGGCAGCACTTCTTTCACTCAAACAATATAATGATGCGATCGCGGCTTTTGAACGATGCCTTGCAGCTGACCCTGATAACCTACAGGTCTGGCTTAAAAAAGGTGAAGCGCTCGAAGCGCAGCAGCGGTACGCGGAAGCGCTTGACGCCTATGATCATGCGATTGCGCTTGCCCCCGATACGGTATCAGGCTGGCATGCAAAAGCGGCAACGCTCATGACAATGGGCAGCCCCGAGGAAGCAGTCGATGCGTATGATCTTGTAACCAGCCTGGATCCCCAGTCTGTAGCTGACTGGTTCTCCAAGGGTTCCATCCTTTTCTCACTCGGGCGTTTTCGTGAAACAATTGCGGCAATCGACCGTGGGCTTGCATTTGATGAGGGGGATGCAGAAGCGCACGCTATCAAAGGTCAGGCTCTCGAAAGTATTGAAAGGGCAAAAGAAGCGATCGATGAATACGATCGGGCTCTCGCTCTTCAGCCGCAGAATGCACACCTCTGGAATTTGCGGGGCAATGCACTGGGCGGGTTCAGACAGTACAAGGAGGCGCTCGAAGCATATGACCATGCGACCGGCATCGATCCTGAAAACGCTTGTGTCTGGAACAGCCGGGGTAATATCCTGACGGCACTTGAGCGGTATTCAGAAGCGATCGACTCCTATGACAAGGGGATTGCCATCGAACCTGACGACCCGGTGCTCTGGTTCAACCGGGGGGTTGCTCTCGACAACCTCGAAAAGTTCGAGGAGGCGCTCGAAGCATATGACCATACCCTTACACTCTCTCCTGATGATGCAGATGCCCTGAACAACCGGGGTAATGCACTGGTGAGGATTGGCAGATATAACGATGCGATCATTGCATTCGAACGATCCATCGCCCTTGATCCCAAGGACGCTTCTGTCTGGTATAATAAGGGAAACTGCCTTCGTATGTCTGGCCGGCATGAGGAAGCGGTGGCAGCGTTTGACCAGGCGATCGCACTTGACGACACTGATGCCGATATCTGGTTCAATAAAGGGTCGGTACTCCGGAATCTCGGAAAATTTGAGGAAGCTCTTTTTGCACTTGACCGGGCGCTTACCCTAAATCCGGATAATACTGGTGCATGGTACCAGAAAGGACTGGCGCTTTTCAGGATGGGGCACGCAGAAGAAGCACTTTCTGCATACAACCGTGCGCTCGCAATCGAACCTGATCACAGGGGGGCATGGTTCAATAAGGGATCTGCATTCAGTCACCTCCAAAAGTTCGAGGAGGCGGTGGCTGCCTATGACGCGACCCTTGGGATCGATGGACGTTGTGCAGACGGATGGTTTGGAAAAGCAGATGCACTCTCCAGGCTCGGCCGGTTCAGTGATGCTGTCACTGCGTATGAGAGTGGCCTTGCGCTTGATTCAGGTAATGCAGGTGCATGGTACAGCAAGGCAAACGCCCTCTTTGATCAGGGGCAGTACCGCGACGCCCTTGCTGCGTACGAAAGGGCGCTTGTCATTGACCCGAAACGGACCGCTGCATGGAATGGCAGGGCATCAGCACTTGCGGGTCTTGAACGGTTCGATGAGGCAGTTGCTGCTTTCGACCGCGCACTTGCCATCGATGCAAACGACCCGGTGATTCTCTTTAATAAGGGGGCGGCGCTGGAACACCTTGGCAGGTACGGGGAGGCAATTGTTGCGTTCGACCGTGCCCTTGAGACCCTGCCGGAGGATGCTGATCTCTGGTACAGCAAAGGGGTATGCCTCCTTCGTCTCGGCAGACCTGAAGACGCCGTTTCCGCATTGGATCGGGTACTATCCATCAATCCCGATGATGCCGGTGCCCTCCACAACCGAGGGATCGCGATGATCCGGCTCGGAAAACCCGAAGAGGCAATCACCGCACTTGACCGTGTAATCGCGATCACCCCGCTTGACGCAACGGCATGGAACAGCCGGGGAACTGCCCTTAACATCATCGGCCATCATGAGGATGCGATCGCTGCATACGAAAAAGCACTCGCCCTGCACCCGAAGGATGCTGATACGTGGTTCAACAAGGGGAACGCGCTCACCGATCTGGGCAAATTTGACGAAGCAGCAGATGCGTATGACCGTTCTATTGCCCTCAAACCCGATGACGGAGAAGTGTGGCAGAACAAAGCACTTGCCCTGATTGCCTCAGGAAAGTCTGCCAACGCCGTGGCAGCACTGGAGCGTGCCCTTGCGATCAACCCGGATAATGCCGACGCGTGGAACAACAAGGGGTCGATTCTTGACCGGCTCGGCAAGCATGACGAGGCGATTGCTGCGTACGAGAAAGCACTTGCCCTTGACCCTTCGAATCCGACCGGCTGGAAAAATAAGGGGCTCTCGCTCAATAAGCTCGGAAGGTTCGAGGAGGCGGTGGATGCGTATGACCGTGCCCTTGCCCTTGACCCGGACCATGCGGTGGGCTGGAACAACAAGGGGAATGCTCTCCACCGGCTCGGCCGGCATGAAGAGGCGATCGCTGCCTATGACCAGGCACTTGCCCGTCATCCGGACCACCCGGTGGGATGGAAGAACAAGGGGCTTGCCCTCCACAAGCTCGGGCGGTTCGAGGAGGCGATCGCCGCATATGACCACGCCCTCGCAATCAAACAAGAGGATGCTGATGTCTGGTATAACAAGGGCAACGCGCTCAACCGGCTCGGACGCTACCGGGAGGCGCTTGCTGCCATTGAAAGGTCACTTGCCATCCACCCGGATGACTCCAGCGCATGGAACAACAAGGGATCTGCACTCAACCAACTTGGGAAACATGATGATGCGATCGCAGCCTATGACCGGGCTCTTGCACTCAATTCCGATGATGCTGATGCCTGGTTCAATAAAGGCAACGCCCTGACCAAGCTCGGGCGGTTCGAAGAAGCGGTGGATGCGTATGACCGTGCCCTTTTATTAAATCCTGATGATGCTGCTTCCTGGAACAACAAGGGATCAGCATTGAACCGGGTTGGCATGCACGCGGAAGCGGTTGATGCATATGATCGTGCGCTCTCCATTGACCCAGAGAACGCAATCGGCTGGATCAACCGCGGCACGGCGCTCAAGAAGCTCGGGCGGCTCGAGGAAGCGATCGCTTCATACGATCGCGGGCTTACGATCGAACCGGGATATGCAAAAGGGTGGTTCTCCAAGGGCACGGTACTGGGCGAACTCCAGCACCATACGGAGGCTCTCACTGCGTTCGACCGTGCACTTGCCCTTGACCCGAATGATTCAAACGCATGGTTCAATAAAGGCACTGCGCTGCAGATGCTCAAGCGGTACCGGGAGGCGCTTGCTGCCTATAACCGCGTACTTGCACTAAATCCCCACGACGAAAAAGTGCAGAAGATGAAAAACGATCTCATAGGGGTTTTGAAGCAGCCATAAAAACCACTTCTCCCTTATTTTATCCTTAATAGAAACGCAGGTGCTGGTGTCCGATATCATAAAGCGTAAAATGATCCTGTTTCCGGGTAATGAGCTGAGGGAAAACAAATTATTTGAGCAAACAGGACAACTACTCACCTGTCAGTGGACGTTTTAAGCGTCCACGGACAGGTGATGATAGGAATGGCAGCAGCAGATGATCTTGGCAAAGCCGGAAAGAATGTCGAAGAAGGGGTAATGGGATTGACAAAAGGAGCTCGTGGTTTTCAGGACGAATTTCTGGAGTTTTTGAAGAAATACCAGGTCATAGGACTTGCCGTTGCGTTCGTGATCGGTGCAGCCGCGACCAAACTGGTCACCTCGGTCGTGAATGATGTCGTCATGCCGATCATAGCAGTCCTTATGCCAAAGGGGGACTGGCGGACATCGGAATTTATGGTGGGCCCCATTAAATTCCTGTTCGGGGATCTGGTCGGAGCAATCATCGACTTTGTCATCATCGCCCTCGTGGTATTCATTGTTGTCAAATATATCATGAAGGGCGACACGACGAAAAAGATTTAATTTTTTTTCCTCAAGCGCTTCGCACAATTCGAAGAAGGTCTGACGATCTTCTTCTTGAGTCATGCTGACTCATCAAAGAAGATATAAATTTTTTTTCCTTGAATGGGTGCCAAACTTCAAAAAAACAAAATTTTTTGTTGAGTCTCACAAACTTAAAAAAAAGAGTAGAACGTATCCGATAAACCTAGATCAGCCCAGTAATTACGATTCCGAAACTGGTGACGGATTGGTAGGGGAGTTGTGAATATGCTCCTTTTCTTCAAATGCACTTACCAGCACCAGAATTGCCGGCATCACGATGATCGCACCGGCATGTGCAAAGAAAACCGAGATGACCGTGACGGTGCCGAAGTTGCTGATGATACCGAATGTGGAGATCATAAGCGCGGCAAACCCAAAGACCGTGGTCATACCAGATACCGTTATAGCCGTTCCAATCTGCTGTATGATGCATTATGCCCCTCTGCAGAATCCTGCGATGCACATACAGATCAATCGCAGATATCCGGAACGGTGGATGTGAAGATGGCGTCGTTCATCAGAGCACCAGCATCCGATCGATCGCACGACGTGCGCTGCGTGCAATGCCTTGGGGAACCGTGATACGCGGCTGGAGCCGGTCAAGTGCATCGCGTACCGTAAAAAGATCTGTTTTTTTCATATTACGGCAGACCGCTGCCTCTGAAAGGGGATAGCATGCCTTACCGGGACATTCATGTGCGATCCTGTGCAGGATGCCTACCTCGGTACCGATGATAAATTCCTTTTTTTCTGATGTGCAGACGTGCCGGATGATGCCCGACGTGCTCGCGACATGATCTGCCGCATCGATCACCTCAGGCCGGCATTCGGGATGGACCAGCACCAGTGCACCGGGGTGCTGCTGTCGTGCGGTGCGGACAAATTCTGCGGTGATCTGGTCATGGACGATGCAGAACCCTTCCCACGGCAGGATCTGTTTCTTTGTGAACCGCGCCACGTACCACGCAAGGTTACGGTCCGGGACAAAGATAACCTCGTCCTGTTCCAGTGACTGGACCACCTTCACCGCGTTTGATGAGGTGCAGCAGATGTCGCTCTCCGCTTTTACCTCGGCAGTCGTGTTCACGTAGCAGACCACCGCTGCGTCAGGGTAACGGGATTTCACGAGCCTGAGTTCTTCTGCCGTGATCATCTCCGCCATCGGGCAGCAAGCGTCCGGGGCAGGCAGCAGTACAGTCTTTTCAGGAGACAGGATTGCGGCAGTCTCTGCCATAAAATCGACGCCACAGAAGACGATGACCTTTCCGTCCATGGTGGTGGCGGCGCGGGCGAGCTCGAGCGAATCACCAACCACATCGGCGATGTCCTGCACCTCACCGACCTGGTAATTGTGCGCGAGTATGATCGCGTCGCGCTCTTCCTTGAGCTTCAGGATATCGTTCCGGAGCGTCGTGGTGTCCAACACAGAATATACATCCCGGTATCTTTTTGCTAAACCTCTTTGTTCTGGATCCTCCATGATTCATGAGGAAACCAAGAACGTGTCAATGTTTTTTCACCTTTTGATCGTATGATATTGGAGTTACAGGAGCCATCCCTTTGATTCTTTGGGCATGAGTGTAGATATTCATCTTAGATCCCCGTGCGAATGCGATCACGGTAAGCCCGGTCTTTTCTGCAATCTCTATTGAAAGTGTTGTAGTCGCGCTACGCGACACGATTATCGGGATATTTGCGGTCAGGCATTTGCGTACCATCTCTGATGAGATGCGCCCTGATGAAATGACGAGTGTCTGTGAAAAATCAATCCCGTTGCGGAGCCCGAACCCGATTACCCGGTCAAGTGCATTATGTCTACCGATGTCCTCAGCGACCGAGATTGTTTTTTCCTGACCGACAAGAGCGACCACGTGGATTCCCCCTGTCGTCCGGTGCAGGTCGGAATCCAGCACAGTCTTGATTGCTTCCTGGATTTTTCCTGTGCTTATCACAAAACCGGATTTGATCTTTGGGAGCTTGGCGGGATCGATGTAGGATGTGCTTCCGCCGCAGCCGGAGAGTATGGTCTTTTTCGGGCCGAGCACCTTGAACAGGTTTTTCGTGATGACACTGACACGGTTCTTCTCGATCTTTATCGATTCGATCTCCTCAACGCCTTTGATGATCTGTTCGGTGAACAGATAACCGGTGACAAAGTCCTCAAGATTCACTGGGCTCATCATCGCAGTCATCGCATGCCGCCCGTTCACGAACAGTGCTATCGGGATCTCCTCGACAACCTCATGCATGGCGGGGTCGGATCTGTCACCGTCCACCTGTAGGCATGGCATTTTCCGGTACATCATCATATCACCATTTCTTTCCTGTGAACGATCTTCCGGGAACTGGATAAATGCAGGTGTTTTTTGCCATCTCAAAGCACCTCGTCCATGCTCCCGCTCCGGTAGCCGGCGAGATCGAGCGTCACGTACGCAAACCCGATCGCGGTCAGTTCGGCTACCACCGCGTCCCTGTACTGCAATAGTATCTGCATATCCTCCTTAAGGACTTCGATGCGTGCAATGTTTTTGTGTATTCGCACCCGGCACTGCGCAAACCCTTGTTTGGCAAGGAACGCTTCCGCGCGTTCAACCATCGCGAGGTTTTCTTCCGTGATCACATTACCGTACGGGATGCGCGACGCGAGGCAGGCGGCAGAGGGTTTGTCCCAGAACGCATACCCCCGCGCCTGTGCCAGTGCCCGGATGTCCTGCTTGGTGAGCCCTGCCTCAATAAACGGGTGCACGATCCCTGCCTGTGTGCTGGCGGCAAGACCGGGCCGGTGTTCTTGTGTATCTGAGAGATTGCATCCGTCCGCAACGCAGGTACACCCAATCTCGTGTGCTCGCTGATTCAGGACTCTTGCAGCGATCGTTTTGCAGTGGGCACAGCGGTCCGGGGAGTTTTTTGTGACGCTCTCTATCAGGGGTACGTGCAGGACCTCCAGCACAAGGTTCAGGTCCCGCGCGGTCTTTTTAGCGGCTGCAATTTCCGAACGGGAGACCAGCGGGCTGTCGAGTAGGACGCAACGGAAGCGGTCACCACACATGTCGCGAGCGATTGCCCCAAGAAGCGCGCTGTCGACCCCGCCCGAGAACGCAACGAGCACCGGCCCATGACGGGCGAGTACGTCCCTGATCCGCTGCTCTGCCTCAACCGAGTCCATGGGCGGGAAGTATCTTCTCCTGATCATACTACGGAGGCAGGGAAAAAATATGTTCTTGTGGCAGCGCACATACAGAGTACAGGAAGACGATGCTCTCACCACGGGAACGCGGGAGGTATATGAGGCAGCTGGAACTCCTTGACGACGAGGGCCAGGAGCGGCTGAAAGCAGCGCACATCTTCATTGGAGGTGCGGGCGGGCTGGGCTCGCCCGTTGCCATCTACCTTGCGGCTGCCGGTATCGGGACGATCACCATTGTCGACCGGGACATGGTCGACCAGACCAACCTGAACCGGCAGATCCTCCACGTTGACCGGGACATCGGCAGGGACAAGACCGCATCGGCTGAGGAGCACCTGCGGGCGATCAACCCAGATATCACGGTGCGGGCGATCAACGCCACCATCAGACGGGAGAATGCCGCTGACCTTGTCGGCAGCGCCAACGGGATCGTGGATGCGATGGATAATTTTGGGACCCGGTATCTACTCAACGATATCGCGCTCGCACACCGGATCCCGTTCTTTCACGGTGCCGTCCATGGATTCTACGGGCAGGCGACCACGATCATTCCGGACACAACCGCGTGCCTCCGGTGCATTGTCCCCGCTGCGCCCCCAAAGGAGACCACGCAGGTCATCGGCGCGACGGCAGGTGTGATTGGTTCGCTCCAAGCAACCGAGGTGATCAAGTACCTGACCGGGCGCGGCAGGCTGCTGGCAAACCGGCTTGTTCTCTGGGACGGCATGCAGGCGAAAGCAGATGAGATTGTCGTTGAGCGCAACCCGGACTGCCCGGCATGCGGTGACCGCAGCCCGCACAAAAGGAGACACACATGACGATCAAAGTCCGTTTTTTTGCACAGTTCCGGGAACTGTTCGGGACCGATATCCTCACCGATGCACCGCCGGACGGCATGTTTATCAGTCTGATCGCAGGGATTGCACACTCAAACCCCGAAGGATATAATGCGATCTTCGATAAGAACGGCGCGTTTTTAGAGTTCGTGATCTTAATGAAGAACGGCAAGAGGATCGACAATTCCGATGCTGCGGCGACAACGGTCGCAGATGACGATGACATCGCGGTCTTCCCGCCGGTTGCAGGAGGTTGATGCACACATGATTGCAGTCCAGACCGCCGATGTGGATATCGGGGGGCTCATCAATGCGGCAAAACAGCGCAGCACCGGCGCGGTGGTCGTCTTTGACGGCATCGTCCGCGACGATGACATCGTTGAGATGGAGCTGGAAGCCTACGAGGATGTTGCACACAAAGAGCTCGAAAAGATTGCGGCGGATGCGACAACGCAGTTCAACCTCCTCTCGGTTGACATCGTCCACCGCACCGGGCGGCTCGCGGTCGGCGAGAATATTTTAATCATCGTGGTCAGTGCCGGGCACCGCGAAGAGGCATACGCAGGTTCGCGGTTTATCATCGAGGCGATCAAAAAGGGCGTCCCGATCTGGAAGAAGGAGCTGACCAAAGATGGCGGCCGGTGGGTTCCGGGCGAACACGGGCACGGGGCCGGGAAGCGGGGATAGGAATATTTGACATGGCGATGTGGGAATGAAAACATATAAAAATCAAGAATGAGGTCAGGGCGGGGCAGGATCTTCGCGATTTCCGGGATCTTTTCTGTTTCTTTTTTTCTTGTAAGAGGTCCTGAAAAACAGGTACAACCTACCCCAACCTGCCCACCATCTGACCACACTACATTTTATTACAAATTCTCAAGGCTCCATAGGGTGTCCTGGAACGACCCATCATACCCTGCAGGAAACAGAGCCCGAATTGGGGCCGGATTGGCATAAACAGGAGGTTGGGATCTGAATGAACAGGTCTTATTCGCGAATTTTAGGACCTCATCTTTAGAAGTCCCGTTTTAATCGGTTTATTCGCCTTTTTAAGTGTTTTAATCGCTTTAAAACCGGCCTAAATAAACCCTTATGGATGGCATCCGGTAGGGTCGATCGTATAATACATGGTCGCACTGAAAGGAACCCCTGTTTCTTGTGATGCGAAAAACGGTCAGGCGTCTCCCAATCGTTTCTCTTATCTCCTAAAGCGCTCTATCATTCTGTGTGATGCGCGAGCCGCCGGTCAAAAAAATCCTCTACTGGTGCGACCACTGCAACGTCCCGCTTATCGGCAAAAATTGTGCATGTGGGTCGGAGGGAAGAAAGATTTCCCTGCTCCAGCCGTACGATGTCCGCCCGGCACTTGCAGCAGACACTGCGCTTATCAAAAATCTCGTGCACAAACGGTTCGGTGATGTTCCGCTCAACAGGATTATGCTGCTCAATAAGACGGGTGGTGTTGACCGTGCCGATCTCGTGATCATGAACGGGGAGCGGTTCGGCTGGCTCACGTTTGATCCTGTTACGAGAACATTCAATCTCGATATCGCGCCGGAGGCACTCCCGTATCTCATCGCTCACGTCAAACAGGGCATCGTTGATCTCGACACCCAGACTGATGCCCGCAAAGAGCAGGGACGGATCGGGGGTAAGAAGTTATCGCTGAAAACCCCGGTGCCTGACGGGACGGTGATTGTGAAATACCGGAATAAGTACGGCACCGGCATGGTCAGGGGGGGGCATATCAAGGTCAAAGAGATCATCCCCGTTGAACAAAAAACACCATCGGACCCGGACTGGGGTGTTGCTGTACAACAGAACCGGTACCACCTGAAAAATCTTGAACGCAACGCGGTCCGGACCATCAGGCACCACCTGCATGACCGCCCGACCATCAACGTCTCATTCTCCGGCGGAAAAGACAGCACTGCCGTCCTGCACCTTGCCCGCAAGGCAGGCGTGACAAAGGCATTTTTTATCGACACCGGCATCGAGTTCCCCGAGACTGTTGAATTCGTAAAATCGCAGGGCGTCGAGATCATCCCGCCGGCCGGGGATTTCTGGCAGGCTGCAGAAAAGGCAGGACCGCCGGGAAAAGACCACCGCTGGTGCTGCAAATTACTGAAACTGCGACCACTCAAACTCTACCTTGCAACAGCCGGACCGTGCGTGACCGTGCAGGGCAACCGCTGGTACGAGTCGTGGAACCGCGCCGATCTCGAAGAGACAAGCCAGAACCCCGACAACCCGCTCCAGATGAACATCTCACCGATCCGGAACTGGCGGGCGCTGGAGGTATTCTTATACCTCTGGTGGCAGAAGCTACCGCTAAACCCGCTCTATGAAAAAGGGATCGAGCGCATCGGCTGCTACCTCTGCCCGTCCATGCTGGAGAGCGAGTACGAGGAACTCAAAAATCTCAATCCCGATGCTGTCCGCCGCTGGAGCGAGGCACTTGAACGATGGGCAACAAAGAAAGGGTTGCCGGAAGAATACTGCACATGGGGGCTCTGGCGCTGGAAAGCCCTCCCGCCAAAGATGCGGGAACTGTGCAATGCTAAGGGGATTGCGCTGAACGAGGATTATTCCGTGAAACCAGTTGTGGAAGGAAAAACAAAACATCCCGTTGATACACAAAAAGTGGACAGGAAAAAAGGTGAGACGACCATGATACCACAGGCTAAACACACTGCGGGTACATTCGATGTGGAGAAGATCCGCGGGGATTTTCCCATCCTTACTGATATCATTTACCTTGACAACGCGGCAACGAGCTTCTCACCGGAGCCGGTGGTGCAGGCAATCGTGGATTTCGAGCACCAGTACCGCGCAAACATCGGGAGGGGGATCCACCGGCTGACCCGGATCGCATCCCAGCGCTACTGGCATGCACACGAGAAGGTGGCACAGTTTATCGGTGGGAACGCAGGTGTCACGGTCTTTACCAAGAATACCACCGAAGCGATCAACATGGTCGCACAGGGGTTATCGTGGAACCACAATGACCGGGTTATCACCACGATCCTTGAACACCACTCGAACCTGCTGCCGTGGAGGAACTTAAATGAGCACGGTGTCGGTGTCGATGTCATCGGCATTACTGCAGATTACTTCCTCGATCTTTTTGCATTGGAACAATCCATCAGCGACGCCACAAGACTTGTTGCCGTTACCCATGCCTCCAACGTTCTGGGTGTAATCAGCCCAATAGAGAAGATCGCAGAAATCTGCCATGATCACGGCGCCCTCCTGCTCGTTGACGGGGCGCAGACCGTCCCGCACATGCCAATGAATGTCAATCAGCTTGGTTGCGACTTTTTCGCATTCTCCGGGCACAAGATGCTCGGACCGACAGGCACGGGCGTCCTCTGGATGAAAGAAGAGCTGATCAAACCGATGATGCTTGGCGGCGGGATGGTCGAGACCGTGACAAAAGACGGATATACCACGGCAGAAGGCTACCAGAAATACGAGGCGGGTACCCCGAATATTGGCGGTGGGATCGGGCTTGGTGTCGCAGTTGATTACCTGGCAGGGATCGGCATGGAAGAGATCAGGCGTCATGAAGACCTGCTCACCACCCGGTTGATTGAAGGGCTCAAAAAGATCGACCGGGTGCGTGTGTATGCTCCTAGACGCAGGGAGTCCCGGATCGGTGTAGTCTCGTTTACCATTGACGGGATCCACCCGCACGAAGTCGCGCAGCAGCTCGATGAGAGCGCCGACATTATGGTGAGGTCAGGTCACCACTGCTGCCAGCCGCTCATGGAACATCTCGGGCTTCCTGATGGGACGGTGCGGGCAAGCCTCGCGCTCTACAATACCGGGCAGGAAATTGACCTGCTCATTGCGGCAGTTGAAGAGATCGTCCGGGGGTTATGAGCTATTACCGCTACATAATCACTTGACCGGCATGAAACTACATCGGGCACGTGGCATGAAACGTGCCTGACAGTCATTTGACGTTGATACCCTTTTTTTAAAAATTGATCCGGATGTTATCCGGTACATGGGACAAAGTAGTTGTATACCTACTCCCCAATTCTGGAGAACAGATGGCAACAAAAAACAATAATCCCCGGCGTTTTGCAATACAGCCGGGATCACGAGTTGATATCATCACCAAAGCTGACCAGCGGAGCGGAAAAACCGTGCAGGGGACTGTAAAAGAGATCCTGACAAACACCCTATCCCATCCCCACGGGATCAAGGTCCGGCTCACGGACGGACAGGTAGGAAGGGTGCATATGATAATTACGGAGTCTTCAGGACCGGATAAATGAGGATATCCGGAACAGTGAGCTATTAAAGGGGAATAATTGTTAAAAAAAGTTATGCGAGGGAAGGGATTTGAACCCTCGAACGCCTGCGCGACTGGACCCTGAATCCAGCGCCTTTGACCTGGCTTGGCAACCCTCGCGTCTGTAATTGTTACTCCCGAAATTAAATAAAGTTAGGTATTTTTCGCTTCCTCAACCCGGAATGATCAGCCTGATGATTAAAAATGACATTTGCCACGAGGTAAATTTTTTTTTGGTTCAACGTAGTGAAATAATAGAAAGGATGGTCCTGCTTACTCCTCGGATTTTTTTAAAAAAATGCAATGCCGTCGTTATAGGAGAATAGGACATAAAGGTTGTCCATCAGTATTATGATTAGATGAACAGCATAGTATAGTGGATGGCTGATAAACGGTACGAAACATTGAAAATCGAGAATATTGTCGCCTCTGGCGTCATCGCGGATTCCATAGATCTTGTAGATGTATCAAAGAAGATCCCCAGTTGCGAACTCAATACCAAGCGATTTCCGGGTGCCGTCTATCGGATCGAAAAACCCAAGATCGCTTCCCTGATCTTTTCTTCAGGCAAAGTCGTGCTGACCGGTATCCGGGACAAGCCGGCACTCGACCAAGGGCTCAAACTCATCATCAACTCTCTCAAGGGAGCGGGTGTGAAGACCTACAAAGAGCCAAAAGTTGCGATCACCAATATCGTCTGTTCCTACGACATCGGTAAATACATCAACTTGAATAAAGTCGTCATCACGCTGAACCTTGAAAATATCGAATACGAACCTGAACAGTTCCCGGGACTTGTGTACCGGATCAAAGACCCAAAGATCGTCGCTCTCCTTTTCAGCTCGGGAAAGATCATCCTTACCGGTGGAAAAAATCTCGAAGATATCAAGAAGGGACTCGACTTCCTCGAGCAGAAGCTCGAGAGCATTATGTAATTTTTTTAAAATTTCTTTTATTGCCAGAACCGGTGTGTCTGGATATAATTCCGCTCGGCTTTTAAGATTTCGCGATAAAATGCGTCGCCGTCTGCAAGCGTCCCAATGATGCGTGATGCATTCTCCGGGCCGACTCCGCGTGCTGCAAGCGCGATGACCGCTTTTTTCCCGCTCGAAAGCACGATGTTGGCGTTTTTTATAAGGCGCAGTTCTGTTGCACGCTCCTCATCCGACTTCTTCTTTTTACCTGCGACCGCACAGAGCGGCTCCTCCCATGGCTTGAGTGCTGCGATCAGCCGCGCACCGCACTTCGGGCACTGCGGTGTAGCAGGTACGCGCGAAACCACAGTCCGGCTCTTCCAGTCTCTGCAGTTCATGCAGCAGAGCACAACTTCATCCGATTCCAGCCTGCGCCTCACCGCAGCGATCACTGCCTGATCTGCAGTGGGCGGGGGGATCTCGTCCCGGGATGTGAGCAGCCCTTCGGCACCGATGATGCTGAGCCGCCCGGTCGTGACTGTTATCTCACCTTTCCGGACCAGTTCAACGATCGCTGCTGCCGTATCGATATCCATATACTCCGACAGCAGTTCGCGGTATGCTTCCTGCTGGATAACCGTGCCATCGAAGAAATCCAAAAGTTTCTGGATGCTGATCCGCTCAAAATCCGCATCGGGATCGATCGCCCCAAACTTCTTTGCCACCTGCACCAGTTTCCACTTGAACAGCGCAGTCCGCTTCAGGGCGAGCCTTATGATACCGGGCATGTGGGCGGGGTCGAGCCCGTCCAGGGCATCTCGGACATCCGCGGCGCGGATGTGGGAGGGCAGGCGCAGCAGGATCCGGTACGCGTCCAGTTCGATCCCGACTGTGGTCCCGAACTTTGCCGACAGGATGATCGAGATGACACGCCCGAACGCCTCGTTTGCCTTGTGCCCGGCACAGATATTACAGATGACACCTTCATCCGTGTTCTCAAGCGTGATGAGCTGATCGGTGGGAACACGGGAACGGTTTTTATCCATATCGAGAAGGAAATTCTCTGCGTACCGGATGCCAGCGGGTTCGCTGGTGTAGTCCCTGATCGTGCGGTTCCGGCGGACACCTCCCACTTCGCGGGCAATACTGTACGGTACCGGGATCTGCTCGCCCTCCCACGACGGAAGCTCCCCCTGCACTTTCCGTGCGGGTTCGACGGTAAGCTTCCCATCCGCGATCTCGATCACCCGCCAGAGCTGCCCCTTGGTGATGAAAACCGCACCGGTGTGAACCCACCCCACCACAAATGACTCATCTAGCGTGCCCACCGTGCGGCGTGAGACCATGTCAAAGACCGGCACTTTTCTCTCGTCATGGATCATGGAGAGGTTGCCGGCAAGGTATTTCCGGGCCCGTGCTGTCGTGATGATCCGGCTCCCGTCAAGCCGGATCAGGCGGTGCTCCTGCATCTGCAGGCAGACGTCTTCCAGGAGAGAAACGGAGTCTGAAAAAACGTGCGACCGCCCGATAATCTCCCGGACCCGTTCGCGTTCGATCTCTCCGTATTCCACGGAGATGCCTGCGATCTGGTTTGCGAGCACATCGGCAGCGTTCATATGCGGGATAACGTTCTCAATCTCGTTTGCCCGCGCCCTTCGTGCAATGACCAGCGATTCCAGGAGGTCTGAAAACCCGGTTGCAAGGATCGTCCCCCGCGAGACCGTGTGGAGCTGGTGCCCCGCCCTCCCCACGCGCTGGATGAGACGGGCAACCTCCCGCGGTGATCCGAACTGGATGACATGATCCACCCTACCGATATCAATCCCAAGTTCCATCGATGAGGTGCAGATCAGGGTATTGATCTCCCCCCGTTTGAACCGCTCTTCCGCATCGATCCGCACGTCCCTTGACAGTGATCCGTGGTGTACCTCCACATCGCCCCGCTCAAAGAGCTCGTGCCCGAGCGCCTCTGCGGTCACCCGCGTGTTGACAAAGACCAGTGTCGACCCTTTACGCCCGAGCATCGATGAGAGCGTTTCCACCTGCTGTTTGAAGGACTCGCCCGCAAATTTCACCGCAATCTCAAGGTCTTTTGCGACTGGCACCCGGACAACAGTGAACGGGCGTGCGCCGCACAGGAACCGCCCGATCTCATCCGGGTTTCCGACTGTCGCTGAGAGCCCAATGCGCTGGAAGTTGCCTGCATAGACATGGAGGCGTTCAAGTGCCACTGCCAGCTGGGCCCCCCGTTTGCTACCTGCGAGTTCATGAATTTCATCCACGATCACATACCGGATGCCGGCAAGGTGCCGGCGCAGGCGCTTACCCATGAACAATGCCTGTAACGTCTCGGGTGTCGTGATGAGAAGTTCGGGAGGGGCAAGTGCCTGCCTGCGCCGCTCCGATGCCGGCGTATCACCGTGCCGGACGCCAATGGAAAGCGAAAGTTCACGGCACCACCATTCCATCCGGGAGAGAATATCACGGTTGAGCGAGCGCAGGGGCGTAATATAGAGTGCCCTTATCCCTCCTGATGACGGGGTCGACAATAAAGCGTTAAAGACCGGGATCATCGCACTCTCGGTCTTGCCGGTCCCGGTCGGTGCGATGAGGACGATGTTCTTTTCATCCAGTATCAGCGGGATTGCCTGCATCTGGGGATCTGATAATGCAAAAAATCCCCGCTTTTTAATGCAGGATCTTACCCGTTCATCGAGCCGGTCAGGCAGCAACATCGTCCTCCAGTGCGGATACCGGGCCGACATACGTCCCCTCGGTCAGGAAGACCTCTGCCGTGTCGATCCGGATCGATCGCGACAGCGGGGAAAAAGGGTGTCTTATAATCCGGAGAATATCAAAGCCGGCAACCTCGTTGAACGCCGGCATAAAGAGCACACGGGTCTTCCTGCGCGTCCCTTTTTTTTCTGCACGGCGAAGCTTTGCAGGATCGAGTTCCGCGGCAAGGTATGCCGGGGCACGGAGGGAGCACCCCACCTCATCATGCAGCGAGACCATGGGATGGTGGTGCCCGGCGATGATCAGGTGCCCGAGAAGGCCGGGGGAGGGGATGGTGTGCCCATGGAGATATGCAACACCATCAATGATAGCTCCCGCCTTTGGCAGCAGTTCTCCGTCATGGAGGAAACGCCCGATCGCAATGTCATGGTTGCCGGGGATTACCATAATGGGGACAAGATCACGGAAGGCAGACAGAATACCGGGGATCTCAAAAAATTCCTGCCGTGTTGTTTTTGGGATACTGTGCTTCACGTCCCCGAGCAGTAACAGGAGGTCGGGATTTGTGGTTTCAATGCAGGCGCAGACCTTTTTTACCCGTTCAGCGCTCCGGCTTGAAAAATGCCATCCATGGTCGGCAAGATCGGACTCGATTCCAAAATGGAGGTCAGCAACGACAAGCACCCGCGTACGGTTCTCGACGATGAGCGCGGGACCATCGCTGATAAACTGGAGGTTCATAACAGTTTGAGGATCCCTTTCTGAGGCTGGTAGCATTCATCCTGGCTGATAAGATCCTTGATCACCTCAGTTGCTGTATCCGCAGATACACCCTGCAGGGCGGCATGTGCGATCACGTCCTGGGCGCTGATGCCGGAGATGCCTTGGTGTTCTTTTATGATCGCCAGGATGAGTTCATTTGGGTTCACAGGGGACTGCACTGATAGAACGGACGTCCCGACACTGGACAGTGCGGACTCGACCATACGAATAAGCTCCTGCACCGTTTCAGGTGTCGTCCGGTAGTGTTCCATAACAGTACGACTCAGCGGGTCGACCGGTTTCTCGCGCATGGCCTTAGCCAGGTTTTCCAGGCGGTTGAGCGTCATATCCGCTGTACGTAATACCCAGATGTCGCGTAAGGTGCGGTCAACAGTCTGTACCGATTCCGGGCGTACAGACAGCATGCACAATCCTTTCCTTTGGTACATCTGAGCCATTCCAGTGATGGCAACAAATGACGGGACGGGTATCTTTTTTACTATCGTAAAAAGTTCTGATCTCACACCCGGGATAACAACTTCAAAGACACCGGTTGGATCGGAGATCCGGCAGCGTAGCATATCACCGTTCTCAAAGACCTCTGTCAAAGCACCGCTAAGGTACATAATGCGGCACCAAGCACCACTAGGAGTGATCACACAGGGAATTCCATCTGGATCAGATTTTTTAACGGTTAATGTTGAAGAGTTGAATTCGCCAGCAAAAACCCTGACTGCACCTTCCATAAATCTGGTATGTAGTTGGAGAGGGGATATCTTCAAAGTATAGTCACAGGTAAAAAAAAGGTTAATTACAGCTCATGCATGCGGAGTTGTGCGGGAGCTCGCTCTCACGGATCGCTTCCATTGCCGCCACACGATCGTTGGTGGACATGACAAAATTGTACGTGTTAACATACGAAACGTACGCATCGTAATCCCATTTCTGGAGAATACCGTTGGCACGCGCGCGATCCTCGAGGGTTTTCATGTTGGTCTTCATCGTCCTTATGTCATAAAAGATGCTCATCACATAGTTGACCTTGCCATAGAGGAGTGTGCCGTTGCCGACCTGAACGATAATCGGCTGGGGGGCTTTTTCATAATCGTCAGGATAAAACCCGATGAGCCTTGTTGTTGTAGTCTCGATATAGACATAGTCTCGTTTGCTATCCGAAAAGACCCGGAACGAGGGTTTGTTGGTGGCAAGGTGGATCCCGATTCCTGCAGTTGCGTGCTTCATGGTCGGGAAGATCAGGAGCCCGACATCGTACCCCTCACGGGAAAGGAGCCCGGTGAGGAGGATGGATTTCTCATCACAGTCTCCTTTCTGGTCATAGATTACCTCGACCGGATACCTCGGGTTACCCGTGGTAGTATTATCGTAGGGGATCTGCTGTACGAAACTGACGAGAAATTCTAGGTATTCGTCATCAGTAAGCGTCCTGCCCCCTTTGTACCGCTGTTTGCGTATCTCTTTGAGTATAGCAGAGTAGAATGGTTCCATCGCGGGATCATTGGTCATCTGCCGGTAAAAGAACCCGACCTCTTTGCTGTCTATGATCATCCGCTTGTTTGAAGACGCATTTGCCGAACGAACGAGGGAGATGTTCACCGGGAGTTTAACCGAATAGTCAACCGTCCGGTAACGGAAATTAAGGGTCCGGTATTCAACCGAATCATCTGCCTCCGGAATGACGCGCAGCGGGTTGTAAGAAAATAGATCCTCTGTCGGTGTAAGTATGATTTCGGGTGTTTCAGGAGGGGTGACTGTCGGTGTTGTCTGGATGGGTACCAGGGATGGAGAAGGCGTTACAGCAGGCAAAGCATACGAGGATACAGCGTATTTTGTCAGCGGCCCTTCGCTTGTCAGTACTCCTAAGCAGCCGGCGGTGATGATGCATGCTAAGAGGAGAAGGATGAAGGAGAGAAGAAAAAAGAAATGCTGCCGCATATTCGATGGTAAGAATGCATTGTATTCAATGATTGCTATTGAAAATTTAATTCGATTTTTTCAAACGGAGACCTATATAGACTGCAGCGGCACAACCAATCCCTGCAAATGATGCAATGGTGGAGAGCGGGGACTTCTTTGTTACCGGAAGAGGCGTAGTAAAAGGCATACTCATATCAGGGGGGGAGAGAGAGGGGTCAAGTTCCTGCGCCTTTGCAAAGGCAACCCGCGCCTCATCGATCCTCCCAAGGTGACGGAGGGCGTCTCCCTTGTTATAATAAGCGATTGAATAGGTTGTCGTAAGGTTCCCGGTTGTTGAAATAGCCGCATCTGCCGCACTTATCGCTTCATCATACCTGCTTAGCATCACGAGGATCCCCGCCCTGTTTGCCTGAATGAGGGGCTTGAGTGAACTCATATTGAGTGCAAGTGCCTCATCAGCAGCATTTAAAGCTTCCTGATACTTCCCCTCATTTGCCAGATCCACGCTTTTTGAGTACAGTGCTCCTGCGTTATTAAACGAGTCTTGGGTTGACGTATCCGCTGTAGCAGGTGATAGTAAAGGAAAAAGCAAAAAAAACGCCAAAAAGAGGATGAGAATTCGCATGTTCATGGAATGCCTCCTGTGATGCTGAATATTCCTACTATGATTATCAACTGGAGTAAAAAAAGATGATCAAAATATCAGCGATCATTTTTTCGGCACCAGATTAACACCAAAAATGCCAGCCCGGGCGCCAAAATTGTTAACCATTCTGGAAACGGCGCTGAGGTCCATGTCGGTTTTTTTGTTGGCGTGGTGACGACTGTCCGCGTCATAGTTTCAGTCATTACCGCTGTTGTAGGCAGGGTTGTTGGTGCTTGAGTGGCCGGGGTTGTGAGGGTAGCTGTTGGAGCAGGAGTAGTTACATCTGGAACAAACGTAATATTCACCGGACCTGACGTAGTGACCCCAACCTTGTCCCCGTAATAAAATTTCATGTTGTTGAGGTTTTGGGACGCAGTGAAGGTGTACGTTCCAAGAGGATAGAGCGGTGTTCCATCACCACTTCGTGCCGAATGGTTCCAGCTCCCGCCATCTCTCCACATATAGGGGGAGGTTCTTACATCTGGCGTTGTATCGAAGGTGAGAATCTGGGTGCCCGGTACTCCTGCACTGCCTGTATAAATATTAGTGATACCGGCACCATTGGGCCCTTTGAGCCGGACATCGAAAATTCGGTCCAGTGGGTTGACTAAAGGACGGTAGAGGTAGTTAAATACCCTATCCAAGTTTGTTTCGATCCGGTACGTGACCCGCGTATTCCGTGGCACACTTTGTCCGGTGACGTCCCTATCGTGGTCAATATCCCAGATTTTCAAGGAAATCTGGGGTGTTTGGACATCAAAAACCTTGAAAAACGGCTTTTTATCCCACGTATACCATGGACCATCGAACCCTGAAAAACGCTCAGGGGTGATGTTATAACTGTAGATATTGTCATTATTCAGATCAATGATCTTACCTGGAGGGGTGCTCGTATCGTTACCGGCAGGCCACCACGCAATCTGGCGGCAGCCGATGAGTGAGGAGGAGATATCAATCCCCACTTCGCCGATATACACCGGAGCTCCGATATCGATCTTCGTGAGACCTGCAGATACCGGAACAACAATGATTCCAATAAATAAAAGAACAGACAAAATGAGCCGGTAATTCATAAGGAGTAATTTCAAAACTCTTATGATAAAGATTATGACATTCATGTAGTACAAGCCGGCAGTATACCATGCATCCCATATGCATGCATGTATCTATACCTGAGCGACTATCACCAGTTCATGGAATAAAGGAGAGAACCTATGGAGGAGAATCACACAATTTGGATTGAAAAATACCGACCGGTGCGACTTGCCGATATCGTTGGGCAGGACGAGATCGTTGAGCGCCTCTCCTCATATGTTAAAACCCGAAATCTGCCTCACCTGCTATTCACCGGCAGTGCGGGAGTAGGCAAGACGACAGCGGCGGTCACCCTCGCGCGGGAGATCTTTGGTGAATCATGGCAGATGAATTTCCGCGAACTGAACGCATCTGATGAAAGGGGTATTGATGTTGTGCGGAACCAGATCAAACAATTTGCCCGTACAACACCGTTAGGAGAAGCCAGTTTCAAGATACTTTTTTTAGATGAGGCAGATGCACTCACTACTGATGCACAGGCAGCGCTGCGCAGGACAATGGAAAGTTACGCGCAGACGTGCCGGTTCATCCTATCGTGTAATTACTCATCGAAGATCATCGATCCCATACAGAGCCGGTGCGCGATCTACCGGTTCAAACCCCTCTCCCCTGTTGCTATCAAGGAAGAGATCCGACGGATCAGCCACCGCGAGGAACTTTCTGTCAGCCCCGATGCGATGGATGCGATGGTGTACATCGCACAGGGAGACATGCGCAAGGCAATTAATGCATTGCAGGGGGCGGCAATCATCAGCCATACTATCGACGCCACGATGGTCTATGCCATAACCTCAACAGCACGCCCCGAAGAGATCGATGAACTTTTAAACCTCGCCCTCACGGGGGATTTTGACGGTGCTGAGACACACCTTAACCACCTCATGCACGAACGGGGGATTGCCCCCAACGAGCTGATCAACCAGTGTTACCGTGCCCTGCTCAAACGGGATATGGCGCGGGGGCTCAAAGTACGGCTGATCGACCATCTGGGGGAGACAGACTTCCGGCTCTCCGAGGGCGCTGATGGGGATATCCAGATGGAGGCGCTCATTGCGCGGTTCGTGCTTTCAGCAGAGAGGGAATCATGAGGTGCAGACTTGGATAAGGATTCTGATTCAGGGGTCTCTGACCGGGTATCTGACTGGAGCAGGTTTCTTAAAAGCCGGTATAAAAAGGAACTCGGTGAACTGAGCCGTGAATATCCCCACCGGAGGTCCCTCTACATCGATTACCGGGAGATCGAGAAATTTGGTAAAACAGGTATTATCCTTGCCGATGAGATTTTGGAGAATCCGGAAAAGGTAATCGAGGATGTTTGGGATGCCATCAAAAGCAACCAGCTGATCCGGACCAAAGACGGCAAGGAGCCAAGGGGCATCAATATCAGGTTTAAGAACCTGCCCCAGAAGATCGGGATCCGCCAGATCAGGTCTGATGACATCAACCGGTTCATCTCAGTTGAAGGCATTCTTCGCAAGACCACCGAGGTGCGCCCGCGGATCGTTGAAGCGGTCTTCAAATGCCCTGCAGGACATTTCACACACAAAAAGCAGAAGTATGGCAAGTTCATCGAGCCCGAGGGGTGTGCCACCGATGGCTGCACATTCAAAAAACTGGAACTCCTCCCGAAACGCTCCAGGTTCATCGACTCCCAGAAGTTGCGGGTGCAGGAATCCCCCGAGGGATTGCGGGGCGGTGAGCAGCCCCAGACCCTTGACATCGATGTAACCGATGATCTTGCAGGCAGGGTAGCACCAGGAGACCGTGTGGTCATCAACGGGATCCTGCGCTCGATGCAGCGTATTGTCAGGGGTGAGAAGAGCACTGTCTTCGATATTTTTCTTGAATGCAATTCAATCGAGATCCAAGAGAAGGAGTTTGAAGAGGTGGAGATCGACGAAAAAGCGGAGGATGATATAAAAACGCTTTCCGGCGATCCAATGATCTACCGGAAGATCACCCACTCAATTGCCCCCACGATTTACGGGAGCGAGGATGTAAAAGAAGCAATCGCACTTCAGCTCTTTGGCGGAATAGCCAAGGAGATGCCTGACGGGACACACCTGCGTGGAGACATCCATGTACTGCTTATCGGAGATCCTGGTATTGCCAAGAGCCAGCTGCTGCGTTACGTTGTCAAGCTCTCGCCCCGTGCAATCTATACAAGCGGACAGTCCTCAACATCAGCCGGGCTCACCGCGACGGCAGTAAAGGATGAATTCGGTGAGGGGCGTTGGACCCTCGAAGCGGGGGCGCTGGTGCTCGCGGATATGGGAGTCGCCGCAGTGGATGAGATCGATAAGATGCAGAAAGAAGACAGGAGCGCATTGCACGAGGCAATGGAGCAACAGACGATCAGTGTCGCAAAGGCGGGCATAACAGCGACACTCAAATCGCGCTGCGCACTTCTTGGCGCTGCAAACCCCAAATACGGGAGGTTTGACATGTATGGCGACATAGCAGACCAGATCAATATGCCCCCCACCCTGCTTTCACGCTTTGACCTTATCTTCATCATGGCCGACCAGCCTGAACCGAAGCGGGACCTTGCCATTGCCGAACACATTCTCAAGACGCACGGCATCGGGGAGCTGATCGCGCAGCACAATAAAACCCCGATCCCTGGCGTCACCGACGAGTTTATCGAACAGCAGCTCTCACAGGTGAAACCTGATATCGGGCCTTCGCTCTTCCGCAAGTATGTTGCGTATGCAAAACGGTCCTGTTACCCGATTCTCTCAGCAGAAGCAAAGGAAGCTCTCGTCAATTACTACCTAAAACTCAGGGGGATTGCAGAGCCCAACAAGCCGGTCCCGGTGACCGCACGGCAGCTTGAAGCCCTTGTCCGGCTTGGAGAGGCAAGCGCCCGGATCCGGCTTTCCAATACTATTGAGCAATCTGATGCAGAGCGCGTGATCCATATTGTTGATGCCTGCCTGCGCCAAATCGCCTATGATGCCAAGACCGGCTCATTTGACATCGACAAGGTTGCAACCGGTATATCGAAGGAGAAACGGGACATAGTACGGGTAATAAAAGAGGTGATCCGGGACCTTGGAGGGGAGGGGAGGCGCGCATCCATAGATCAGGTAATCGAGATGGTTTCGGGAAAAGGTTTTTCCAGAGAAAAAGTACGTGAGGGGATCGATATGCTCCTTCGCAATGGCGAAGTAATGGAGCCAAAGAATGGCATCATCCAGCTGATATAAGGAGACCGATATGCAGAAAGAGCGGGACCAGGCAATCTTTGAAGCCGGGATCAAGCTGGGTGCACTCTACCACCAGTGGGTGGGCACCCCAATATCGAAAGAAAGTGCGGCAAGCGTTGAGAAAGCGATTGAAAAAAGTGTTATCCTCCAGCCCTGTGTTGAAAAGATTACCGTACGCCTCGACCGCCGCATGATGGTGCAAAACCGATTCGGGTACAGTGAACTTTCCGGTCTGATGTTTGACGTTGAGATCATCACGCGCGTCCGGTTTACCTACTGCAGGGCGCGTCTCGCCCCGAACGAGGGATACCCGCTCATGCAGGTTGTGGAATGTTATGAGATCGAACCCTTTTCCGATCACTGACGATCATATCCATATCGACCCAAAGAATGGGAGGGGGATCGAGGCGGCAAAGGATTTTTTACGCGCCGGTGGCACGCACCTCTTCCTTGTTTCAAAACCATCATGGTCCCTTGAAGTATTTCCATCATCAGGGGCCGATTACGCAGCTGTCTTTGATGAGACAATTCGGATCGGGCAGATGATATCAGAAATCGGGATTGTGGTCTTTCCTGTTTTGGGCGTGCATCCGGCCGAAATCTCAAGAATTTCTGAACGGCTGGACCTTAAGCATACCGTGGAAGTGATGAAGGGGGGACTTGATCTCGCATCACGCTACGTGGAGGAGAGAAAAGCGTGCGCGCTCAAGAGTGGACGCCCACACTACGAGGTGAGCCCGGAGATGTGGGCTGCATCCAACGATGTCCTTTCCCACGCGCTCCATCTCGCTGGAGAGTGCAATTGCGCCCTGCAGATCCATGCTGAGAGCGGGGCATGCAGTGATGTACCGGAGATGGCACGGCGCGCTGGCATACGCTCTGAACGCGTAGTGAAGCATTACGCCACACCCGATACACCACTGATCCCATCCTTCATCGCCAAACAAAAGGAGATCCCTGAACTTTGCAGGGAGAAACGTCGTTTTATGATGGAAAGTGACTTTATGGACGAAAATTCACGCCCCGGGGCAGTCATCGGCCCTAAATCTGTACCTAGGGTTACCAAACATCTCCTTGGGCAGGATCTGATCAGGCAGGAAGACTGTCACCGCATTCATGTCGAAACGGTTGAGTATGTCTATGGTGTTCCTATCACTCTGTAATAATGCCTGATCACCTTTTTTATAACGCCCTTCCAATGAATATTCAATGTTTTTAAAGATTCACCGTTCGCCAGAAACAGGAAGCATCGTTGCGGTGTGTGACCGTGAACTGATCAATACAACAATCATCGACGGTGATATGGAGGTGCATATCACCAATTTTTTCTATGGCGACTGCCAGACCGGCGAAGAGGAGGTGAGGGAGGCGCTCTTGCATGCTGATAACGCAAATATCATCGGTGAAAGAGCGGTTGCCCTTGCCATCAAGATGGGACTTTTATCACACGCTGGCTGTATTATGATAGGTACCATACCACACGCCCAGATCTTCAGGTTGTAAGCAAATGGCAATTACAGACCGGTTCTGCCCGAAGTGCGGGGGACATTCGGAAAGGGAGGGATTATGCGATCACTGCAAGGTTGCAGAGACACGCTGGCTGACCTGTGAACACAGAGTGCAGAGTATACACTGTCCCAGCTGCGGTGCGCAAAAGCAGGGGAATGTCTGGTCTGACACGGACCGCGAACGCGCCGATCTTGCCATGGATCTTGCACGCAGCGCGGTACATCTTCACCCTGAACTTCGATCACCCCGTATCAATGTGAAAATTAATACTTTGAGTACAAACCGATCGCGGGCGACTATCACGGTTCAAGGAGTGTTGTACCATCAGCAGGTAACGGGAAGTTGTGACGTGGAAATTGCATGGAACAAGGAGCAATGCGACCGATGCAACCGGATCAGCGGGAGTTACTACGAAGGTATTGTCCAGGTGCGGGCGCTGGACCGGATCCCCGGCCCATACGAATGCCAGATGGCTGCAGCAATTGCATCTGAAGTGGAACTATCGCTCCAGACGGGAGGTGAGCGGCTCTCGTTTATCTCCAATATGAGCGAGACAACCGAAGGACTTGATATTGTAGTCGGTTCCCAGCATATCGGTCTTCTTATCGCCCATAAGATCACGGCCCAGCTAGGTGGACGGTATACGACGCACCCCAAACTCATCGGTGAGAAGAACGGACGACCGCTCTACCGGATAACGTACTCTGTACGCCTTCCCCGCTACCAGAAGCGTGACGTGATCCGCTTCCGGGGACGATATGCGGAAGTCATTCAGGTCGAATCCAACTTCCTTCGCGTATTCGACTTTACTGAGGGAAATATTAAAACAGTGCGGGAAGAGGAGGTTGACCAACTGATCGGCAACGCACGCGATGCTGTGGATGCAATGGTTGCGTTTGCCAAAGGGGATACTATCGGAGTGATTGATCCTGATACGTATGCCACGCATGAATGTGCAGCAGGGAAGTCTTTCAATATCAAAGCCGGTCAGTATGTACGCATTATCCGCGATGGAGATCATCTCGTTGTACTCAGGTGAGGGATGAGGGTACGAAAAATCGCAAGAGAAGACCTTCTGAAGGTTTGTAAAGAGGATTGGGTTGATCCACGGCGCAGGCCCTCAATTAAAGGGGACACAGCATTTGTACCTGTTCGTGATGAGTTCCCCAGTGACTGCGAATTATCCGAGCGGGAGCTATATAGTGGACGGGGGTTTTTCATGCTCGGGGACGTTGCCGTAATCCACGGAGAAGAACCGTCTCAGGAACAGATCAGCAGGATTGTCACCTTCCGCAATCCCCGCGGAATTCTATGGATCCGCTCGCTTCGCGATCATACAAGGACACCGGATGCCAGAGTCCTCTTTGGCAATGTTGGGGAGGTGCACCACCACGAGAATGGATACACCTACATACTCGACCCACGCATGGTTATGTTCGCACAGGGTAACCGCGAAGAAAAGAAACGGATCGCGGATCTTGTGAGATCCGTTGGATATCCCGAACGCGTTGCTGATATGTTTGCCGGTATCGGGTACTTCACCATCCCTATGGCAGGAAGTGGTGCACATGTACACGCGATGGAGATCAATCCTCTTGCATTCGGATACCTGCAGAGAAACCTCATACAGAACCGGCTGATCGATCGTGTTCAGGCAACCTGCGGTGACTGCCGGGACATCCTGTATGGAGTGTATGACCGGATTGTCATGGGTCACTTTGAAGCTGTATGCATGCTCCCGCAGGCACTTAATCATGTAAAAAGTGAAAGCGTCATCCATCTTCACAGCCTCGGTTCTGTAGAAGAGAAGATCCACTCCTGTCTTTCAAGCGCAGGTTTTTGTGGAGAGGTTACTGTACATAAGGTGAAGAAGTACAGTCCTCATATCTGGCATATGGTGCAGGACGTGGTAATTGCATGACCACCATACAGACCCTTCAGGGCAAAGAGATCGTCATCGGCGTCACGGGAAGCATCGCAGCAGTCGAAGTGGTCAGGCTCATCCATGCACTCCGTCGGCGCGGTGCCGAAGTCCAGGTTGTGATGAGCAAAGCGGCTGCAGGTATCATCCATCCGGACGCGCTCACCTACGCTTCGGAAAGACCCGCAATCTGTCGTTTGACAGGAATGGTGGAGCATGTCACGTACTGCGGAGATGAAGGTACCGCAGATCTTCTGATAATCGCCCCTTGTACAGCAAACACCATTGGTAAGATCGCACACGGTATTGATGACACACCGGTAACGACCTTTGCCACGACAGCACTTGGAAGCGGTATTCCCATTGTCATCGTTCCTGCGATGCACCACAGCATGTACCGCCACCCTGCTGTGATCGACAATATTGAACGGTTAAAACACTGGGGTGTCACGGTCGTAGAACCGAAGGTTGAAGAGGGGAAGGCAAAGATCTCAGGAATCGAGGAGATCATACTCTTCAGCGAGCGTGCGGTGCTGGGGCACCCGCTCAAGGGATTCCGCGTACTGGTCACAAGTGGCCCATGCAGGGAACCTCTCGACGATATCAGGGTAATTACCACCCGTTCGAGCGGACAGATGGGACGGGAGATCGCACTGCAGGCGTTCCGGTTGGGTGCCGATGTGACCGTTGTACACCGGGATACCTTTCCCTGTGTAAAAAATATATTTGCAGATTCCGCGCAGGAGATGCATGACGGTGTGATCCAGTACCTGGGCCGTGATAGTGCTGATATTTATATCAGCGCTGCGGCAATCTCTGATTTCGCGCCTGTAAAAATCAAAGGAAAGATCCCGAGCGGAAAAGCGCATGCTGTTGAACTTGCCCCGCTCCCAAAGCTTATCGATGAGGTCATAAGGACCTCTAAACCCATGATAGTAGCATTTAAACTTGGATGGGATGCCGAGGAAGAGGCGCATGTACTTCTCAAAAAGGGTGCTTTGATGGTAGTCACCAACACTCCGGAAGCAATGGGAAGCAGTCAAGGTACTTTTACCCTCCTGACATCCACCAACCGTACTGACATTACCGGGTCGAAGGAGGAGGTAGCGCTGGCAATCTGGAATGCACTCATGGAAACGGCTGGGGAACACCATTGAAAGGGTCTGACCTGAAGGGGGTACATTATCTTGGGCCCGCACTTTTTCAACACCCATGTAAAGAATTTTTTTTATTAACGGTAGTAAAGCAGAACCATAATTCAAGTATAATGAGGGGGTAATCGTGGGTCCTTCAGTTTCCGTATTCTGTCCGGGTCATATCTCAGGCTATTTCAAAAGGGTGATCGGACAGGATGCGGCAACAACAGGCAGCATCGGTGCCGGAATCGTCATCACCGAGGGCGTTGTTGCCCGTGTGCAGCCGGCGGGACAAATCTCCATATGCATCTGCAGAAGATCACCCTCAGGACCACTCAATGAAATTTCACGGGAATCGGAACTGATAACCTCTACCATGGAGAGGCTTTCGATCACTGCATCGGTTACAACCGAATGCCGGCTCCCGATTGGTGCAGGTTTCGGGCTCTCGGCTGCCGCTCTTCTCGCAACACTTACTGCACTGAACCGGTTGTGTGGTCTCGGGATGACAGAGATGAAGATTGCAACTATCGCCCATGAAGCAGAGATCTACCACCGCACTGGACTTGGCGATGTGTCAGCATGCCGCGGTGGCGGGTTTGTTGTGCGAACAACAGCTGGTATTGCCGCACCGGTTTTGAGATACTTCGGTTTTCCTGAACCCATATACGCAGTCAGTTTCGGACCGATCCATACACCATCCATCCTTGGATCACAGCAGCAGATGGAAAAAGTCGAATTGGCATTTCCCGATTACAGGCCAGTTGATATAGAAAATTTTTTCCGATGTTCTCAAATATTTACACGAAGCAGCGGGCTATTGACACCCAAGGTACAAAAAGTGCTTGAACGATGCGATGAGAGGGGTATACCGGCCAGCATGACAATGCTCGGAGATGGCGTCTTTGCCTATGGGAAGAACGCAAAACGTGTTTTGTCACAGTTTGGTATGATCTATGAAATGCATGTTGCTACCCAAGGGGCAAGGGTTGTAGAGGAGATCTCATGATTCCCCCTTCGCACCCGCGGTACCGATCCCTGATAACAAGGGAACGCCTTGCACGCTGTGCACAAAAAGGAATCGTGACTCCTGAAGGACTCGCCGCGCACGGGCGCGGTGAGGCATTCGATTATCTGATTGGTGAGCGGACAACCGATAGTGCATGTATCGCAGAAAGGACGGCAGCTGCACTGCTAAAATCAGCACGCCATCCTGTGATCTCCGTCAATGGGAATACAGCGGCTCTTGCCGCGTCCGAGATCTCATCACTCCAGAAGGCAAGTGGGGCGCTTGTAGAGGTGAACCTCTTCCACAGGACCGAGAAACGGGTACAGCAGATAGAACATCTTCTCTGTGAGGCGGGCGCTGATGTCTTTTCCGGCGAATCAGAGCGCCTGTTACCACTCCATCACGACCGAGCTTGGTGCCGGCGAGGTGGCATCTTCTCCGCGGATGTAGTACTTGTACCCCTCGAAGACGGGGACCGTTGCGAAGCACTGGTTGGTATGGGAAAAACCGTAGTTGCAATCGATCTCAATCCGCTCTCCCGGACTGCACGCACTGCAAGCCTTACGATTGTGGATGAGTTGACACGCGCCCTCCCCCAGATCACACATGCCTGTTATGGACTCTCAAAGAATGAAGGGATCGATCTGATCGCCTCACTCGATAACCATTATCTTTTAACAGACGCAATACGTGAGATGACAATGAGGCTCTCCCATGCTCTGGACTGAAAAGTACCGCCCTCATACACTGGAGGAGATCATCGGTCAGGAGCAGGTGATCGACCACCTCCTTGCCTTTGCTCAAAAAGGGTCGATCCCCCATCTGATACTGACAGGAAAGCATGGAACAGGCAAGACGTCGGCAATCCAGTGCCTCGCGAAACGCCTCTATGGGGAAAACTGGCAGATGAACACCTCAGTATTCCAGACCGCAGACCTTTTTTTGCAGGGCAAGAATTACCTTGAACAGGAAGAGCGATATGCACACCTGTTCCGGAAGCAGGTGGGTCTGCTTGCCAATTTCAAGTACATCACAAAATCCTATGCGGCGATGCGCCCGCTTGATTCAGCGTTCAAACTGATGGTCTTTGAAGATGCCCATAGGCTTACCCGTGAAGCACAGCAGGCACTCAGGAGGATCATGGAGCGGACAAGCGGTACCTGCCGGTTTATTCTATCAACGACAAATCCAAGTGCAATCCTCCCTGCCATTTCCTCCCGTTGCCTCCCTCTCTTTTTTGCCCCGATTGAAAGCGGAATGATGGAACGGCATCTTGTGGGGATACGGCAAAAAGAAATTGGATGTGGGGGCATGCATCGTTGCAACGATGACCATGTCGATCTCATTGTACAGGCTTCGCGAGGTGATCTCCGCCGTGCAATTATGCTCCTTCAGCTTGCTATGCAATCAGGAAAAAAAATCGACCTTGCGGTAATGGATTTATCAGAAACCGCAACTACCACTGCTGCCACTCTCGCAGCTGTCCGGAACGGGGACGTGCGGAAAGCAAAGCAATATGTTGAATCGCTCATGATCGAATCCGGGCTTTCAGGTCAGGAAGTCCTCTCCGAAATCCGTGCAGTCGCTCACCGTGAATACAACCACCCTGATATTGCAATCGCTCTTGCGGATGCTGACGCACGGATCCGGCACTGCAATAACGAGTTCATCCAGCTCGGTGCCATGCTTACTGAGATCAGAGGGGTGTTCACATAACCACCGGCAGGCAGGAAAAGATCCAGAGGCACTATGATGAAGTGGCAGACAGGTATGACCACCACTATGACCGTTCGCAGGGCAGGTGTTATCACACCCACCTGAGCCGCCATCTTATTGATGCGCTGCCAAGTACCGGCACCCTGCTGGACATTGGATGTGGTACTGGACTTTTTATTGAGAAATTTATTGCAGAGGGCGGAAATGCCGTCGGTCTTGATATCAGCAGGGGCATGATCCATCAGGCACGGAGACGGTGCCCTGACCGTGAGTTTGTTATTGCGACCGGTGAACGACTCCCCTTTGGGGACGGGTCATTCGATGCTATCTCAAGCCTGCTCGCCTTCAGTTACATGAAGGATCCGCAGGGTATGCTTGATGAAGCTTTCCGGGTCCTCAAACCGGGCGGATACATCGCGCTCTGCACCTTGGGAAAGAAACTGCTTACCTGTAGCATTCCCGCCATATACCAGATCGGTGAGATCATGAAGGTAAGCCACGTTGTCGTCAGAAACTTCGGTGAACACTATTATAACGAGGATGAAATGCATGAACTGTTTACACGTGCCGGGTTTTCCGGTATCCAGATGAAATGGTGTTCATTTGCCCATATCAATCTGATCGATCCCCTCTTCCAACTGGCGCGCAGGGTGGAACCATTCGTGGAACGGCGCCTGCCGCAACTTGCCTATAACATCTGTGTAAACGGGATAAAACCAAAATGAGGATATGATTCCCCCGTATTAAATTATGCGACAAACCAAAAAAATCGAATTTGAAAAAATTATTTTCTGTATTGATTCTTTCTGCTACGTAATCGCGAAAGTATGCGATCCCTCTTTTTAAGTGCCGCCTCAGATGCATGGAGCACCCCTTCTTTCATTCTGTCAAAATCGTTCACCTGTATGTCAACAACTTTTTTCACAGGAGTGTATGCTGATTCCCGGAAACGCGGGGTGAAATCATGCTCTTTGCCATCAACCCGTAAAACTGCCTCCGGTTTCCCCTTTTCCACAGACCCAATCTCGCGTATCAGAACCCCCGCAGAAGTTACATCACGGCAAATCTTCTCTGCGGTGTCCTGCGGTGCAACGACCAGCAGGGCGTCGAGAGATACGCCAAGATAATCGATCCTGAGCTCCTCCAGCATCTTTCGCACATGGGATTCAACAAGGACACGAGTGGCTTCTTCATCAATGACAATCCGACAGCCGGCAGTCTGTGCCATCTCAAATGCATCCCCGCGAAGCCCCCCATTGGTTACATCGGTCATCGCGTGAATGGACGAAAATACCTCGCTCTCCATCAGCATCTCGCACGCATCAAGAAAATGGAGATTGATTGTGTAGTCTACGACTTCGCTGAAGCCGGAATAGATAGCAGCGGTAGCAATAGTACCGCCTCCCGCACCCTCGGTCATCAGCAGGACATCTCCCGGCTGCGTGGATTTACGTGCGGTGAGATGCTGGGCAACACCCACCGCCCCGACACATCCAGTCATGCGGCTCCCAAGTACCATATCCCCGCCGATCCTCAGCGTTGACCCGGTGACAAGAGGTACGTCCATTGCCTCACCAACGGTGGTTATGCCCGCAGTATAATCAAAAATCTTCGCAACATCGCCATCATCCGCAACGTGAATGTCTGAAAAGAGCATGATCGGACGGGCTCCCATCACGTACACATCACGGAGCGTGGCGCGTGTGACATGGAACCCGGCAAGAAAGGGATAATCTGAGAGCCGGGAATGCATACCATCTACAGTACAGATGATATACTTGCCTTCAGCCTCAACTGCTCCGGCATCATCCATCTCATCGACACCAACTGATGCAGATGTTTTTCCAATGATCCGGGCGATCTGCCGGTGGGCAAAGAAATCCCCTTTACCGCGGGACCCCACCCCAAACTCCCCCATGGTAACCCCTGCCGGTTCATAGGAAAAAAAATCCCCGGAGAGGTTGCTGGTGTTCTTCACCTCGTCGATCATCGCACGGGCAAGCATCTGTGCATAGGCGGGATCTGAATGCTTGATCGAGCGAATATGGTCAGCGAGCGATTGTTCCAGAGTAGAGTCAGGAATCTTTTGGGCAAGCCGGCGCCTGACAAACTCTTCCGCATCCATACAGCTCAGTGTGCAGGATCGCCTTAAATAAGCGCCGACACACGACTGAAGTCCGCCCAGAACTGCGTCAACCGGGGCACCTAGCGCATTAAAATACCGAAGATCTCGGAAAACGATCGGATCGCGTCGTCAATTCTTCCCGCTTTCATCATCACCATGCTCTTGACGATGCCGGACCGCACGTCGCGCGCATCTATATAGTACGCCTGATCAAATGCCTTGGCTGATTCATCCAGTTTCCCAAGCATGAAACAGGAATTGCTTAATACCACCCATGCTTCAGCATTGGAGGGATCATCCGCAACCGCCTGCTCCAGTAAGGGGACTGCCTCATGATGCCTTCCCAGAGCAGAAAGCGAGAATCCTTTAAAAAAGAGCGCGTTTGGGTGATCTGGGTCGATAGATAGAGCTCGGTCGAACATGTCAAGAGATTCGGTATGCCGCTTAAGTTTTGAAAGTGCGACCCCCCGCTGGAAAAGAGCGGAAAAATAGTAGGGATAGATCCTTAATGCACGGTCATAGCAGGTGATTTCTTCCTCGTATCGCTTGAGCCTGCCCAGCGCGTATCCCTTATTAACCCACGCCGAAATGTACCTCTTGCGCAACGACAATGCCCTGTCGCAGCAGCGGATCTCCTCTTCGAACTGTCCCAGCTTCCCAAGCGCAACTCCCATATTATTCCATGCAATGGCGGATTCGGGATCGATGCGCAATGCCTGCTCACAGCACCTTATTTTCTGGTCAAAATGACCAAGAACCCCAAGCGCGAATGCTTTTGTGTTCAAGGCATCGATACATGATGGATTAATCTCGAGCGCCTGGTCACACGATGCGATCTCCTCTTCATACCTGCCAAGTTTGCCAAGGGCAAACCCTCTCCCCACATATGCAAGAGCAAAACCAGGATCAATTGTAAGGGCATCAGAAAATGCTGCTAACGCTTCTTCGTGCTGTCCGGCCCTGCCGAGACCAAGTCCCTTAAGATAGCAATCTCGTGCAATCTTGTTGTTATATTCTGTAGTGTGAAGTCCAGGTGTAGGAACCATCGATAACCTTTCAGATACCGAATTGTTATCAAACTCTATGTATTTACGATATTTATGTTGGATTGCTCCCCTTTTACCTGGTTATCATGATCAAAGAGACATCAATCAGATACCAATCCAAATATCCGGAGCCTTTTAAAAGAACAGAATCATTTGAATAGGTTTTTAAAATATTTATGAAAAGCATTTATGATTGTCCACCTTTCCCTGCAAATCTGATGCCCCCTCCCTTGTCCTACTCCTGTTCACCCTACTTCCGATGAACATTGAACTATCCCCAATTCCCGCGATCTTTGTCATCACGACGATTGAGAGCGTGGATGAGATCACCGGCCACCCGAATGATGACAGCCGGGTGATCCTCCAGCATACGGGGACGGAGAATTACGAGAATAAAAACTTAAAAACAGTCTTTTACCGCAACGGAGCACTGGTCAACTGCAATATCGAGACCATGAACGGGCATGACTTCATCAGCACCTCCCATTTCGGCGTGCAGTGGATGGGCGGGACGGGGTGCAGCGGTTCAACGTGGGCGCCGGCTGAGATGATCGCGCTGGATTTTACTGACGGGACGTTTTTCCCAGCCGACACCGTGCAGGTTGATATCGCTGATACGGCATCCGGACAGACATCTCGCGCCATACATATCATTTCCCATGAAGATATTCAGCCAATAAAGGTTAGAGGGATAAAAAAGGAGATCAGTCCAGGCGTTTAAAAACTCCTTTTTTAATCTTGAGTATATTGCATTCAGGGCAGCGCCAGATGTCGGGGAGGTCTTCGAATCCTACCCCCGAGGGGATACCCCCCTTGGGGTCTCCCTTTGCAGGATCATAAATATAGTGGCATTCAAGGCAGACCCAACGTCCAAGTGGTGCAGGTTTTACCAATTCTTTTCAACTCCCGATCATTAAAGTCAATCTACAAATTTTCTTTCAATAAAATATGAAATCTCCTTTAGGGGCATAGTCAGTATTTCAGATTCTGGGGCGGATCATTCCCTTTTCATACAACCGCGTGCACAGAGTCGTGCGACACGCAGAGGTTCCGGAACTTTTCCTTCGAGCGTGAAATCATTGCAAAGCCTTGAGGCATCGGAAAGTTCGATCCCCCAGCCGCGCAAAAAAACAGTCTGCCCGGTGTGCAGGACCACAGGTATACGATCACCCAGCCGTTCGTACGCAGCAAGCCGACAGGTATCATGGGGAAAGTGGTGGAGTATATCTTTGGAAAGTCCATCAGATTCCTCATAGGTGATCCCGATAACCGGGATTCCGGTTTTCTGAAAGACCACTGCCGGGTCGATCACATTGAACCACGCGATCACACAACCGGAGAGCATGATCACATTGATGTCCCGCCTCATCAGAGCCTGGACCATCCCGACCACAGTATCGGTGGCATCCATCCCACCGACAGTCGCCGTCCCGAATACAATGCCATCAATGCGCATGTCCTTACGCATGACCACTCCGGCAAGGGTCGATTGTGTCCGCCCGGAATAACTTTCCGCAACACCGAGCGCCCGGAGCCCTTTCTTCGGGATATGCATAGAAGCACTTATGACAACTGGTTAAAAAATACTATACCAATGAAATTCAACAAAGATGAGGTTTGTGTCCTGATCCCCACATTAAACGAGGGGCCGACAATCGGTAATGTCGTGAGGGAGTTTAAGGCACAGGGATATAACAACATCCTTGTGGTCGACGGGAAGAGCACGGATAATACCGTCAAAACCGCCCGCGAGGCAGGTGCCAATGTCCGTACCCAGTCAGGGAAGGGTAAAGGCAATGCGATCATCGAGGCATTTGAGATCATTGAACAGCCCTATATACTGATGATGGACGGCGATGGCACATACACTGCAAAAGATTCCGAGAAAATGTTAACACCCCTCTTTCTTGGATTTGACCAGGTGATTGGTGACCGGCTCATCAACGCTGAGGAGGGGTCATTTTCCCGTCTCAACCTCTTTGGTAATCACATGCTAAATCTCCTGTTTAAGATCGCGCACAGCCGGGACCTTCACGATATTCTCTCGGGCTACCGCGCGTTCACCAAGCTCGCGATCCAGCAGATGCATCTCAAGGAACGGGGATTTGAGATTGAGACTGAGATCTCAGTTGAAGCAGTCCGCAACGGGCAGCGGATCATGGTTGTGCCTATAAGATATTCCCGTCGTCCTGGTGGCGCGACAAAACTATCGCCGTTTCATGACGGTATCAAGATCGTGAGCACCATCTACCGTCTTGCGCGGGTGAACAACCCGATGTTTTATTTTGGCATGATGGGACTGTTTACGACCCTGCTGGGCATTCTTACGGGGATTTATGTTGTCCTTGAATGGTTCCGGAACATTGATCACATCCCACTCACGATCCTTACCGTACTGCTCATCGTGGTTGGTATCGAGATCTTCATGTTCGGTATGATCTCCGATATGCTCCTTGTCTTCCACCGTGAGATTATCCGGGAGATCCAGCTGCTGCAGCCACCCAGGCAGCAAAAATAGGAACACTTTTTATTCTTTTTTTTCTGCCTGAACCCCTCAAAGACTATAAGCACCCGGCAGGAATGTTCGGCAACGGAGGTCAAAACGTAGGTTTCATCAGGCGTCTTTCCTGCTGCAAACGTCCCATGCCCCCACGCTAAACAACCGGGCAACAGCCAGACACCGGGCAACATTTTCTGCAAGTTCATCCGTACCTGGGCGCCCTTTCACCACCCGGATAATTGGGCAGAACATCCCACCTTCATTGTCTTTCGGGATGACTTCATCAAGGACAAGCGAAACCGCGACTGCGTAAGGAGGTGGGAATGCACGATTGCAGCATGCTGACTTTTTTGATATACTGCGCGGTGCACCCCGTACTCAC
>JAPKXX010000026.1 GCA_026394595.1 Methanoregula sp. | reverse complement strand
TGGCGGCCCGCACTTTATTTTCACGCTCCTTGACCCGGAAGTGACAAAGAAACTCGTGATTGTTGATATCGCGGATTTTGGTGCAGAGCCCGGTTCGATCGCGAAGTTCCGGGTGGAAGATCTGCCACCGGGAAGTTACCGCGATGCACACTCATGGGATCTGACAGAACCGCTCCAGCGCCTGAACGATAAAATTGATATCATGGTTATCGGATGCCAGCAAAAACGTGTTACCGATCCCGAGATGGAGATCGGGCTCTCGGATGAAGTTTCAAAGGCTATACCCAAAGCAGTACGGATTGTACTGGAAACAATAGGGGTGAATTATGGGACTGCTATCAAGCGTCTTCAAGAAGAACGTCAGCGAGGAACCGCAGAAACCTGCGGCTGCTCCAGCGAAATCAACTGACGTACCAAAAGCGACAGAAACAACAAAAAAGGAGGTTAAGCCTGTGGTAGACAAGAGTACAGTGGGCCACATTCACATGAGTGGATGTACTGGCTGTCTTGTGTCTTTGGCAGACAACTACGGTGGACTCTTGACGATCCTCGACAGGTACGCAGACCTTGTATACGGTCTGACACTTGCCGATGTGCGCCACATCCCGAAGATGGATGTTGCACTCGTTGAGGGTTCTGTCTGCATTAATGACAAACTTTCCGTAGAAGAGATCAAGCAGACAAGAGAGAAGGCGGCAGTTGTTGTCGCAGTCGGCGGATGCGCCTGCTATGGCAACATCACCCGGTTTGCACGCGGTGGCCAGCAGAACCAGCCGGCACATGAAGCTTATCTGCCGGTCGGGGACATAATCAAGGTCGACGTGTACATCCCCGGATGTGCGCCGACGCCCCAGCTCATCAGGAATGTCTGTGTGATGGCATACCTGCTGCTCAAGGGAACCAAGGAGCAGAAGGAGCTTGCGACCAACTACTTAAAACCGCTCATGATGGCGGCACAGAGAGGTACAACCGCATGCTTCTGCGACCTGATGACCGAGGTCATCAACCAGGGTCTCTGCATGGGATGCGGCAGCTGTGCATCAGCCTGCCCGGTCCGTGCAATCACCCACGAGTATGGGAAGCCTCAGGGCGTGCGCGACCTGTGCATCAAGTGCGGTGCGTGCTACAACCAGTGCCCGCGGAGCTGGTTCAGCATCGACGTCGTGTCTGCATATGAGGCGATCAACGAAGCCATAATGGCGGCGCTTCAGTGAGGTGATTGAAATGGGAACAGAACTCGGTAATTACAAGACATGCGTGTCAGCACGGAGCACCAACAAGGAGCTTTTAAAGAGCGCACAGGATGGCGGTATCGTCACCCAGCTGTTTGCATTCGCGCTCGATGAGGGTATCATTGATGGAGCCATTGTCGCAGTAAGCAAGGAATTTGCCTTAAAGAACCCGTCAAAGTGCATGGCATTCAACCCAACACTTGACGATCTTGAGCCATGGAGGTCGATTCCTGCTGTTGTCTCAACAAAAGCTGAACTGTTTGAGGCACGCGGTACCAAGTACAACATCAGCCCGAACGTTTCCTTGATCAAGGAGGCAACCCGCAGCTTCGGTCTGGACAAGGTTGGCATTGTCGGAACCCCCTGTCAGATGCAGGCTGTCCGCAAGCTCCAGCTGTACCCGATCGGTGCCCGTGATGTCGGTGCCAGTATCGCTCTTGCGGTCGGTATCTTCTGTATGGAGAACTTCCCGTACCAGAGTATCCTTCAGCTCGTGGAAGACCATGCAGCAATGAAGATGGAAGCGGTCAAGAAGATGGAGATCGGCAAGGGCAAGTTCTGGGTCATCGGGAAGCGCGGACAGGTCGTCCAGCTCCCGCTGAAAGTGACCCACAAGTACGAGCAGCCCGGATGCCATGTCTGTCTAGACTACGTTGCAAACCTCGCTGACATCTCGACAGGATCTGTGGGCAGCCCCGATGGCTGGAGCACGGTCTTTGTGAGAAGCAAGATCGGTGACTCGGTCTGGGCAAAGGCGATGGCAGCAGGGTGCTTCGAGACCCAGCCAATCGAGAAGGTCAAGCCCGGTCTTGAACTCGTCACCAAGCTCACAAACGAGAAGATCACGAAGAACAAAGCAACTCTCGAGGGCCGCAAGACCTTCGGTGTGGGCAAGGCACTCCGCAACCCATACATCTAAATTTTTTTCTTTTATAATAAAAATTAAAATTAACTGTTGGTAAAGATCCTGAGTTACTTCTTTATGACTTCGACAGGATCGATATTTGCGTCGATGAGAAGATCGAACGATATTGTTTTCACCCACCCCGCCTTTTCAAACATCTTCATGAAACAGACGCCGATAATTATGGCACCCGGATGCTTGTCAATGACCGCCTTCACCTGCTCTGCCTTGACCGGGACGTTCGGCATTGAGAGTCCGCCCATGATCACAAGAACCTTGGGATTAAGAGTAGCTGCAGTAGCACTCACTTGCATTCCGACCTCGGGGACCCCTTGGATCTTTTTTGCCTTGCTCTCGTCCACCATTGGTACATATACTTGCTCCAGCTCAAGCGAACGAATTGCAAAGCCGAGGAGCTCAATAAACGGTGTGCAGGTGCCCGGGACTCCATAGTACACGATCTGGTCCGCTTTTTTCAATCCCTTTGCCTCTACATACTCCTTAAACGGGCGCAGGATGCCCGGAACACCGTGAAACGTTTCTTTTTGTGTCATAATACCAACAGTGAATCCATCATCCCCCATGATAAGTGTTACTGGAATGGTGCGGTCATAAATGGGTGATCTGTTTTTCTCTACAGGTCATACCTTCGGCTCGGGATGACTTCACAACCGATCAGCCAGACTGCATATAGGATGGAGAGGCTGGCAATCAGGAACAGGGGCGAGATGACCTCTTCGCTCTTCGGAAGAAGCTCAAGCCGCGACAGGTCAAAGACCACATACAGGGCAAACGTAAGCGCAATCCACCAGCCATAGTACTTCTTTCCTTTTGTGGCAAGTCTCACGCCGGCGAGTGCAACGATAATTTCGATCAAGACCGCAAGGACCTGCAACACGCTGTTAGTATCCATAGGTGTAGGTTCCGTCATTTATTGCCATAGTCCTTTGGATTTGGTATCGGCGATAATTCAGTGCCTGTTATGGGGTAGTGCCATAATAATACACAGAACTGTGACTGCGATGTGCGATCTCACGAATTTTTTTCTATTGTGTGATACATTGCATTCAGTTCCCTGTGAATAAGAGTCAAAATGTCACTGGACCTGAATGGCTGGGAAGTATTTGACGTCTTAGTTTTTTCGCAGGTAAATGAATGTCAGGAAAAAAAATGCCCCAAGAGAGAAAACCATCAGCGGAATATATCTCAAATTTCCAAAAAACCACACAACTCCCTGAAGCAATAATCCAAGCCCGCCCCCTGCCATGATCGATACAAGGATTTGCCTGCGTGTGATTTTTGGAGTATATTCGATAACTTTCATGAATTATTTCTATGCTTCGTTTGCATTCTCTTAATGCTGTCTGATTTGAATTGGTTGGAATTAGGCTCTGGAGAAAATCTCATTAATTCAATCGTTTCTCTCAACTGTTCAATAATTGTCGCATCTTGAGGTATGCCATATCGGCGGGAGGGAAGTATCATCGGGCGATCTCGCGCCCGTCCCGCATAATGGTGAGCTCCCGTACCTTCTCGAAACATTGCATCGCTTCCTGTTCGCGCTCGAGCCGGCTTAAGCAAAGCCCGAGGTTGCTCCAGGCTGTGGTGTCCTGCGGGTCAATATCGAGTGCATCACGCAATAATACCTCGGCTTCCTGATACCGCATGAGCCTTGCGAGCGCAACCGCTTTGTTCGTCATGACGATCGCAACACCCGGGTTGATTGCAAGACATTCATCATACCACCGGACTGCCTCATCATAATCACCGAGATCCACGAGAGCCACACCTTTGTTGTAGAGCGCTTTCGGGTATCGCCGGCGGACCCTGAGTATCTCGTCATAACACCGGATCGCTCCCTCCAGCTCGCCCCGCAGGTAGTGGGTGTTGCCTTTCATATACCACGCCTCGGCATGATTGGGATCACACCCAACCACCTCATCAAAACAGGGGAGCGCATCCGGGTACTGTGCAAGCCGGAACAGTGCGAGCCCTTTCATGAACCAGGCATCGGTCTGATGTGGATCGATAGCGAGGGCCCGCTCGCAACAGGTGATCGCTTCATGAAAAAGCCCGAGACGGTCGAGGCTTGCACCAAGTGCGATGAGCGCTTCCGGGTTCTCAGGCCCGAGTTCGAGAGCATGGTCAAAGCAGGTGATCGCCTCCGCGTATCTTCCGACACAGACAAGCGCCGTCCCGCGGCGGTATTGTTCCAGAGCCGCTTCATTTACCACAATTTCACATCCCCTTGGGGGTGCCCTGATGTTGTTGAAACCAGCCGGAATATGGCTGGGCGTTCAGGAAACTCTCCCGATGGTCACCTGAGGCTGTGCTTATCATATGCTCGATCCTTCCTTCTATCATCACTCTTGATATCATGGTATAAAAAAACCCGATAGAAAGGGGTGCGAACCTGCCCCTTCAAAAGATGAACTCATCACACTGGGGGCAGTTGTGCTTATCCGGACGATCCTGGGGTATTTCCTCTCCAAAGAAACCAATCAGGTTGACGTGGAGTGAACTATTAAAAAAACAGGCTCTTCGTCAAAATAAGTGGGTAATTCCGCTCAGATGTTTATTATATTGAGGGGGGGGACTTCGCCCCCATACCCCCGTAAACGATTGTGCCGCCGCCCCCAAAGGGCGCCCCGGCGGCGGTTCCGTGACCGTGTTCATGAGATGATTATAACAACCAATTAACCCACTCGAAATGACGAAGAGGCAAAAAACATTTATGAGAGATCATGGTGCACGTACCCGTGCCCCATGGGGAGCGTTGCGACAAACGTACACAGGGCGTCAAACGCTTTCCGGTAGTCCTTTGCCGAAATGGTATGCACCGGCGCTCCTGCCAGGTGCTTCCTGATCAAGTCCGGCTGCGCCCCGGCTTCCTCGCACTTGTTGATCATCACGACAAACGGTATGTTCTCGCCGGCGAGCGAATCGTAGAGGTGCCGGACGAACTCATCGACCGGTGATGTCGCATCAGTAAGCAGGATCGCCCCGTCCATACCCGTTCCGATGATCTGGCGGGCAAACTCAAACCGCTCTTGGCCCGGTGTCCCGAAAAGGTAGACATGCCGCCCGTTTACTTCCACCTTCCCGAAATCAAGCGCAATTGTCGTGCTTCCTCCCACACCCTCTGCCTCCACATGTTTAGACTGGGGGGTCAAGGGTCTGGATAAGCGTTGTTTTTCCCGCGCCAAACGCCCCGAATACGACGATTTTTAATTTATCCTCTGTCATTACGGTAAAATTCAGTGTGATGGATGTTTACCATTTCGGTATTTAAAAAAAATACGGCTGTGCAGAAAACTTTATTTCATTTTATCTTTCTCTGACCTTTTTGCCTGACTATCACACGATGGGGCGTGACAGCAGCTGGGGTAAAGTGAGTACCGGGGCCTTGGGGAGCGTTAAGAACTATTTTCTTTAGCATTTCCACAGTGCCAAAAAACTGCAGCAATCTGCGAATTAAAAAATGAGACCAGAGAAAAAAGAGGGGGGATAAATTATGCAGAAAGATAATCGCCCGGTGTCGGGAGCTGCTCTTTTAAGCCTTTGCGCTTGCGGATCGAGAGTACAACTTCCTTGACCATATTGTTCGGGACGAGTTCGAACCCGGCAAACTCGGTGTTCCACATCGCACGCCCTTCGGTTGCGGACCGGATATCGCCGGAGAACCCAAAGAGTTCCGCGACCGGTGCCTTGCCGACAACAGTGACGGTATCTCCCTCACTTGCCATGTCAAAGACCTGCCCACGCCGCCCCTGGATCTGGGAGGTTGCAGCGCCCATCTGGTCCATAGGTACCGTTATCTGGATCTTCTGGACCGGCTCAAGGAGCGAGTCCCCGGCGATCAGCATACCCGCCTTGATGGCGCTGCGTACAGCCGGGATGACCTGCGCCGGGCCGCGGTGGATCGCATCCTCGTGCAGCTTCACATCCACAAGCCGCATCTTCAGGTTCTGGACAGGCTCGTCAGCAAGCGGACCGCCCGCGAGCGCCTCATGAATCCCCTCGATGATCAGTTCCATCGTCTCGTTGAGGTACTGGACACCTTTGGTCATATCGATGAGCATGTTGGTACCCTTGATATCCTTGATGTTCTTTGCCTCGTCCTTTTCCATGCCTGCTTTCATCAGCACGTCACGGCGCTCGAGCATCTGCTGGTTCATTGAAACTTCGCCGCTCTTGATAAGGTTTACGATTGCATCGGGCAAAGTCTCAAGGTCAAAGTAGAAGCGGTTATGCCGGTTGGGCGATTTCCCCTCAACAGATTCCACCTTGGACGTGACCGTCTCACGATAGACAACGATCGGTTCGGATGTGACGATCTCAACACCCTTGTCACGTTTGATACGCCCGGTGATGATCTCGAGGTGCAGCTCACCCATTCCGGAAATGAGGTGTTCGCCGGTCTCCTCGTTGATCGAGATAGAGAGCGTCGGGTCTTCCTTTGCCACCTGACGCAGCACCTCGACGAGCTTTGGCAGATCCTTCATGTTCTTTGCCTCAACGGCAACCGTCATGACCGGCTCACTATAGTGCTTGAGCGACTCAAATGTCGTCATTTCCATAAGATTTGTGACCGTGGAACCGACGATAGCGTCCCTGAGACCGGTGACAGCCGCAATATTGCCGGCGACAATCTCCTCGACCTCGACACGCTTCGGTCCCATGAAGATACCGACCTGCTGGAGACGGTTCTCTTTCTTTGCTGTGCCCATCACGTAGAGCCCGTCACCGCGTTTAAGCTTTCCGGAAAAGAGGCGCCCGGTCGCCACCTCACCGGCATGCGGATCAAAGGAAATGTCCGTTACCATCAGTGCCACCGGACCATTCGGATCGCAGGAGAGCATCGCCTTCCCTTCAACCGACTCCTTGTCACCGTGCCAGATGACCCTGATACGGCGCGGTTGGGATTCGAGCGGATCGGGGAGGTGATGGACGACCATGTCAAGGACGACATCGCAAAGCGGGCTGTTTTTCGCGAGGTACTTCATATCCCCCGACTTGCATTTTTCATATACGTCCTTGAATGAGATGCCACTTTTCTTCATGAACGGCACCGAAACCGCCCAGTTGTAGAGTGCGGAGCCAAAAGCAACCGAGCCCAGGGAAGCGTCAAGTTTCCAGCCGTTGTTGTACGCATCCTCGTTCATGCCCTTGATCAGCTTGTTGACCTTATCGATCACCTTGCCAAGCCGGATCTGCATCTCCATCTCATCGACCTTCAGCTCGTTGATGAGCCG
>JAPKXX010000095.1 GCA_026394595.1 Methanoregula sp. | reverse complement strand
TGGAGATAGGAATCGATCAGCACCGGATGGTTCCGGCTCACCCTCACCGCCTCCTTCATGTACAGTTCAAGTTCTGTTGCGTCATGGACGATCTCCATTGCCCTGCCACCGAGAACATACGAGGGGCGGACAAGAACCGGGTACCCGATCTTCTCTGCTTTCTGCTTTGCTTCAGATTCAGAATACGCGGATGTGTTGGGCGGGCTGGGAATTTTAAGCTGATCGAGAAGGATACTGAACCGGTCGCGATCTTCGGCGATATCCATCGCGTCCGGACTGGTGCCAAGGATTTTTGTGGACAACCCGATACGCCGGATCTCTTTTTCGATGGGGACGGCGAGGTTTACCGCATTCTGTCCACCGAACTGGACCATCACCCCGTAGTAGTTGTCCTTTTTGAGGATGTTAGCCACGTCTTCAAGCTGCATCGGCTCAAAGAAGAGCCGGTCCGAGGTGTCAAAGTCTGTGGATACGGTCTCAGGGTTGTTGTTGACAATATGGACCTCAACCCCTTCCTCGCGCAGGGCTTTGACTGCATGGACAGTGCAGTAATCAAACTCGATACCCTGCCCGATACGGATGGGACCTGAACCCAGGATCAGGATCTTCTGTTTTTTATCGGGAACTATCTCGCACACCTGCTCATATGTGGAGTAAAAATACGGCGTGCTTGCAGGAAATTCGGCGGCACACGTGTCCACCATCTTGTATGCCGGGACGCCTGCAATTTCTTCAATTCTTTCCAATGAGAGCCCGGTGATCTTTACAATCTCGGCATTGGAAAATCCGTACTTTTTTGCTGCGATAATATCAGATGGCTCATGGTGTGCTGCAAGATGCGTTTCCATTTCGACAATGTTTTTGATCTTCTCTAAAAAGAACGGCGTGATTGAGGTGAGCTGAACGATCTCGTCAATAGAGAAACCCTGCCGGAACGCATCGAAGAGGCAGTGGAACCTCTCATCCGTGGGGCGGGAGAGGATCATGCGGATCTCGCTTGGGTTGGTGTGCGGCGTCACATCAGTATCAATCGAACGCTTCGCCTTCATGAACGCCTCCTCGAGGTTGCGCCCGATCGCCATCACCTCACCGGTGCTCTTCATCGAGGTGGAGAGCGTCCGGTCCGCCCCTTTGAACTTGTCAAACGGCCACCGCGGGACTTTCACGACCACATAGTCGATGGCAGGTTCAAATGATGCAGGAGTGCAGCCGGTGACCGTATTCATGATCTCGTCGAGGTGCAGTCCGATCGCGATTTTGGCGGCGACCCGTGCAATAGGATAACCTGTTGCTTTTGATGCAAGTGCGGATGAACGGGAGACGCGCGGGTTGACCTCAATGACCCGGTAATTCCCGTTTTGGAATGCGAACTGGATATTGCAACCGCCCTGGACATCGAGCGCACGGATAATCTTGATCGCAGCACTGCGAAGCATCTGGAATTCATCATCCCGGAGGGTAAGGATCGGGGCGACGACCACGCTCTCACCGGTGTGGATACCCATGGGATCCACATTCTCCATACCGCAGACAATAATGCAGGTGTCAGATTCATCCCGCATCACCTCGAATTCGACCTCTTTCCACCCCATGACACTCTGTTCGATAAGCACCTGGTGGATGCGCGAGCGGGAGAGCCCCAGTTCCACGATCCTGACCAGTTCCTCGCGGGTGAGGGCAATGCCGCCGCCAGCGCCGCCCAGCGTGTATGCAGGACGCACCACTGCGGGGAGACCCACTGCAGAAATAGCTTCGTCAATCTGACTGAGATTATTAAGAACCGTACTCTTCGGGACCGGTTCACCTATCGACAGCATCAGGTCCCGGAATTTTTCCCGGTCCTCTCCTTTATAGATTGCTTCAAGAGGGGTACCGAGGATCTCGACCCCTTTCAGCGCCCCCATCTCAGCAAGCTCTGCTGTGAGATTGAGTCCGGTCTGCCCGCCCATACCGGATAGGATCCCGTCAGGTTTCTCCTTCTCGATGATCTTTGCAATGATGTTTGATTTCAGTGGTTCGATGTAGATCTCGTCCGCCATCTCCGGGTCCGTCATGATCGTTGCAGGGTTTGAATTTACAAGGACAACCTTCACATCTTCCTCGCGCAGCGCACGGCATGCCTGGGAACCGGAAAAGTCAAATTCCGCCGCCTGCCCGATCTGGATCGGTCCTGATCCGATGAGCAGCACTTTTTTGATGTGTACCTTTCTGGGCATCAGGCAATCCTCCGGAAAAGCGAGTCAAAGAAGTGCATTTCTGTATCTCTCGGACCGCCGAATGCTTCGGGATGGAACTGTACTGTGGTGAGCTCGAGGTCTTCGTTCTCAAACCCTTCTACCGTGCCGTCGTTTACATTGGTGTACGAGACTTTGCAGCCATCAGGAAGCGATTCGGCATCCACCGCAAATCCATGGTTCTGGGTCGTGATGAAGATCCGTCCATCCGTATACCGCACCGGCTGGTTGGCACCGCGGTGACCGAATTTCAGTTTGTACGTGTCGCCCCCGACTGCTAATGCAGAGATCTGGGTTCCCATGCAAATGCCAAAGACGGGTAACTGTCCAACAAGGTATTTTACACAGGCGATTGCTGCTTTGGCCTGTTTCGGGTCGCCAGGACCGTTGCTGATGAAAAGCGCATCGGGTTTGCACGCAAGGATCTTATCCGGGGTTGCATCGTGCGGGAACACATGGAGATCTCCACCCCTGCGTGAAAGGCTGGTGATCATATTCCTTTTTATACCGAGATCGATGATTGCGATCCGTTTTCCCTTTCCCTTGATATGGTAGGATTTTTTACAGGAAACCTGAGGAATGGGGGTGATATCAGAAATGTCCGGTGCCTTTTTTGCGAGCTGAACTGCATACTCTCCATCTTCACTCCCGACGACGAGCGCCGCCCGCATTGTGCCGTAAACACGGGTCTTGATGGTAAGTGCACGGGTGTCAATACCGGTAAGTCCATGAAGCTCGTGTTCTTCAAAAAATGTCCGGATCGACGGGGAGGTGTCGGGTTTTTCACATATTTCCTTTGTAATGCAGCCTAAGGCGCAGACATTTGGGTTCTGGAAGTTCTGCGTGTCAACACCATAGTTGCCGATGAGGGGAAAGGTGAACATCAGGATCTGACCGAAATAACTGGGGTCGGTGAGGGATTCCATGTAGCCGGTCATCTGGGTATTGAACACCAGTTCACCGGCGACCTCCCCTTCGACTCCAAATCCCTCCCCGACAACATACTGACCATCTTCAAGACCCAGAACCGCCTTCATGATTTCCATATCCAATGTGCCTGATAAGTTATTAACGATAGTGGAAATGCCTCGGTAATCCCTGCAGGATGCACTTAAAAAAACGCTTCACGTTCAGTCTTATTCAAGGTTCTATTGGAGAAGGTGAGAATGATAAAGATTTTATGATTCGCTCGACCGGCAGACCAATCGTACAAGGCATACGAATAAAAAGATACAGTGTTGATATTCACGTACCTTACATGAAAAAAGGTGAACTACATGGGAACATTAGGAAGAAAAATTGTAGATACCAATGTCGGAGAACTGGTCAAACTGCTCAACAAGGCATTCAGCGATGAATGGCTCGCGTATTACCAGTACTGGATCGGGTCAAAGGTGGTGCGGGGACCCAACAAGGAAGCCGTGATCTCTGAACTCACGCTCCACGCAACCGAAGAGCTGGCCCATGCAACCCTGCTCACGACCCGTATCATCCAGCTCGGAGGGACACCGGTGACAAAACCGCAGGAGTGGTACAAACTCACGAACTGCGGGTATGACGCGCCTGATGACCCGTATGTGATCAAGGTGCTTGAGCAGAACATCAAGGGCGAACAATGTGCAATCAAGAGCTACAATGCATTATTGAAAAAGACCAAGGACAAGGACCCGGTCACCTACAACGTCATCCTTACCATCCTCCAGCAGGAGGTCGAACACGAGGAAGACCTTCAGGCATTGCTGGAAGATATCGAGGTGATGATGCGGAACCGGTAAACATCGTCATTTTACTTCATGTATTGAAGAACTGAGATCATCTCCCTTTTTTTGACCTTGGGTTCGCCTTTATCCCCATTTTTAAATAGTATACATCGTAATATTCTGCCATTAAAAAACGCGAGAACGATCATGGGAATCGAACATATCAGTGGTAAAGATGTGGGCGGTGTGATGCTATATGCATTAAGCACCTGCCAGTGGTGCAATAAAACCAAACAACTTCTTAAGGAACTCGGCATCGGGTTTGATTTTGTGTATCTGGACCTGCTTGAGGGAAACGAGCAGGAAACGGCGCTTTCGGATATGGAGAAATGCAACCCGAAAGGATCATTTCCCACGCTTGTCATCAACGACAAGCGGTGCATCATCGGGTTCCAGGAGAACCAGATCAGGGAGGCATTCGGAACATGACATTGCCGGTTATAACCGATGCGGTTATCGATGCAACATACCAAACCCTGAAAAAAGAGGCAGCCGAAGGAGGGTACCGGCTCAATCCTGACAGTGATTTTACGAAAAACCTCGTCCGGGGTCTTTTAAAAAATGAGCAGAGATATGGCTACCGGGCATGCCCGTGCCGGCTCGCTACCGGTAAAAAGGAGGAGGATCTCGATATTATCTGCCCCTGCGATTACCGGGATCCGGATCTCAATGATTTCGGGGCGTGTTACTGCGCCCTCTATGTCAGCGAGGCGATCGTTACCGGGCAACAGAAACTCTCACCGATACCTGAGCGCCGTCCTTCCCGGGCAGACCGTAAAAATCCTCAAATAATGACCCTGGAAGGATCAGCTCGCCTTACAGCGCTGCCGTTCCCCGTCTGGCGCTGCAGGGTATGCGGGTATCTCTGCGCCCGGGAACAACCCCCGGAAACCTGCCCCATATGCAAGGTGAAAAAGGACCGGTTCGAACGGTTCCTTTAACCTGTATTTTTTCACCACAGGAACCTGTTTGCCCGAACTATTGCTCGGTTCCCAACCCTCAAATACCGATTTAACCAACCTATCAGGCATGGCAGATCCAGTTCAGATTGAGATTGCCGGCTTTGAAAATGCTGATTGTTCCCCGTTCCCCTGCACCGAAGAGCGCACCTGCGGACTGTCCGATTGTTACCCCACAGGGAAGCTGACTGCGGCGTTTGATGCATTAAAAAAGGCCCTCAACCAGCAGTACGGGAGTCGAGTAACACTGCAACTTACACTCCTTGACAACGGCACCCCCCCGCATATCAAAACAATCATCGAAATGCACCACCCGGCGCTCCCTATGGTAATTGTCAACGGCAGGGTTACACCCGTCGGGCGGATTGCGCTTGACCGGATAAAAAGAGAGATTGAAAAAATCCTGTAGGGTCACATAACCCGGGTCAGCGCCCCGGTCTCGAGATCGTAATAGAGACCGTGGATCCGGATCTTCTTTTCCTGTTCTGCTTTCTTTACGAGCGGGTACGTCCGCAAGTGCTCAATCTGGAGCCTGATATTCTCCTGCTCAATCATCTTTGAGCGCTCCTTCTGCTCCTGCGGGGTTTTTGGGGGTTTGATCTTTGCGTCCACCCGTTTCTTTGCCTCGATGGCATTGTTCAGCCAGTTGGGGACATAGGTGTCGTCCAGCTCCTTGTCCAGCGCCTTGATTGCGCCACAGTCTGAATGCCCGCAGATGACAATGTGCTGCACTTTCAGGTGCTTTATCCCGTACTCCAGTACAGTAGCAAGGCTCCAGTCATTGGCCGGTGCCATGTTGCCGATGTTCCGGTGCATGAACAGGGTACCGGCCTGTGTACCGGTGATGTGCCCGGTCTGGATCCGGGAATCGGAGCAGCCGATCCAGAGGACAGGAGGCTGCTGTCCTTTTGTCAGTTCCGTGTACCGCTGGATATTGCCCTTAAACGTTGTTTTCCTGAATTGTTCGTTGCCTTTGAGCAGTTGGTCGATCATGAGATGCTCCTGTATGGTCTGCACACGCCTCAGCGGACTGCAGAACCGATACGATATATTCCTGCTGGGGGTGCAAATCGGTTGAACTTTTCGGATTGTATCCGTTATAAAAAAATTGGTTTAGCCAAAATAAAAAAAAAGCACGTGATAAAGGGGAATGCGTCAGGTTCAAGAACCGGATATCCCCTCGTTTTTTTCGCCCTTATATCCCCTCTCCCACAATCCTCTCCATCAACCGCTTCCCGTGTGACCCGTTCCAGTACAGTTTCCCGCACTGTTCGCACCAGTAAAACACAAATCCCGTCCCATCGCGTGGCGCATAGTCTGCACCCGCTATCTCGTTGCGAGATGCAGCACGGAGCGGGGTGTTGCACAACGAGCACCGGCTCATCGGCAACCGCCGCTTCACCAGCCTGCAGTCGATGAGCTGCTGCACCTGTGCTATCACGTCATCAGATCTGATGAGTACCGCATGATCCTTCCCGCGATGTGCAAGCTCAGTGTCCCGGGTGAGAAGGACGCGGTGCTCCCCTGCCGCGATATCAAGGAGCAGGGTATCCTCCTTTGCATTACCCTGCGTAAACCCGTTCGCGCTGATCGTATCATAACCCATGAACCGGAGGTACCGGGTGAGTGTGCCCAGCATGCGGTCCGTGATAAAACATGGTTCACTTTCGTCGTCAGGTGACATGCGTAATGATCTCGATCTTCTCCCCGCAGTTTTTGCATTCCTGCCCATCGAGTTCTTTACACCGGCTCACAAATCCCTGTCGCTCGATAAGCAGTGCACCACAGACGGGGCAATAGGTATTTTCGAACTGGTGGTTGAATACATTGCCAAGGTACGGGAACTTAAGGCCCAGTTCCTTTGCCCTTGTGTATATCTTTTCCAGTACAGCTACCGGCGTTGCACTGCGATCAGTCATCTTATAATCGGGATGGAACCGTGAGAAATGCATTGGTGTCGAGGGCCCTAAGTGCTCGATCACCCACCGGATCAGTGACTCCATCTCTTCCATCGTATCATTGAGCCCGGGGATGACGAGTGTTACTGTTTCGACATGCATGCCAAGCGTCCGGGCAAGCGCCGCGGAATCAAGCACCGGCTGGAGGCGGGCTCCGCATATTTTTTTGTAGAAGTCGTCGGAGAATGCCTTGATATCCACCCTGAACGCACCAAGCATCGGTGCGAGCTCCCGCAGCGCTTCTTCCGTTATGTAGCCGTTTGTGATGTAGATTGTCCCGAGCCCCTGTGCACGGGCGAGTGCACCCATGTCAAGAGTGTACTCGTGCCAGATTGTTGGCTCGTTATAGGTCCACGAGATGCTCGCACTCCCACTTGCAGCCGCCCGCCGCACTCCTTCTTCAGGAGAAAGATCCCGCAGGGCAGCTTTTTCGAGCACCGCACGCGAGATATGCCAGTTCTGGCAGTGCTGGCAATGGAAGTTGCACCCGATCCCGCCAAGTGAATAGGAGAGGGTGCCGGGGAGAAAATGGAACAGAGGTTTCTTTTCGATCGGATCAACTGCCTCGGCGCTGATCTTCCCGTACGTGGCAGCATAGAGTGTCCCGTTCTCGTTGAAACGCACCCCGCAGATGCCATGCTTTCCACTATTGATAACACAGCGGTGGTTGCAGAGCGAACATTTCACCCCGCCCTCCTGAGCCTTCTGGTACTGGAGCGCTTCATGCATGGCAGCCGGACCCACACAAAAAGATTCAGGATTTTTTAAGCTCATCATCCTTTTCATCGGCTTCAAGGACAAAGGAGCCTCGGTATTTGCAGTTTTTGCACAAATAGACCTGCCCCATATATCCTCCGGCTACCGGAAATATATCGGAGCTCTTGCAGACCGGACAGTAGTTCATATTCAACAACTCTATATGAGCATCCGGCACAAAAACTAGTGCAATGAAGAAGGTCGTCATCTCGCTGGGTGGCTCCATCCTGGTCCCCTCACTGGAAAAAAACCGTATCCTGAAATACGTGCCGGTACTGCGGGAGATCGCGTCCCATCACCAGCTTTTTGTGGTTGTCGGAGGGGGAGGAGAAGCCCGCCGGTATATTGATGCGGCACGTACGCTGGGTATCGACGATGGTACTGGAGACGAGATCGGGATCCTGATCACCCGGCTCAACGCGACGATGCTGGTTGCCGCCATGGGAGATGATGCCTATCCGCGGGTTGCCGAAAGTCACGCGGAGGCAAAAAAGTTCGCAGAGCACAGGAAATGCGTGGTGATGGGGGGGATCACACCGGGGCAGACCACGGACGCAGTTGCTGCGGTGCTTGCAGAGCGCGTCCGTGCCAGTGTATTCATCAACGTGACTTCTGTTGACGGGATCTATTCCGCTGACCCGAAGAAGGATAAAAAAGCGGTGAGGTACGACCGCCTCACGCCACGCCAGCTCATAGAAATCGTCGGGAAGGCGCATCTTGTTGCCGGTCTTAACACCGTGCTCGATATCATCGCCGCCCGCGTGGTCGAGCGCAGCAGAATCCCCCTCGTTGTGCTGGATGGCACGGACCCGGAGAACCTGCGCTCCGCAGTGTTTTTTGGAAGATATACGGGAACGGTCGTGAGCGATACGGATACAGAGCCCCTGCCGGTCTGAATGCCCAAAAAACGGCAGGTATTTGTACCGTCCGGCGCAATAATGTTGGTGCGCGGGGTAGTAGGGTAGCCTGGTCCATCCTAGAGCGTTTGGGACGCTTTGACGGCGGTTCGAATCCGCCCTACCCCATG
>JAPKXX010000018.1 GCA_026394595.1 Methanoregula sp. | reverse complement strand
CCATGTCACCTTATCAGGCGCAATGATACCCGTTTTTGCTCCCATCTCGATCGCCATGTTGCAGCAGGTCATCCTGCCCGGCATACCGAGGAGCCGGATAGTCTTCCCGCAGAACTCGATCGCCTTGTAGGTCGCACCATCAGCACCGAGGTCTGCAGCAATGGAAAGGATCAGGTCCTTTGCCCCGACCCGGTGCTGGAACGTCCCGTTCACTTCCGCCCGGATGCTTTCAGGCACCCGGAAGTAGAGTGCACCGAACTTGAGCACAAATCCCATATCAGTCGACCCGATGCCCGTTGCAAAGGCGCCCGCTGCCCCGTACATGCAGGTGTGGGAGTCGGCACCAACGATGATCTCGCTGGGTGCGGCATGCCCCTTCTCCATAACGATCTGGTGGCATACCCCTTCGCAGATATCATAGTTATGGATGTCCTGTTCCGCAGCGAATTTCCGCATGTATACATGGTTCTTTGCTGCTTCGATCGAATCTGCCGGGATCTGGTGGTCAAAGAGCATGATGATGAGCTTTGGATCAAAGACATGCTCCCCTCCCATCTCGTAGAACTTCTGGATGGCAAGGGGACCGGTGATGTCATGGATCATCGCCCCGTCGACCGGTGTCATCACGACACTGCCTGCCCTGATATCCCGCTGGCATTTACCGGAGAAAATCTTCTCTGTGATCGTTGCTCCCATGCTGTTCCGCTGTACTATGGAAGGGGCGGACTAATGTAATTTTGGTGCATTGGTTCCTGCTGCACCAGACGTGAAGGCTGCAAAATATTTCGCAGTTTAAGTAATCTTTAACCAGATCGCGCCACAATATTGTGCCGATAATCATGATGCGAAAGATTGCTATCCTTTCTGCGACTGTCCTCCTTGTTGCGGCTGCTGTGATCGGCTGTGCAGCTGCCTCTCCCCTCGATTCCGGCAGCGACCGCGTGATCCACGCGAGCGGGAACGGAAACGTGATCGGGACACCTGACCGTGCGCAGGTCTCGCTTGCGATCGAGACGGAAAACCCTGATGTGAAAACCGCCCAGCAGGACAATGCTGTGCGTATGACACAGGTGATCGATGCGCTAGTCGCTGCGGGGATCCCCAAAGAGGCGCTCAAGACCACAGGATACACTATTTACCCGGTCTATATCGACTCCAAATCGCCACTGGACCAGAAGAACCGCTCATACCGTGTAACCAATACGCTTACCGTCACCCTCCATGACGTGGGCAAAACCGGTGACGTGATCGATATCGCGGTGGCAAACGGCATCAATCAGGCAAGCTCGATCCAGTTTATGCTGTCGGACGAACAGGCCCAGGTCCTACGCACCGAAGCCCTGAAAAAGGCGGTTGCCCGCGCCCGTGCGGATGCCGATACCGTTGCATCTGCTCTCGGGGTCCAGATTACCAATATCAGGGATGTCGATATCAGCAGTGGGTATACTCCCGTACTGTACGAGAACTACATGGCAGGGGATATGATGAAGGCTGCTGCGCCTACACCCATCCAGCCGGGTGACGTAACGGTGAGCGCCACCGTGTCTGTCAACTACCTTTTTCGATAATCCCCAGATCTCTTTTCACAATCTTTTTACCCAAGCAGTGTGTGACTATTTCATTAAAACAATGACTTGAGTCCGGAAAATTCTGGCATCAATACTGTTCATCCAAGTATCGAATATCCCAAAAAATTGCGGATACAATAGGAATGATCGAAAATGGAGCGCAATATCGGTTTTAAGGAGCGCAGGTACATTGAGGAGTTGAGAATCCTCACTAGGTCAACTGCGCTGGACTGCGTGATCGATGACCGTTTCGAACGGGTTATCTACGTCATCAGGCAGGGTGACATGGGGCTTGCCATCGGGAAGAAGGGTGAAAACATCAGGCGGCTGCAGAACGTGCTGGGCAAAAGGATTGAAATGGTGGAATACGCGGAAACCCCCGAAGCATTTGTGGCAAACATCTTCAAGCCTGCTGAGGTGGCAGGGATCGAATTCGGGACAAATAGCAGCCCGGTCAGCGTCCTTGTGAAGAAGAAGAGCGATCTCGGCATCGCGATCGGCAAGGGCGGGTGCAATATCGAGAAGGCCCGCATCCTCTGCCGGCGATTCTTCGGGTTTGACGTGGGCGAGGTTCTCCTTGTGCCGGTGATGCCATGACCGGAAGAATCGACCCGGCAATCCTTGCAGATCTGTGGGAGATCATCAATGAACGGGCAGCTCACCCATCCGGGAACTCCTATACGAGCCGGCTCCTTTCGGATGCAAAAGGGATCGACAAGGTGCTCGAAAAGGTGGGTGAGGAGTCTGCCGAGTTCATCATCGCGGCAAAAAACAATGTTCCCGAACGCACGGTTGAGGAGGCATCCGACCTGATCTATCACCTGCTCGTCGCGCTCCGTGCGGCAGATATCGACCTTGCCGATGTGATGGACGAACTTTCGAAGCGGCGGAAATAATTTCCCCTTATTATTTTCTCAAAAAGATCCCGATATCGATCATGGGAGGCAGGTCCCCGAATGCCTGCCCCGCGCTCTCAAGAACCGTTTCATCGACATACATGGGAGCACCATTCCGGAGGGCGAGTGCAATCCCGTCACTGGGGCGGCAGTCCACACGCTCCTCCCGGTGATCTGCAGAGAGCACGAGCTGGGCATAATAGACGCCGTCATTGATCGCGTCGATCTGGAGCGACTTCACGGTGATGCCAAACGTTGTTAGCGTTTCGATGAAGAGGTCGTGGGTGAACGGGCGCGGCGGTATCTCGCCAATATATGCGCTGTTGATGGATACCGCCTCAGGAAAACCGATAAAGATCGGCAGCATCCGCCCGGTTCCGTCCCTGAGCACTACCAGTGGTACGGTTCCTCCGGAACTCAGGATAACAAATACGCCCCTGATAAAACACGGGACCGGCGCCATATGTGGAGAGTCATCATCCTCAACCATGATAAGAGTTGAGGTCAGGAGCGGTTCAGCGGGAATTTGCTTCCCTTCGGATTATGATGATACTTGAAAGGACCCCAAGCACGATATTGAAATAATACAGGACAAGTCTCCAGATCACGACGAAAATACCGACAATCGAGGCGGGAATGAAGAGGGCATACATTGAAGTCGCACCGACCTCGGCGATCCCCGAACTTCCCGGAGTAAGCGGCATCATCATCAGGATGGCAAGGATCAGGTTGATCACAAAGGATTCAAAAAGCAGGGGAGGTTGGCCGAGACCGATAAGTATCAGTGAAGCAGTAACACATTCCGAAACCCAGTAAAGGAGCGTGAAGAGCATTCCCCAAAGAAGGCCGGCCTTTGCTGTTTTCACAAACCGTAGTACAGCACCGTGGAAGTTATCAATCTCCTTGTCTGCCCGCACGATCAGTTCTTCGACGGCTGTGCTGTCCCACTTTCTCGTGAGTATGCGGGCACAGCGGTTCGCCACTTTTTTTACCACGTCGGGTCTTTTTATTGCAAGGTAAAAGAGGAAAAGGCACCCGGCAACAAAGACCCAGGTTACATAGATCATTACCTCAGAGATTTCACCGAGGCTCTTCCACTGTTCTGTCAGGACGAGCATGGAGAATGCCGCAAGACCTGCCAGTGCTATGCCATCAAGCACCCGTTCCATGATCACCACCGCGGTTGCGTCGCCAAGCGGGACATTTGCCTTATAGAGCTCGTGGATCCGTACCGGTTCGCCACCTGCCTGTGCGGGCGTCATGGCAGCGGCAAGCAGGTTTGCAAAGACAAGGTTCAGGCTGTACAGGAACCCGATCCGGTAGCCAAGCGAGCCGGACATCTTCTGGACACGCAATGCCCAGAAACACATGGTCAGAACGTGGGTGAGGAACGCAAGGAGCAGAAAAAGGGGGTTAACCTTCCTGAGGTACTGGAGCGTATTCTCATTGATGGTCAGGTAAAGGATGATGATCAGGACAAGAATGGAGAACCCGATTGAAATATAAAGCCATTTTTTCTGGGATTTCTCCACCCGTCTCACCCCGTCTTTCTGAAAAGTGATTGCAGTCCGCTGGTTATTTTAACAGGTTATGGGGCATAGTATAAACCCTTTTTATTCTGTGCGCCAATGGCAGCAGGGAAAGTAAAAACTACCGGTGACAACAGGGATTACACGGTGAAGAGGTTCCGTTCTGCGGTGATCCGGAACAGTCCTGCCCGCACTGCCGCATCGAGCCACCCGTGCCCGTAGCTGAAGCAGGCAAGGGCATCCTCAGGGAAACCCGTCTCCAAATACCTGTGTCCTGCTGATGAGTAGGTTGCGGTGATGAGCAATACCCGTTCCGCACATTCAAAAATTTCTGTGCCGGCGTCAGGTGCGGATGCGACCGAGGATCGTGCGGCATCTATCAGGTATGCATACCGAGTGGTTTTTTCCTCCAGTTTTGCCCTGAATGGCTGCGGGAGAGTTTCGCACGGCCCCACAAAGGGGCACGAGTGTTCATCTGTCCGGGGAAACAGGAGCAGGCCAAAGGAACAGCCGAAATGCAGCCAGCCGAACCCATACCAGTAACTTGCCAGCGCATTGACAGAATCTCCTCTCTTATAGAACGTGTCCCCGTCGCTTTTGTAGGCATGCACCATCTCAAGGACCGTGCCGGCCGCTCTGCCAAGCGGGGTCATTTCAGGTGCGGAACTGCTTGTATTTGCGAGCTGTGCCTCCAGAAGGTTCCGGCATGCTGTGATCTTCATAAACCTGCAAACATCTCCAGATACCTGCGTTCCATGTCATGCAGTTCGGCAGGGATGACAAGGATATGGAGCGGTGGCCCGAAGTCGGTTGCACGGATCCTCGGGGCCGATCCTGCACTGACTACCGGGTGATCGGAACCCGCACGAGCGACCCCGATATAGAGAGGAATAGCCACGCCCTTTTCGTGTGCCATCGCTTCCAGCAGGTCAACCGCTTCAGGAACAGTCATGAACCGGTCATGCTGGATATCGAGATATACGAGCGTGTGGAGGCGCAGGGCAAGGTTCTGTGAAATCACGTCCAAAGGTGTCGTGGGGGACCAGTTTTTCTGCGGGAATGGCAAAGAACAGGACTTGCCGAACCGGTAGTTCTGGAGCCCGGTCAGGCCGCAGACCGCACTTGAGATAGAGGCACCATGGATGATCGCCGTCACAATGCCGAGCGCTGCGGCACGCATCCTCAGGTCGATATGCGTTGTGGAGACCATGGGGTCACCGGCAGTCAGAAAGGCAACACTCCCAACAGATGCATCCCGCAGCAGTGCATCGGGATGCTGCTCGACATCCTCACGGGAGAGCAGGTGGACCGGTTTTTCATAGAAGCGCTCGAGCTCATCGGGAGATGTCCCCATCAGGCGGGATGTATAATATTCGAGATACACGTTGTCAGCTGCCGCGATGCATGCCCGCCCCTTTTCCGACACATCGTTTTTATCGTAAAGCCCGAGCCCGACAAACGTGAGCATGGTTCAGTCCGCCTCGCACAACCTCTTTTTGTCCGGTCCTGTTCTGCCCCTCAATACGAGAACTGCGTGATGAAGTCCACGAGTGATTCAAGGACCAGCCTGACGTCCGCCTTGCGGGTTGCCGAGATAAAGAAGATCGGCACCTCCTTCCGCAGCCTGAGTTCCTTCCTGATCTCGCTGTCACTCATCGTATCGGGAAGGTCAGATTTGTTGGCGGCGACGATCATGGGCAGGTGCTTATCCTGGATCAGCTGAAGGTGATGGCGGGCGCGTTCGAGTGCCTGCGGTTTTGTCGCATCGATCAGGAGCACTACGCCCATTGCATGAGAAAGGAGGGTGGGAACCAGGGAGTCAAACCGCTGCTGTCCCGGTGTCCCGTACAGCGTGATATCAAAGTCCTTCCAGCGCAGCCACCCAAAGTCCATCGCAACGGTTGTAGGATCACCTGTTGTGCCCCTGCGGTCAACCGAGAACCCGATATCAGAGGCATTGGTGACAAAGGTTGACTTGCCTGCCTGTGCCGGCCCGGTGACCACGATCTTGGGGATATAGGGTACCACCTTCCCTTCTGCGGTGATGAATGGCACCGATCGCGAAGGGATCTGAGACCACGATGTATGGAGCAGCGTGAAATAGTTGAACTGGGGCATGAAGCTGACTGCAGAGCCGATGGTGATGATGAGGTCAAACGAGGAGTGGCTGATGAACGTATTCATGAGCGGTCTGCCCTCGAGGTTCAGGTGTTCGACGATAATCGTTGTTTCTTTCGAGATCTTTGCAGTATCGGCGATAGCAAGTGCTCCATCGAGCCCGAGGTCCTCGTAAAGAAGGTCGAGGTATACGAACACAACATCCACGGCATTTTCGGTGCAGACTTTTTTTACCTTTTTCTCCCACGCCCTCTGCGCCTCGCTGCGGCTCCGGCTGCTCTTGACAATCCGCTCCCGGTCGACCACATCGACAAATACGATTTTTTTATTGAAAATATCGAGAGTGCAACCCCGTTTTCTCGCCGCATCATGTTTGAATACATCAAAAGTTGTATGGGGCAGGATGACAAGGCAGGAGAGCCCCTTGGAGAGCGCGGAAATGAGTGTTGAGATCATAAAGAGTTGCCCGTCTACCCCGGGCTCCATGCTGTACAGCACCGTGCTGCCCCCCGGGATGCCCCCGCCAAGCATCTCATCTATACCGTTGATGCCTGTCGAGATCATGACCCGATCACCACCTGCCCCTTCTGCACTGAGAACTTCATCCACTCGGAGGAAACCTCTTTTAACCCCTGGATGCGGAAATACTGGAGGTTCTGCTCGATCTTTATCTCGATGACACCGTTCATCAGCTGCTTGATGAGGGAGATCGTCTTCTCATCGAATGACTCGTTATTCAGCAGGTAGAACCCGACCCCGTCGATCTTTTTCACCTTTGAGGTGACCACATGAAGGAACTGGTACAGCACCTCGAGCTTGCGGTACATCAGCAGGGTGGAGATGGAGTTCACGCAGAACCGGACCGGCGGGGGAAAGAGCCCGGACTCACCGTCCGAGAAGTCGCCGTCAAAGATAAGCTCAATCATCTTCGAGAACTTGATGCCGATCCCGGTGAGATCGGTCGGGCTCGCAACAAACATCAGGCGGTTGGTGTCGGTGATCCCGGGTGTCGAGCTCTTGGTGATCGCATCGATCGTCCCGACATACCTCTTATCGACATTCATCACTTTGAAGGCATCGATTACTTCGGCAGCGCGGTCGTTTGTCGAGAGAACAATCGCATATTCACCAGTCAGCGGCCTGGTCAGGGAATAGGCAAGCTCCTCTGCAAGGCTCATCGGGGGTGCCAGGACAAGGAAGTTGGTGCCTGCCTCCAATCCCCCGGTAACCTGATCGATCTGCGTGATCCCTGACTTGTAGTTATACATTTACTGCATGATTATTTCATGAGTAAATTAATAAGTGCTCCGATAAAAAAGCCCAGAGCAACTGAATAGACCGACGCAAGGATTGCGATCCTCGCCTCGAGCTTCTGGTAGAGCACTGCAATCGTTGAGATGCAGGGGATGAAAAGAACGCTGATGATGGCAAACGTGTAGAGCTGGATGCCGAAGTCGAATCCATGCCAAGCATTTCCGAAAGAAAGCACTGGAGGGTTTCGTGCTTTTTTATCACCCGCATACCCAGCTCCTTACCTGAAGGGGTTAATGCAATGGTGTCATTTTCGCCGATATGGAGATATCCTTCTGATGCCAGAGCCCGCACGTCATCTGCGACCGCCGTTACAGGACGGCCCAGCGCTGATGCAAGACCCTCAACGGTAGGCAGGTGAGAGGTGTACCGCAGGTAGAGGCAGACTGCCTCGAGATAGTCTTCACGCAAGGCAGGCTTGACGGTCATTCTCTTCATAATTCTTGTGCCGGTATGGTCATCGGTATGGTCATTAATGTAGGGTACGGGGACAGGGGAGGCAGATCATCAAACCTATGTAGGGGCGGCAGGAAATAGTGAGTACGATGATCTACTGGATCTATGAACAGATGTTGCGACGGAGGATATCGGTCCTCCCAGCGCATATCTGTTTCATGATCAGCGGGCGGGACATGGCGGATGCACCGGAGAAACTTCTTCTTGTTACCGGTTGGTGCGCCGAGATCTCAACGGATGTTGCGAAAAGGACCGGGTCGGATGTGAACACGATCAAGAGCCTGACATTTCATATAAGCACGCCGCAACCCGAAGAGATGGAACAGTACCTTCCCTCGATCCGTTCAATCGGGACGATCGCCCGGCTGGAACTCCATGTCAACGATACCGAGGAGGTTTCAGGGAGCGGGTGCGAGGTTGTCGTCGCGATCGGAAAAAGCGGGCGCGAGGAGATCACCGCGGCCATTCGGAAAATGGCGCAGGATAACGTTTCGCCGGGGCAGATTGATGAAAGGATGCTTGAGTCCTACCTTACGTTCAAGTACTCCCCCGATATCGTGGTTAAAAGCGGGGGGGATCACCTGACCGATTTTCTCATATGGCAGGCAGTCTATGCCGAGCTCTTCTTTTCTGACGTGAACTGGAAATACTTCAGGAAAGTGGATTTCCTGCGGATCCTGCGGGACTACCAGTCGCGGATCCGACGGTTCGGGAAATAAGAATTATCGCAGTTTCACATCGATCCAGCACGGCATCCCGTTTGCCGAACTGTCCTGCATCACGAACCGGGTTTTGAGTGCGACGCCGAACGATCGTCTGTCATTTACAGGTGTTATTGAGTTTGCCCGGCACCATCGCACAAAAAGCTGGTACATTTCGTCCTTGGCGATCCTGTTGTCGCTACCACTGCCCCCCTCAGTACGCACAAGTCTTGCATGGACAAACCGTTTGATTGCGTTCTCCTGCTGTTTTTTTCCCACAGCAGCACCTTTTTTTGCCTTTTCCCTCGTCCCCCGTGCTGCCGGTATCCCGTGCAATTGTGCCCCGGAAGCGTCATTTCGGGTGTGTGCCTGGGAGGGAGCGGTATCAGGTTCCGGGGCGGGAGGGCGTACGACGCGCTCTTTTTTTTGTTTCAGTACATGGACCGGTGTTCCGGGATCGTCTGCATTCATCACCGGGCCGGGCACTTTTTTTCCCGGCTGCTCACCTGCCGGTGCACGGGGTGACGCCTGTTCGGAAGCGATAACCGGTCCCGTTATTGTCTCCTCAGGAAGCTGCTGCTGCTGGTAATCGATCCCCATGAGGTCGGCAAGTGCCCGGTTGCATTCGTGGCTGATATTTCTCCCCTCTTCCTGTGCCCGTGCAAAGATATCGGCACGTATCAGCACTGAAGAGTGGCGCCACTGCACCCCCCCTCTCTTCTGAGCGGTCATGATCTCTATTCTTTTATTCGGATTAAGTGGGATATAGAGCCAGCGGTATGCAGGGTGAATCTGTCGTTACGCTATTGGTTTTCATAAGCCTGACCGCATCCGCTGGTCGTAGACACGCATCGCCCGCAACAGGTCGATCTTGCGAAAGAGCGGCCAGTAGGGGGCGCAGAAATAGACTGCAGATTCATGACCGTTTGCCAGCCATGGCAGAAAATTTGAAGTGCGGCACTCGTTACCGGTGCGGATGATCAGGTCTACCGGGGGCAGTCCCCTGCCGCCATAGAGGTGCGACTCGACCATACGGACATCGATTGCACCGGGAAGAATTGCACCGTCTTGCACAGATGAGATGATGTTGCGGGCGGCGAGCACGATCTCATTTCTGCCACCGTATGCAAGGGCGATATTTAAAAAGAAGCCGTCATATGCACGGGTTGCTTCCTCAGCCGCGCTTACCGCCGTAAGGAGATCCTGGGGTAGGAGGGACCGGTCACCGACCATCTGCACCCTGATCCTGTAATTGTGCTCGCGCTCATCGGTGAGTACTCGTAAGAATCTCTCCTTAAAAAGGGCAAAGAGCTGGCTCACCTCTTCTTGGTCGCGTCCGAAGTTCTCGGTCGAGAACGAGTAGAGGGTGATATGCCGGATGCCGAGCTCATGGGCCCAGTCAAGGATCTCCTCGGTCTTGTCCGCCCCCGCCCGGTGCCCCTGCACCGTGTCGATACCCAACGCCCGGGCAAAGCGCCGGTTGCCGTCCTGTATGATAGCGATGTGGTGAGGGATATGGCGGCATTGCATCCGCAGGTAACGCTCATAGAGTGGTTCAAGAAGCCGTTCCCTGATCACAGCGGGGTCACCTCGACAACCATCCCCTTATTGGGGTAACGCTCAATAATGTATTTATTCCCCGGGAGGCTCTCCGCAGCCTTTGCAAGCAACCACCATGCCGTTTCAATATGGTTACCGCAGATGGAATATCCCTCCTCTCCAAGTTCCTGCCGGCAGAGATCAGCACAAACCGCCGAGGTTCCGGTCTCTAGTTCAAGCACACCGTAGACGATAGTGCCTTCGTTGGTTATCTCATCAAAAGGACGTGCCGTGTTTTTTGCAATGCGTTTGAGCCGTTCCCTGAGCTGCACTGAGTCCTTGAACGACGAGGCGCACCAGTGAACCTTCTCATTCCTGCACAGGGACTCTGCCCATGCACGGGCTCCCTTGATCGCGTTGTGCATCCCGTCGGCAAGCTCAAACCCCTGACGCCTCATCTCATCGGCATTGGTCTCGCCCCACTCGAGTTCATTAATGTTGAGGAAATCAAGGTAGGGGAGAGCTGGCGCGAGATGTTCAAGCCCGGGAAGCGCCGGCACCTCAATCCCGATATCAAACCCGAGTTCCCTTGCCCGTTGTGCTGAGCGGATAAAGTCCGATTCGAGGATCGTCTCCCAGCACTCGCGGGGGGGGTGGAGCCGGATCTCGTCAACGTATCCCTTCAGCGCACAGAGCTCGTCATTGTCAGGTGCCTTTGCAGTATACAGGTGGATCTGGTGTTCCTTCCCGAAGTGCTCTTTTAACAATCGGCAATACCCGACCACGCGGTCAATACAGAGCAGGGGTTCCCCTCCTGTGACGCCCGTGCCAAGCGCGCTCATCGTTTCCGCCTCTTTTATAATCTGGGTAGGGTCTTTTATCCTGCGCTCGTTGGCAAAGACCACGTCCTTCCCCTTGCGGTCTGATGAGAGCGGGCAGTACCAGCACGAGCGGTGGCACCGTCCCGTAACAAAGAGCACCATCTTCGCGCCCTGGTGGCAGAGAACACAACCTTTGGAGAGAGTCATAAAATCCGTGGAGAGGGAGAAACGCCTTCCATGAGTATTCTCTATCTTGGGCGTTATGAATTCAAAATGCTTGTTGACATGGCACGGTCAGTATCAAACTACAGGTACGGAACCGGCACTTTTGGTTATTCTCTGGTCGCTTTTATCATTATATTGAACCGCTTCTAGCAGCATTTTCATAATTTTTTTCTCCCTTGTCCTTTTTTCAACAGAGAAGTATTTTACCAATTATTATCATATGACGAAACAAAGGAATCGATAACAACCGAATGGCTCCGGAACCAGCTATGAGACCTGCCCGCAGCGAAAACGCACTTTCCGAGGTGATCGGGTTCATCCTGATCCTCGTCGTCGTCATGGCCGCCTTCTCGATCTACCTCACGTACTCTGTGCCGGCGCAGGGGCGCGAGAACGAGATCCTCCACATGAACGAGGTCCGGGACCAGTTTGTCACGTACAAAGTCGGCGTCGATGCACTCTGGACGAACAGTCAGGTCGGCACCGCGATGAGCACAACGTTCAACCTCGGCACCGCAGGAACCGCAACTCAGGGGGGTGGCTTCTCCATCATACCGGTCATGAACCCGATCCCGTCAAGCGGGACCATCGCGCTGAACCAGCGGCAGGAGGTGCTCACTGTTGAGTCAAGGGGGTTGATTCGGAATGGAACGATTATACCACTACATACCGATATCTCACCCACGGGATCCTTTGTTTTAAATTCCACTCCGCAACAGTTCATTGTCAACGTATCGGATACCTTCAATACAGAACCTTTGGATTATCTATCTGCAAAAAAACGCGGGGTGCTGGTTCAACAGGGGCAGAACTGGTCAACCTCCTCGATGATGCGTATGGTCTGAAAAATTATCTGGCAGCTCAGCCGTACCCGATGACCGTAACCCTCACTAACTACAACACACTTTCTTCCGCTTCCAGCAACGTTTCGTTTACCGATGAATATGAAAAAGAGGCGACCCATTCAATTCCTCTTGGTTCCCTTGAATACTCCGCGAGCAACAACTACTGGATCCCCCAGAACTACTACTACCAGAACGGAGGCGTGTTCCTCCAGCAGAATGACGGCACATCAACGAAACTCCCCCCCACCATTACTTTCTCATATAATGCAACCGATGGAATCATCGGGGTTAAGATCATCGAGCTCCCGTTCCAGCAGACCAATGCCGGGAACCTTGGTGGCAACAGCCCCGCTCAGGTCAGGACGCAGGTGACCGGCATCCAGAACCTTTCGTATTCCCTGACCTACGCCAACACCAAGTGGATCAACGTAAGTATCAGTTCCAATGACAGCAGGGGCGCGGCGGCATGGTTCAGCACCCTTGATAATTCGGCAAATATTACTGCTGGTATCCCAAGAGATTATTATCGTAATCAAACGTCTTCAGGATCACAAATATATCTCTATATTTTTGGCAGAGACTCCTCCAATACCCTGTATGATATCCACGTCGAAGGGTTGCGGGCGAACCTAAGTGCGACGGTGCAGGGCGGCTGATCATGAAACCCCGTGATCAGGGGACTATGCATATCCAACCGGAAACAGCCTGCGGGATCCGGGGCAGTTATTCAGCCGTATCTGAGATCCTCGGCACCGTGATTTTGATCGGTATTGTGGTCGCCGCGGTCTCCATTGTCGGTGTTGTGCTCTGGTCACAACCGCCTCCGCAGAAAATCCCCGCGCTCAGCGCCATCATCTCAAACAGGAGTTGTTCAATTTATATGTACCATGAGGGTGGTGATATGCTGGAGCGGGAGTCATTCCAGATCCTTGTCGACGGCACAAACCAGACTGCCAATTTCACGAAGAGAGGTGTCACAGGATCGTGGGCGTCATGGGTGAACGGTGACACTCTCGAATATGCTCCCCCGGTATGCAGTCGGACACCGGAACATGCGGATATCGTGTATAATGATGGCACCAGTATGGTTATCATCGCCTCCGCGTTTTTCGGATCATACTCACCGACCGGTATGCTTCCAAACATCACTCCCCCCTCACTCCCGGTCGCAAATTTTGAAGCAAATCTATTAACGGGAACTGTACCGCTTACCGTTCAGTTCACCGATACGTCCACCGGTCCACCGACAACATGGAACTGGATATTTGGTGATTTTGGCGCCGATAATACCTCAACCCTGCAGAACCCGTCGCACATGTACACAACAGCTGGATCGTATTCGGTGAACCTTACGGTGACCAATGCCAGTGGCAGCAATACTTTGATTAAAACGAATTACATCACGGTGAACATGCCGGCTCCTGTGGCTAACTTTACTGGAACCCCGACAACTGGTCCTGCACCACTTTCGGTTTCGTTCACGGACTCATCAACCGGTTCTCCTACATCATGGAACTGGATATTCGGGGATACCGGTGCCGGGAATACTTCGAATCTGCAGAACCCGTCACACACATATACAAATGCCGGAACCTATTCGGTGAATCTGACAGTATCCAATGCCGGAGGGAGCAACTCCACTCTCAAGACGGATTATATCCTTGTTCCGGTTTCAGGGTGTTTCAGTGACAACTTCAACGATAACAGTATTGGGCCTGCGTGGGTATTTATCGGGGGCACGTGGAGTGAATCGGGCGGTGTGCTTGCACAGACATCTTCTGCCAATGGAGATCCAAGGAAGGCGATAATCAGCAATGCAGGGTTGATCAACAACCAGAATTATGTTATCACTGCCAAGGTCAGGATTGATTCATGGGTTGACGGGGATTATGCCCGTGGCGGAGTGAGCCTGTTTAGCAATACCGGTGATGGGAATGGCTACAACCTTGTATTCCATAATGACCATAACACTGTCCAATGGCTTGATGACCGGGTGGCTTGGGGACCAAGCTACACATTCAGTTGGAGCACTGGAACCTGGTACTGGTTCAAGATGAAATCGGAAAGCGGAACCCTGTATGGCAAGGTATGGCAGGACGGGAGCCCGGAGCCGGCTACCTGGCCGTATACCT
>JAPKXX010000082.1 GCA_026394595.1 Methanoregula sp. | reverse complement strand
GATGCTGTGTACGGGTTCCAGCGCGATTCACCTTTATCGGGATACAAGATCGCGATGCTGAACCGGGGTCAATGCCCGATAAAAGGTGAGGAACCCGGTCTTGCGGAAATTCTGACCAATGTTGTCCGCGCTGGCAAGTTTTTATGTACTTCGGATTTTTCCAAGATCGCAGAGCTCGATGCAGTAACGATCGCGATCCAGACCCCGTTTGTAAACAAGAATGACCTGCTTCCTGATTTCTCTGCGCTGAAAGAGGGGATCTCGCAAGTGGGGAGACACATCATATCAGGAACACTTGTTGTGCTGGAGTCTACGGTAACCCCGGGAACAACCGAGGGGTTTGTAAAGGAGATACTTGAGCACGAATCAGGGCTTGCCGCAGGCGTGGACATTGCCCTTGCCCATGCACCTGAGCGGGTAATGGTGGGAAGACTGATCCGAAATATCCGCGAGCACGACCGGATTGTGGGTGGTATTGATGAGGCAAGTACGCAGAGGGCAAAAGAGCTATACTCTGCCGTCCTTACGACCGGCAGGGTCATCCCGATGACCGCACGGGCGGCTGAAGTAACAAAGACGGCGGAAAATACCTTGCGAGACCTCCAGATCGCCGCAATCAATGAACTTGCATTATACTGTGAGGCAATGGGGATCAACGTCTATGATGTGAGGACCGGCATTGACAGTCTCAAGGAGGAGGGTGTCACGCGTGCGATCCTGTATCCCGGAGCCGGGGTCGGGGGGCACTGTCTGACAAAGGACACCTATCATCTCGAACGGGGCGTTCAGGAGCTGGGTAAAGGGATGCTTGATTATCCGTTGGGTGAACGCTCCCTTTTTGTCCTTGCCCGGACGATCAATGACTTCATGCCAAGGCATATGGCGCGCCTCACCAAGGAAGCGCTCTCAAGATTGAACAAAAGTCCGGATGGGGCAAAGATTGCGCTCCTTGGATGGGCGTTTCTCGCTAATACTGATGATGCACGCAATACACCTTCAGAACCATTCCGCGATATCCTGACTGATGCCGGGGCTGAGGTCGTTGTTCATGACCCCTATGTAACACAGGATCCCACGGTATCCATTAAAACAGATCTCAAAGAAGTTATAAGGGGCGCTGATGCAATAGCCGTTTTTACCGCCCACAAGGAATACCGGACCCTCAATCCAATCCAGATCAAATCGTTAACGGGTCTCGATCACCCTGCTATTATCGATGGACGCAATGTGATCGAAGCGGATGCATTCATTAACGAGGGTTTTGTATACAAGGGAATTGGACGGGGGGACAAGAACAGTCACGCGATTTTATGAACAGTTATTTCCGTGCAATCGTCACGTACCCCGAATGGCAGACGCTTGTTGAAGGCCGGGTGCCGCGTTTTGAACGGGTCATCTCACGCTCGATCAATTCGTGAGTATGTACCTCTAAAAATCGCTCCTGTGCGGAGTCCACAACAACAGCCATCTGTTCAAGGAATGGCGTATAGCACGCAAGGTATCCCCCTGCACCCAGCAGGCCAAACGCGTGCTCTACATGGGCGGGTTCAACCTGCATATCAAGATGAACTACATCATACCTGCCTGTGGCGGTAAGAATATCGGCAGCGATAATCTCAACATTGTCCAGCCGGGCATCTTGGATGTTCTTTTTTGCGAGCGCAGCAAACTCCTCCCGGATCTCGTAGCTCCTTACCTGGTGTGCGATCCCCCCGAAGTAAATTGCCGCGATCCCGCTGCCTGTGCCTGCATCAAGGACCGTATCGTTTCGGTTCATGCCGGTGCACGCGATTACAAGTCCGATGTCCTTGGGAAGCATGGGAGCACCGGAACGCTTTGCATGCGAAAAAAAGTCTGTCGGGCGCGGGATGCAAACGGTAAACTGCGCACCGGTATGGCTGGTAATTGTATCCCCTGCCGATGCCCCGACAAGCGGGGAAAGGTCAACCTGCCCTTTGTCTGTGGAGAGCATCCCTGTTCCGGCCCGGACGTAGTATTCGCGCCCTTCACCCACCAAAAGAACGCGATCGTTATGTTCAATCATGTTTGTCTGCAAGGCGCAGGATGGCTTCGGCAATATCCCCGCGGGTCGCGACAAGAGCGGCTTTTGCAGCATCCTGTGCGACTCCTGCCTGTGATGCAACCAGAATGACATCTTCTGCGGGGATCTCCGGAGACGGTTCTTCAAACCGGGGCTGACCGACAATCTGATAGGTAGTGACACCCTGCATTGTCATCGCGGTGACCTCTGCGGCCTCAAAGACATAGTTTCCCTTTGCCGTCCTGATCACTATTTCCTGCACCCCTTCAATTGGCTCGACATTCATGCCGAGCTTTTTCATCATCGCCTTCATCTGCCGAGGGTTCACATTTCCTGGTAGCATTACTATGCACTCCCCTGCCGTACTGTTACCGCTCTACCGTAATTAAATGCCAGCATCTCTTCCCCTGAAAGCATTGCTGCACCGCAGGCGATGAGACGATCATCCCCGGTTACAACGATCACCTCGTCTCCGGTGCGGATAACCGGGTCCGCACCAATTACATGCTTTGCAAAGGCATTCTTTCCCTGTGCAACGAACTCTGCCACATCGTCACGGATGACAACACGGTAGTGCGGCGCGGAAAGGATGGCATGCAGGCGACGGGCTCCTTCAATCCCCAGTGTAAGCCTCCCGTCATGCGCACGGATGGTGGCAAGCCGCTTTCCCTTGAAGAGGATTTGCCGGATCCGTCCCGTTGTTGAGAGGATAAATTCACATCCCTCAGGGAAAAGCCCGGTTCCTGCAAGATTACCGAACTGGAAATCAGCGATGGTCTGGACCCGCCGCACCAGATTGTTCTTTGAGTATTTTATTGACACGGATGACAAACTCCTGTTCAGCACATTTCGGGATGTACGCCCCTGCGGCGATTTTGTGCCCGCCGCCTCCCCCCCCGTATTCTGCGGAAGCGTTGCTGACCGCCTGCTGGAGGTCGATCCCGCGAGAGACAACGCGCTCGGTCGTGCGCATTGATATCTTGGTCAGGTTCGGGTCCTCAGGAACAGTACACATAATCAGGATCGGTTTGGCGCTGTTCAGCTTGGACAATGCCATGCCGGCACCGATGCCTACGATGGTATCCGGGTATTTTGCACCGACATGGATATACTGGACGCACTCCAGTTCAGTCACACCTTTATCGATAATGTACCCGAGCAGGTCACGGATAATCGCACGGTGGTTCTTGAGCATATGCTCGGCCTCCCGGTAGGCACTCGCACGGTCACCCCGCAGAATCGCCCCCCCTACCTGCGGGCGTGCCCACCTGCCGCAGGCATTAAGCACCGTGGCATACTCCTGAGCATTGCGCAGCGGGGTCCGTACCGGCTCGTCGGGAAAATGGTAAGTCTCGGCCAGAAGCCGCTCCACCGGCTCGCCATGAGCAATGAGCTGTTCAGCGAGCGCTGAGATAATGGTGCGCCGGTCCTCAACTGTAATTTCCTCCCAGACAAGCCAGCGCCCGTCCGGTGCCTGCTGCCGGATGCCGAGCCGGCGGAGAAACTGCTTTGCACCTTCTGGATTATTGCTGATCCCCCAGATGAACGGGTCATCATTATACGCAAGCGAGAGATGGACCGGGCGTGTGGCGGTACCATAGCAGTTGAGGTCTCGCCTGCGCACCTCGACATTCCGGTGCTTCACGCCATCCTCAACAATGATATCGCGTACCAGCCCGACCAGCCCGCAGGTCTCCCGGGCCATCATGTCTCCCACATTGCCGATGATCGCGGTCTTTGCAAGATCTGTGTTTGCCGTGTCCATTGCCTTTGCAATCAGGTACGCAACACCTGCTGCGCTCATCTTCACGTGACCATAGGGTAGACAGTTGACCTGCCGGTAGTGCCTTGTACAGGGCTGGCTGACATGGTGGTCAACTATAAGGATATCATTCTCCGAAAAACCATGCGCTTCTAGCAGGTTCTGCTGTCCGGCACCGAGATCCACAAAGATCTTGTAGGATTTGTCAGCAGGCACCTGGTTCATGGTTAGCGGCTCGAGCTGACGAACAAAGACAGATTGTACGGGTATTTCTGCGCGTGCGATCGCCTGTGACAGGATTGCCTCTGCTGCAATGCCGTCTGCATCGATGTGGGAAATGATGGTTATATTCTCTTCCGCTGCAATCGTCTCCGCAGCAGCGTTTACATCATCACAAAAACCCATCCTGCATATTATTAGGGACTTCATACACATGAATTGTACTGGCAATGTGGCGGGAAGGCATCGAAGCATTTCTTGAAAAGGGTCTGATTTCCCCGTCAAGGATGCGGGTGGTTGAAAAAAATGCTGTCGCTCTGGGAGTGACAGAACTCCAGCTTATGGAGAGCGCGGGCAGGTCGCTTGCTGACTTCGCCCTGCGCCATGATCCTGCCCGGGTCCTTGTTCTCTGCGGCAGGGGAAATAATGGCGGGGATGGGATGGTGGCGGCACGCCACCTCCAGAACGGTGTTTCCACCGATGTCTGCTATGTCGATGGTGTAGGCAGGTCATCTTCATGCGCACACCAGCTGCAGGCACTTGCCCACTGCCGCGTGGGACAGCACGCAGTCCAGTGCCGCGATGATATACTGAACCTGCGCATGCTGTTTGAAAAAGCCGATGTGATCATCGATTCCCTGATCGGCACCGGAGTATCCGGAACCCTGCAGGAACCGGTCGCAACCTGTGTTGAGCTCGCAAACGCATCAAGAGCGTATATTATTTCTGCAGATATGCCGACTCCTGGCATGCGGGCTGATCGGATCTGTTCGTTCCACCGTGCGAAAGTGGATGGCTCCACGGTTGTCGAGATTGGCATTCCGGTGGAAGCGGAGTGCTGTACCGGACCAGGCGACCTCACCCTGCTCCCGAAACAAAGGGGAGATGCCCACAAAGGGGCAGGAGGCGAGGTGCTTGTGATTGGCGGCGGACCGTACCAGGGGGCGCCATACCTTGCAGGGCTAGGCGCATTGCGCGCCGGGGCGGACATCGTGAGGATCGCCTCACCAATTTTCGAGCCGATTCCTGATCTCATCTATGAACCGATCGGAGCAAAAATAATTGGCACAGAACACACGGAACGGCTTATCACGCTGGCGCAAAAAGCGGATGTCGTAGTCTGTGGCAATGGTCTTGGTAGTGACAGTCATGCGGTTATCGGTGCTATTGCCCCCTATTGTAAAAAAGCAGTCTTTGACGCCGATGCCCTCCGGCTCCCGCTCCCTGTAGCACGGCAGGAGACGATCTACACTCCCCACGCGGGGGAGTTTGCCCGCATTACCGGCACCTCGCTCAACAATGACCCCATCGCACGGGCACATGCCGCGAGGGGTGCAAAACTTCCAGGCACTGTACTTCTCAAGGGGCAGGTTGATGTGATCACTGATGGTGACCGGGTCCGGTTCAACCGGACCGGCTGCCCTGCAATGACGGTCGGGGGTACGGGTGACGTACTTGCCGGCGTGGCAGGCGCCCTTCTCTGTCACCTGCCTGCCTTTGAATCAGCGTGCATTGCCGCGTATGCAAATGGCAGGGCTGGTATGGTTGTGGAAAAGGAACGGGGGAGAGGTATGGTTGCTTCTGATCTTGTGGACCGGATTCCATACGAATTGTTCGGGGCTGGTGGTGCGGATGGTTAAGTTTTCGCATATCCAGAATGACCGTGCACAGATGGTCGATATTACCGCAAAGAACGAAGTCGCGCGTGAGGCAGTGGCAAGCGGGAGAATTTACCTGCAGGAAAATACGCTGCGGGCAATCCGTGAGGGCACCGTAGTGAAGGGCAACGTGCTCGCCACGGCACGGGTGGCAGCAACGATTGCCGTAAAGGATACCCCCAGGCTTATACCAATGTGCCACCCGATCCCGATTGGTGCTATCACGGTCGACTTTGATGAAAAGGATGGTTGTATTGAAGCGACCGTGAGGGTAAAGTCACAGGGAAGGACCGGAGTTGAGATGGAAGCACTTACCGGGGTATCTGTATCGTTACTCACCATCTGGGACATGGTAAAATCCGCCGAGAAGGATAAAAATGGACAATATCCCGTCACACGGATTTCGGATATCCGTGTCCTTGAAAAACGAAAAGGCTTGTGATAGGGCAGGGCACACGAGCGCTTTTATAGCCTGCCTGTGAACGTATTTAGGAATACGGGATGCGTCCCGTTGAAAGGAATGTAGCTCGCACCCGAGCCGAACCTTACAGGTGATTTCAGATGGTCAAATCGATGTATGCCTATGTCAGGGAGGCATGGAAGAAACCTGACAAAAGTTATGTGGAAGAGCTGCTCTGGGACCGGATGCAGGTCTGGCGCCGTGAAGGGAGCGTTGTCCGTGTCGAACACCCGACGCGCATAGACCGCGCACGGGCAGTTGGGTACCGTGCAAAACAGGGAATTGCCGTCGCGCGCGTCAAGGTCCGCAGGGGTGGGCGCAGGCGTTCAAGGTATGTCCGCGCACGCCGTTCAGCCCGCATGGGCAAGAACCGGCTCACGCCGGCAAAGAGCCTCCAGCGTATCGCAGAAGAGCGCGCAGCGAAAAGGTTCCCGAACATGGAAGTACTCAATTCCTACTGGGTGGGTCAGGATGGGAAGCTGAAGTATTACGAAGTCATCCTTGTTGACGGCCATCACCCGGCGATTAAAAGTGACAAAAAACTTGCATGGATTGGTAGGAGTACCCACCGCGGGCGTGCCGAACGAGGCAAGACCGCCGCAGGGCGCAGGGGGCGTGGTATGGGTGCACGAGGTATTGGTACCGAGAAGACCCGCCCGTCCATCCGCTCCCATGCAAACCAAGGCAAATAATCTTATCCTTTTTTTAAGCAACATCTCATCATGAAGATCACCGATGCCTGTGTCCATCCCCGCCCTTCCGGAGACTCATCGGTGCGGCGCATGGCGCTCGAAGCTCATGAACTCGGGTTTGACAGCCTGATTGCCATTGATACACCGGCGTGCGAATATGGGGGTGTAGAGGTTTTTTCAGGAGTTGAGATCCCATTGGCTCCGACACAACAGGAGGTTACCAGTACCGTTAAGCACTCCCGGGAGACCGGTGCGTTCGTATTAGTGCAGGCAGGTGATAATGGGCGGAACCGCATGGTGCTGGGTATGCGCGGTGTACATGTCCTTGCCGGTATCCATGACACAGACCGGTATGCATTTGACCACGTAACCGCGAAAATGGCAGCGGACAACGGGGTTGCGATCGATATCAGTCTCGCACCCCTCATCAGTGAGCGGGAAGTCCCCCGCCAGCGGGTACTGGACAGGTACTACGATCTTATGCTGCTGTACAGGCGGTTTGAATTTCCTCTTGTTATCTCATCCCATGCCCGATCAGTTCTGGAAATGCGCTCCGTGCGCGAATTTTCCGCGCTCGCTTCGGTTATCGGGCTCGATATTCCTGATGTGGAGAAGGCACTGGCATATACTGGCGGTATACAGTCGCCACATTCTCCGGTACGGGTGATCCAATGACCTCCCGCCCCCCTACGCTCAGGGAGAAGCGCAGGTACGTACTCGTAAGGATCGATCCGGCAGGTATTGTCCCTGATGCAAAAGAACTGTACTATGCTGTAAATGACGCAGTTGCATCGCTCTGGGGTGATGCAGCTGCAGCCCGTGTCCATGCAGCGGTGGTTGCGGCAGAGGGCGAGTTTGCCGTCGTGCGCTGCCGCAGGGGTACGGAACGGGAACTCGCTATCGCACTGATTACGGTTACTTCCTGCAATGGTGAGCGGATTGCCCTGCGTACCCTTGCCACTTCCGGGACGATCGAAAGCCTGAAAGAGCTTATCGGCTCCCATCAGGAGAATATTCCAGCGACCCCCCTGCAATCCGAAGAATACACAGTCGATGGCAGGACCGTTGTGGTCAGCCATTGTTCAGGTCAGAAGGTTGATGTAATTGAAAAGGGATTTAAAAATGCAACACGATTCTTTTTGACAACAGAGGATCTGGAGGATATCTGAATGCAACCACAATACCAGATGGGATATGATCGGGCGATCACCGTATTTTCACCCGACGGCAGGCTATACCAGGTGGAATATGCCCGTGAGGCAGTAAAACGTGGGACGACAGCGGTCGGAATCAAGGCAAAGGATGGCGTTGTCTTGATTGTTGACAAGCGCGTAAGTTCCAAGCTGCTTGAGCCTTTGTCAATCGAAAAAATTTTCAAGATCGATGAGCACATTGGTGTCGCTTCGTCCGGACTTGTCGGGGATGCGAGGGCGCTTGTAGACCGTGCCAGAGTTGAGTGTCAGATAAACCGTGTCTCATACGACGAACAAATTGAGGTCGAGGCGCTTGCAAAGAAGCTCTGCGATCACATGCAGACGCTTACCCAGTATGGGGGCATCCGCCCATATGGTACCGCGCTTCTGATTGCCGGTATATCTGATGGAGAATGCCGGCTCTTCGAGACCGATCCCTCTGGTACACTCCTTGAATACCGTGCGACCGGTATCGGGATCGGGCGACCGGCTGCAATGAAGGTCTTTGAAGAAGAATATAACCCCGAGATAGTGATAAGGGATGCAATTCTCCTGGGCCTGAAGGCGCTGCACTCCGCCACTGAGGGCAAGTTCGATGTTGATACGGTCGAGATCGGCGTTATCGAAAAAGAAAAGCCTGTGTTCCGGAAGATGAGCAAAGAAGAAGTCGCAGGATTTGTCGAACAGTCCAAGCAGTGAGTGACCGGCCATGATCCCGCTGGAAAAGTCAGTGGTTGCACGGCTCGAAAGTTACGGGGAGCGCTTTGAGCTTCTTGTTGACCCGAACCAGGCAGCAAAGGTCAGGCAGGGCGAGCAGATCGATATAGAGGAGGTCGTCGCTGCCCTTAATGTCTTTTCAAATGCTTCCCGGGGCACCCGGGCATCTGAAGATTCGTTGACAAAGGTGTTCCATACCACCGATTTTTCCACTGTCGCTCACCGGATCATCGAGAAGGGAGAGATCCACCTGACGGCTGAACAGCGCCGTCACATGATTGAAGAAAAACGACGACAGGTCATCACATTCATCTCACGGAATGCAATCAACCCCCAGACCGGGCACCCGCACCCGCCTCATCGCATCGAGATGGCTATGGAAGAAGCACGGGTGAACGTCGACCCTTTCAAACATCTCGATGAACTGGTCAAAGAGACGGTGAAAGCGCTGCGCCCGATCCTCCCAATCAGATTCGAGGAACTCCGGCTCGCGGTAAAGATCCCCGCGGATTTTGCAGCAAAAGCATACGGAGACATTGCCGCAGCGAGCACCATGGAAAAGGATGAGTGGCAGAAAGACGGGTCATGGATCTGCGTCGTGCGGATCCCCGCTGGTATCCAGACCGATTTCTATGACCTGATCAACAAAGTCACGAAGGGTGAAGGAGTCGTTAAGATCCTCAATCAAGTATATTAATCGTCACAACATACAGTAGAGGACATACTGGTGGTTATTTTTATGGCAAATTCGAATCAGGCGGCAAAGGGAAAGGTAGTCGGGAGTGCCGGGCGCTTTGGTTGCCGGTACGGCAGGTTCACCCGCAAGCGCGTCGCAGATGTTGAGAAAATTTCGCGTAGCCTCCACCGCTGCCCGCAGTGCGATACCGTGGCAGTTCACCGGAAAGGGACCGGAATCTGGGAGTGCCGGAAGTGCAGCTATAAGTTTGCCGGTGGCGCGTACCAGCCCCAGACACCAACACTTCGAATAGCGCTGCGCACAATCGACCGTACCATTGAGCAGAATAAAAGCGGGGCATAACCTCAGATCATCCATGGTCAGCTCATACAAGTGCGCACGGTGCAAACATAAAGTTGAGATTGATATCAATGTCAGGTGTCCTTACTGCGGGCACCGCATCCTCTTCAAGGAACGCGGCGCGGCTATCAAAGAGCTTAAAGCACGCTAGTCGAATTTCCTTCTCCCTCACGTCCCATCAATACATTTTTGGTCTTCTCCTCTGAATCTTCACACAAGATGCCTTCTCTACCGATGCCTTACGGGGCGGTATTCCGGTTCACTACACAAAATGCCCAGAAGATCTATCAGGCGCTCCTTCCGGAACTTGCCGATGAGGTGAACCCCCGGTCAAAAGTACAGTGTGTGCTGGAGCAGGACGATTGTCTGGTCCTTTCTGTTGCTGCACAGGACACTTCCGCGCTCCGGGCGGCGCTCAATATGTATCTCCGGCTCATCAGCGTAGCGGATGAGATGCAGGATCTCGTGTGATGCATTTTATGTGGGCTTGCATATTCCCGGTTCTCATCAGACATCCTGACCCTTGAGGGGATTAGTTATTTTTATCCTGCAACCGAATACTGTACGGAATCCGGGCAGTATCTGCCGCACCAGTACAAACAGGTGACGGGTGCCCCCCTTAGTCCAGAATTGGAGTGTTTTACTATGAACCAAATCTCACCAAAAGTACAGAACCAAGTTGCGATGCTCCAGCAGGTGCAGCAGCAGCTCCAGACCATCCTTTCCCAAAAGGCACAATACGAGATGGCAGCACGCGAGGCGAAGCGGGCTCAGGAAGAGATCAAAGATCTTCCCGATGATGCAGCGATGTACATGAGCGTTGGTTCCGTGATGATGCAGAAGAAAAAGGATACCGTCAACACGAAGCTTGGCGAAAAGGTGGAGACACTAGAACTGCGAATTAAGTCATTAGAGAAGCAGGAAAAGATGCTGCATGGCAAGTTCGAGCAGCTGCAGGCGCAGATCAAGGCGGCACTCGATGGTAAAAGTGCACCGACTGCGGCTTAAACCCTCTTTTTAATCACCTCTTGTATAAAAAATGAGAGTTGTTTAAGTCCTGTAGATCAGGTTGATCGCGTTCACGAGCGCTTCTACTGACGAAAGTACAATGTCGTCACCGCTCCCGCTGGCATCGAAGATCCTGCCGTGCTCGTCCTCTACAGCAATGGTCACGTGGCACATCGCATCCGAACCCCCGGAGATTGCCTCGATATTGAACTCCTTGAGCTGGATGCGTGCCGGTACAATCCCGAAGATCGCGTTGAGTGCCGCATCAACCGGACCATTTCCCACGCTGGAAAAGACATGCTCTTTTCCATTCACAGTCGCCTTGACGCTTGCGGTAGGGATGACGTGGTTACCGGTCATGATCGCGATGTCCTGGAGGGCAAGCATCTTGTGGTTCAGCTCGATGCCCATCGTGCTCTCGGCGATCTCATAGAGGTCGGCGTCGGTCACCCGTTTTCCACGGCTTGCAATTGCCTTGACCTTTTCGACAATCGTATCGAGCTGGGCATCAGTCGGGTTGACATGAGCATCGGTCAGCATCTGGCGCACCGCATGCCTGCCGACATGTTTGCCCAGCGTGAGCCTCCGCCGGTGCCCGACCATCTCCGGTGTCATGATACCAGGTTCAAATGTCGCTGAATTCTTGATGACACCATGGGAATGGATGCCGCTCTCGTGGGAAAAGACGTTGTCACCGACCACTGGCTGCGTCGGCGGAATGGTAATCCCTGAGAACCGGGAAACGAGCCGCGAGGTCTCGACAAGCCGTTCCTTTTTAATACCGGTATTGATCCGATAGATCGCTTCCATGATCATCACGGTCTGCCCGAGGTCTGCGTTTCCCGCCCTCTCGCCGAGCCCGTTCACGGTCACCTGTACCTGCGAAGCCCCGGCTTCGACTCCGGCAATCGTGTTAGCGACCGCTAAGCCGAAGTCATTGTGGCAGTGGACGTCTATCGGGCAGTCCACCTCACGTGCGATCCGGGAAATAAGCGTCTTCATGCCGGACGGGGAGATGACACCGACCGTATCCGGCACGTTGATGATCGTCGCCCCTGCAGCAGCCGCGGTATTGAACACCTGCATCAGGTACTCCCGGTCAGTACGGGTTGCGTCCATTGCTGAGAACATGCAGAGCCCGATGTGATCGCGGACGTAGCGGATGATCTCGTCCGATATCGCAAGCACTTCCTCCCGGCTCTTGTTGATCGTGTTGATCCGCTGGATGTCAGACGTCGGGATGAAGACATGCACCATATCGACATCGGAGTCGAGGCAGGCATCAACGTCGCCTTTTGTCATGCGGGAGAGCCCGCAGATCTTCGCCTCAAGACCGAGCTTTTTAATGGCAGTGACTGTCTCTTTCTCGGCTTTGCTTGACGCGGGAAATCCCGCTTCAATGGCATGGACGCCGATGTCGGAGAGCTGGCGTGCGATCTCAAGTTTCTGTTCAAAGGTGAATGCTATCCCCGGGGTCTGTTCTCCGTCCCGGAGCGTGGTATCAAAAACAGTGACTTCTCCACGGGCATGGCTATCGGTGAAGAAGGCAATCCCCCGCAACTGTCTTGCGAGCCATACTAAATGATTGGCATGCAAATTATATAAATAACACCGTGATTTCGGGCAACCGGGCATAATCCGGCGGTGTAACGATATGTTTAATACCCGATCATCCATATAGTATGAGCGCAGTGCCCCGCCTTAACTCAGGCTGGTAGAGTGCGCGGCTGTAGTATGGTTTACCGGTTTTCGGTAACTGCGCGGCTACCGCGATGTCCCCGGTTCGAATCCGGGAGGCGGGACATCTGTTTCAAGTATGCCCAGGTAGTGTAGTGGCCTATCATGATTGCCTGTCACGCAATCGACTCGGATTCGAATTCCGACCTGGGCGTTCGGATTTTTTTAATAAAATTATCTGATTTTAAGTGCTGCCCTCGCTGTAATATCCTTCAGCACTTCATAATCTGTGGTTGTGCCCCTCATCTCGATTTGTTCAAAGGCATCTTTTTTTGTAAAGATTACCGTATAGACTATGATACCGTAAGAATCATTAGCATCGATAGTCCGCAGGGCAATCGTCCGGTCCCCGGTTTTTGGAAACGGTAATTCCGTTACGGAAACAGAGGCATTCGTCCGGGATATAATACCGTTCTTCACCTCGTCAAAGATCAATGCCATGCGATTGAGCGGGTAGATGCTGATCTGCTGGGAGATCCCGGTGATATCGTAGTTTTTTGCGTTCATCCGGAAGAACGCTACATAATAACCCTTCTTCCACCCTTCATCGCGTGCGATGGGATTAATTTCTGCATATGATACATCAGAACGTTCTTTGATGGTATACCCTTCCGGCAAATCGGAGATCTGGAGTGCCATTACAGACGGTTCAACCGTTGATACCCTGCTTTCAGTTGTGGGTATCGGAGTCGGCTGGGTTATGGGGTGCAGTGACGGCGGAGCCTGATCGAGTAGGAAACACCCTGCGGTCATTGAACTCCAGACAAGGAGCACCAGAACGGCGGCATATTTCATGGTCCCTGACTAATCTGAGATATACAAGGTAAAATCGTTTTATGTTGAAATAGTGGAGGATGGTTGCCACAGAAATAATTTTTTTATACCGGGTTCGAGTAGGGACATTTCATGTTTTTTTTCCAAAATTCCCTAACCAAAACCATATTGCTGTTACCTATACTGCCGTATCGAGGTCTTATTCTTTTGGAGCATTCTCTAAAATCTCTCTCTGCCAGACATCCCGGTAACCTGAATGGATTTTTTTTAAAACACTGGTTTACACCACAAATACTTTTTTCCCGCAGACTAACCAGAATAAAGGAAGAATGTGATACTATGGGCGATCCCGAGCTATATAGCGATGAATCTGTTATCCTCACAACCCCGGATGTTTTTATTAAATCCCTGCCATTTGAGGCGATCCTCACCAATAAACGTATCATTCTTGTTGACCGTAAAAAGAACCTGATCCCGCCAAAGGACATCCTCCTTGCAACGGTACGGGATGTGGAACCTGGTGAGAATGCGATCCGCGACCAGATCATCACGCTCTCGATCATCACGAGCACGGGAGATTCCCGCCAGATGGTCTTCACCTTTTCCCGGCAGGGTGGCGGCAACCGGAAACGGGAACGCGATGAATGGGTGAAGGTGCTGAGGGATTTAACCTCTTCCACCCTTCAGAAAGCTATCCGCAAGGTCGTCCCCTCGTTCGATCTGGGGCCAAAGAAAACGACCAAAGAGACCATTCCGCCCCGGGTCGATGTCACAAGCAGAACTGCACCAAAGAAGGAGATCGACGGAGCCCAGCCAATCAAGAAGATTGTGGAGACCAGCTTTGCCCCTCCCAAACTGGTAGAGTCGACGTCGCTCCCCTATGGCTCGTTCTGCTCGCGATGCGGAAACCGGGTGCCCCCGGAATCTACTTACTGCAACCGGTGTGGCGCAAAGATCATCACACCCGTCCAAGAGGCTGGTGAGGGATCAGCAATCCAGAAAATATCTCCTCCTGTCCCGACGGTAGCTGTTCCACCTGTCGAACGCAGGGAACGTCCAATCGAGCAGGAGATCCGGTCGATCGAGCCCTTGATCGAGGGGTCGATACCGAAGACTGAACCGGCACCGGTCTTGCAATCCCAGACAACCCGGACTTCCGCACCTGCACCCGTAGAACCGCCCCTTACACAGCAATCAGCCCCACCGCCAACCAGAACGACGAAATCCCGGAAAACGAAACGATCGATCTGGCCGCAGATCTTCAAGCGAAAGAATCTCCCGCAACAGCAGGTTTCACCAAATACTCCTGTATCACCTCCCCCGCACGGAGGTTCCGCCTCCGGCCCCCATAGCAGGACATTCATTACCATTGCTGCCATCGTCATTATCATCATTGCAATCGCTGGTGGAACGTACGTATTCATGAAGGGTATACCCGTTGGGTCGGGTGGTTCCGGGGTCGTGGAGCCAACGGCAACTTCGCATCCTCCGACAGCAGGTCCTCCTGTAATCGTCCCGACACAGACCCCCGCAACGATACCTGCAATTGGCGTGTGGGTGCGGGTGGATTATCTGGGCAGCTGGCAGGGATCTTATGGCAAGGCAGGTAATCTGATCCCGGCAATAGATTCCGGCGTGCGCCAGTTCCAGATTGAGAACCCCAACAGCACCATTCAGGCATCGTTCCAGAAACAGGACGGATCATCGCATGAACTTGTGGTAGAGATTTACAAAAACGGTGCGGTCATCAAGCGAGGCACGACAACCGCTCCGAAGGGGTCAGTCGAGATTTCGGCTGATCCAATGATGGCAACACCACTAGGCACCACAATGCCGGTCACCACAACCGGTACACAAAAGGCAGGTAATGCGACTGCCACTCCCACCACCAGACCCACAACACCGGTTGCAAATGTGACTACTACAACCACACATCCCTGATCTCTTCACAATCCTTCTTTTCAACCAAAATTCCGATTGGCCGATAATAGGGAAAAAGGGGAACCTATGGGGTGTTCAATGATTCCATCTCATATTAAATCTGATAAATACCTTAGTGCCTCGATAAGAAGGTGATCTTCTGCGGATAAAAAAATTGATCAGGATTTCTTTTCTTGCGTGTCGGGTGCTTGTGTACCAGATAGTGGTGCCTTCTTTGCCTTTCTCCAGCGGTAGACACCGTAAGCAGCTCCGCAGATGATGATGAGTGGCAGCAGGGTAAACAGGAGGACAATTATTGCATCGACCATGCCGAAGAACCCGGCGATCCCGTCATTTATCGCGGTAATGAAACTATGTCCTGTTTCACCGCCGACCGGTTCAGGCTCCTGCAGATTCACGGTAATGGTTGAGAGATCAATCCGGCTGTTCAGGTACCGCATCCTGCCCTCGATCTGGTCGAGCTCGACCTGAACGCGTTCGATCTGCTGCTGGACCTTGAGGATATCTTCAACCTTATCACTCTTTGCCATGATCCGGTTGTAGGCATCGAGCTGGTTCTGGTACGCGGTCTTGCGGGCGGTAAGATCGACGTACTCCTCGGTCACGTCCTGTCCCTGCGTTGAGGCAGATTTGACTGTGCCGGACGCTTTCACACGCTCCAAGACACTCTCAAATGAAGACTGCGGGATCCTGATCACGACAGTAGCGGTGAGCCGGTTATTGTAGTTTTTTTGCATATTTGATGACGAGAGATAACCGCCGTTCTGGTTTGCGAGCGTTTTCAGGCTGTCCGCCGCTGCTGAAACATCTCTTACTTCAACGGTTACCTGTGCTGTCTTGATTATCTTGGTCTCGATGCCGGTTCCCGGCACCTGATTCACCGGTGCAACCGTGGGGACCGGCATAACAGAAGCGCCAGTTGCCTTGCTCTCTGAAAGCCCCTGCAAGTTCGAATCCGCAGAGTACCCTGCCTGCGGGGCTTGTGAACCCTGATTGACATTCCCGGCAAGCCCCATACAGCCGGTGGCGGCGACCATGCAACCGATGAGGATGAGTGAGATGATGATGCGTTTCATAGCAAAAGCATCATCAGCAGAATATATAATTTCATGGTAAACTGCGAAGGAATTCGCAGTTATCGTGCGATTCAGATGCAGATTTGCCGGAGATTTCAGTTATATGCTGTGCCCTGCATAATATGAATAACCCGGCACATAAGTGATCGGGATTAAATAATGTGGGACAAGAATACCTGTGGAGACAGATGATGGCAGAAAACATCGCACCCCAAAAACCGGAAGGGGCAGAGGACATTGAGAAAGGCGGACTTGAAGGAATGGTAAAAGCCCTGCGGAATAGCACGGACCCTCAGGTACGGCAGTATGCTGCATACCTTCTCGGAGAGGCGAAGAACCCGCGAGCCATTCAGCCGCTTATCGAGGCACTTGTGGACTTTGATAAATCTGTACGGGAGCAGGCGACGCTTGCCCTGTCATCGATCGGGAAGGCAGCTATCGAGCCGCTTGCCGCAGCGATGAAGGAGAAGAAATGGGAGACCCGGTACCGTGCCGCAGAAGCCCTGGGTAACATTGCAGACGAGAAAGTGATCAAACCGCTGATCGCGGCACTCAAGGACAACCGTGACCACGTGCGGTACATGGCTGCAAAGGGATTGCGCGAACTGGGGGACTCAGATGCCCTCGAACCGATGATCATCCTTCTTAAGGATGAGAATAAGTATGTCCGGATAATGGCGGTGCGCGCATTAGGTGCGATTGGCGGCAAAAAGGTAAACGCCGCGCTTGCAAGGGCGCTTGAGACTGAAGACAACGAGAAAGTGAAGGAAACGATTATCGAGGCGATGAAATAAATTATTTCAATATACTTTTTCTTTTCCTGATGTCAGATCATTTCTGACTTGATCTTTTTGTGCGTTCCGGTAATTGACGGAGATTTCTGGTGAGCGCAACAATACCGTCTGTCATCAACGATCACGTGATAGCGAAAACTGGAATCCTCTCCATAATGGGGTGGAAGATCCGAGAGGATTCAGATCGCGGGCAAAGTGAATTTAATGATAAAAATCATTTGAACCGGTATCCTTCCGTATAATTATGAGAAATAGAGTCAAACAAGCTCCGCTCATTTTTTATAAAAAAAAATTAAACTATTTATCGTATCTTTGTCCCCGGTTCCACCGGCTTCAACGGAACAAGAAGCGATGCCGCATCACCCGCTGCAAGGATCATGCCATTGCTTTCGACACCAAAGATCTTTACCGGTGCAAGGTTTGTGACAATAACTACATCTTTTCCAACCATTTCTTCAGGCTTGTAGAACTGTTGCATGCCGACGACAATCTGGCGCTTCTCATTGCCGATATCGACCTGCAGCTTGAGGAGTTTGTTCGATTTCGGGACCGGTTCTGCGGCAAGAATCCTGCCGGTTTTAATCTCCAGTTTCTGGAACTCTTCGATTGTAATTATTGGATTTTTTTCCATCTTTTTGTTCGCCTCCGTAACCCGCTTCTGGAGCAGGTTATCGAGCTCTGACACCTGAGTATCCTCCATCTTTGCAAAAAGTGGTTTTGGTGCGGGGATGCCCGCTGTGCGGACTTCCTTCACTGCTTCTGAAATTGGGTGGGATGCGATCGCGTCAGAATACCCTAACATTGCCCAGCATTCCTGTGCCTTTTCCGGCATCACAGGTTCGATGATCAGCGCGAGGGCTTTTACGAGCTGGATACAGTTCTTGATCACGTTCGATGCTGCTGTTCTGTCAGTCTTGATGAGTTTCCACGGCGCATTGGACTGGATATAGGCGTTCCCGAACGCTGCAAGGCTCATCACCGCATCCACCGCACCTTTGAACTCGTAGTCTTGCATGAAGATATCGACATTTTTTTGGGTTTTTTCTATTTCAGCGGTGATCGCTGGATCGACCGCCCCTTCGGGTATACCGCAAAATTCCTTGTGAGCGAAAAAGAGTGTGCGGTACACAAAGTTTCCGAAAATGTTGACGACCTCGTTATTGATCCGTTCACCAAACACCTTCCACGAGAAGTTCAATTCCTTGGTGTGGTTCGTGTAGGAGAGGAGGTAGTAGCGCAGGTAATCGGCAGGTAGTCCTTTGTCGAGGTAGTCCTCGTTAGTCCAGACAACGTATCCCCGTGATTTCGAGAATTTATGATCGTCGACTTTTACCATCCCGCTCGCGACAATCGCATATGGAACACCGTAGCCGGCACCTTTCAGGAGCGCCGGCCAGAAAATGCAGTGATGGTAGATGATATCACCACCAATGAAGTGTGTTACCCGGTTTGTGCTGCACCAGTACTGCTTCCAGTCAGTCCCCTCTTTATTTGCCCATTCCTCAGTGAACGAAATGTAACCAATCGGGGCATCTACCCAGACATAGACCACAAGGTCATCACGCCCAGGGAATTTCACACCCCAGTCAAGGGTGCGGGTGATGCACCAGTCGTGGAGTTCTTCTTTTATCCAGCCGATTGCGTAATTTTTCGCATTTGTGGTGCCCTTTACGCTGTCAAGATACGGGAGCAGGAAGTCCTTGAATGATGAGAGTTTGAAGAAGTAATGTTCCTGGTCCCGGAACTCAGCCTTCGTACTGCAGACCTTGCACACAGGTTCCTTGATCTCCCCGGGCTCAAGGTGCTTGCCGCATCCCTGGTCGCACTCATCACCGCGGGCCGGAGTCCCGCAGTGAGGGCAGATCCCCTCTACGTACCGGTCGGGCAGGAACCGTTTGCATCTCGTACAGAATGCCTGATGCACAATCTGCTTGTACACGTACCCGTTTTTTATGAGCGATTCTACAATTGCAGTTGTCCGTTTGTGGTTCGTCGGATTATCGGTCATTCCGAAATGGTCGAAATTCACCCCCATCCGCTTGAATGTCGCATCGAAATGCCCGTGGTATTTTTCCGAAAGTTCCCGGGGCGACACGCCTGCCTGCTCTGCGGAGACAACGATCGGGGTCCCGTGGTTGTCAGACCCGCACACAAAGACGACCTGCTCCCCTGCCCGCCGCATGTACCTGACGTACATATCGGCGGGGACATAGGTGCGCAGGTGTCCGAGGTGGCAGGGGCCGTTTGTATACGGGAGCCCGCAGGTGACGAGAAGGGGTGGCGTACTCATGACTACGTTTTTTGACTCTGATGCGTAATAAGATATAACCATGGCAAAACAACGAACCCTCCCGACGCGTGCATTTGGTTCTGAACCAAAAGAGCCGAATGTTTCGGATCTTGCGGCGTGGGTAGCGGAGCATCGCGGGAGCTCTGGCGATCTTGCAACGTATCTGCTTGACACATTGCTTACCCCGCAGATTACCGCAGGAATCGGAGTGCCGTGCGCCGGGGGCATGTTCTGTAAAGATCGTATGACAGACTGCCTGATTGGCGTCAAAGGGGGCATCGCTGTCGATGAAGTGGGTGTAGACACGGAACCGCTTGTCGAAGATGCCATTGCTGTAACCGCACAGAAAAAAGGTGTCTGGTATGCCCTGCCGGCCCCACACACACTCAGCATTACCGACAAATTCTACGATGACGAGGATGAATGGTCAGACGCGATTGCTACCACATACCGCACATTGATGCGTTCAATGCGGGACGCTGGAGTGGGAGGACATGTTCTCATCTGTGATCACATCGATGAAGCAGAGATAGCAGCGCTCGCCAGGCAAAAGGTATTCTTCTTTAACCCAGATCCTGACCGCGAGAGTATTGCAACAATGATGGAATACCAGCGGCAGATCGTGGTGGGAAAAGATCTGATTGAAACCGTGTTTGATCTCGCAAACGAGTACGAACTCCACCAGATTATTATTCTCGATGCGGACGCAGCTGCAATCGCCACCGCCCTTTCCCATCTCGACCCGGATCAAGTAATGATAGGGGGATACTACAGGGAATCGTGCGATGATTACTGGAAAGACCTTGTTGTCTCTGCTGTTTATAACAAGTAATTTTTATTATATCCCCCGAATCATCGGGTATCTGTTATTGGATATTTGCGTCGTAAACCCCCTGAGAAATGGTGAATCTTCTGTTAATGATGCAATATCATAACAAGGATTTTTTTCCAATAAATAAGGTGGAAATATAATTATTTTGACTCTGCCACCCTCACAAACTCATCAAAGCGCCGGCTCTTCTTAAAAAGCCAGAAGGTAAACCGCTCGAGTACCGAAAAATTAAAGGAACCTCCTGCCGCGTTCGGATGACCCCCGCCGGAAAATTCCCGTGCGATCAGATGGCTGATTGGAGGGACTGACCGCAGCGAGAACCTGCCGTCCTTACTTATGATCACCTCGATATCGGTCTTTTTCTCATCACGGATGAAGTGTGCTGTCTCACTTGGGTATCCGTAGAGCGGGGCAAACGCGATCCGGTATTTCGTGCCTGTAATAGTCGTGTGCCGAAGGCTGCGTTTCATCATCGATTCTATTTCAGATTTGATATCGGCATATTCCCGCTTGATCAGCTCGTCAGTAAAGACCCCTGCAATGAGGCAGTCCCGTACATGCTCCCGGTTCTTCTTCCTCTGGAGCACCTGCCCGAGTACCGCAGATCGGGGATCGTGATGCTTCCAGAGGTCATAATCACAGACCACCCGTGCCACCTCCGTTGCGACCGGGTTCCCTGGCAACAGGTCAGTTGCGACAATACCGGTAGCGCAGACTGAGGTATCAATTGTGAGCAATACAACCTCTTTTCTCATCCGTTCAATTTCCTCGTTCCTCCAGCGGTGGTGGTCCCGCCATTCAATCCGCCACCCGTTTTCCATTGCACGGTGTGCGATGTGCTCGATATCCCTGTGGTATCCCAGATCCGAGATTGAGAGCAGGTCGCCTTTCCCTTCACAGGAAGCGACAATGGAAAAAATTTTGGAAAACCTGCCAACCGAGCTCCATATGGTGAACACCCCCACTCCAAATTTCATCCGGTGGATCGCGTCCGCACCTACAGCATCCAGATCATTGTGCGTGAGATGAACAACACGTGCGGTTCGTGAAACAACTGCGGCAGAAAGGCCTGTCTCATCACCATTTGGGGATTTCAAGGGGAATGGCATCGATATGTGGTACTACTGTCATCGCGGCACATAAAAAGCAACGGTCACCTGCACTACCGAACATATCATTTATTAATCAACAAAAACAACAATTGTATCCCTGCCTCAGTAGCTCAGACTGGGAGAGCGCCAGACTGAAGATCTGGTTGTCCCCGGTTCAAATCCGGGCTGGGGCATCGGATTTTTTACTTTTTTCCCTTCAAGTTATCACGCTACGATTGGACAAGATGATTAACGATATTTTTTTATATGGTTAAACACCGACATTCTATATGCCATGCTATAGCATAGCACAGAGGGAAAAAATGAAATATTCAGTTCTGTTTATCACGGTATTGCTCATCGCAGCCGCTCTTATTGCCGGATGTACCCAGCAGGCACCAGCAAAAGAGATAAAGGTCGGGGTCATCGCATCACTGACCGGGCCTGCCAGTAATGTCGGAAAGAATATGTGGCAGTCTGCGCAGGTGGCTGCTGATGAGATCAACGCAAAAGGGGGCGTATCGCTCAAGGATGGATCAAAGGTCCCGCTCAAACTGATCGTCGGCGACGATGAGTCCACCCAGCAGGGCGGGCAGAAAGCAGCTACCCAGCTGATCACCGGTGACAAGGTGGATATTCTCGTCGGCGGGTACTCGAGCGCGGTCACATCCGCATACGAGCAGACTGTCGCTGAGTACAAGATCCCCTTCGTCGTGACCGGTGCATCGAGCCCGATCATCACCCACCGGACGGACATCGATACCAGCTATGTCTTCCACCACTGCCCGACAACAGACACATACGGGCAATATACAACGACGTTCATCGACCAGGTTGTCCGTCCTGCGGTCAATAAAAAGCTCGGTGCTGCTGCTGACCGCCCGTTCCGGCTCGCCCTGATCTATCAGGACACTGCGTTCGGTAAGGGCGTACAGACAGCGGTGAACGAAACGATCACGAAGAACAAGCTGAACATCCAGCTCGTCTCCCAGCAGAGCTTCAAGATGGGAGAGAGTGATTTCAGGACGCCCCTGACAGCAATCAAGGCTGCTAACCCGGATGCCGTTTATATCGCGGCATTCCCGAACGAGGGTGCCCCGCTCATAACGCAGGCGCGGAGGGATATCGGGCTCGACACGATCTTCCTCTCTGTCGAGAACAATGACAATGCACAGTTCTACAAGGATTTCGGGCAGTACGGCGAGGGATCCATCATCGAGAGCCGTTTCTCACCATACACTGCGCCGGTCGGCGCATTAGCTGACGCCCAAGGCAAATTCAAGAACAGCTACAATGCAAAATATGGTGTATTCCCTGACATGATGGGTGCATCCACATACGAAGGCATCTATATTGCAGCCCAGGCAATCGGGAATGCTGGGACAACCGACAAGGCTGCCGTAAGGCAGGCTCTTGTTGACCTTAATATGCCACAGGTCATCGAAGCCATGAAAGGCGGGACGATATCGTTTAGCAAGGACTTCCGTGAGTCCCGGTTCGACCTGTGGATGGAGCAGCTGGCATTCAACCAGACGATTGGCGAATGCAGGCCGAATATTGTCTGGCCTGACAACCTGAAAGTTGTGGATTTTGTCCTGCCGTCCTGGTATAAGCCCGGCAGCGCGTAATCAATCCATTCTCTTTTTATTGCAGCCAATATGATAGTTACAGGAGAAAGCGATGGTGGACTTTGGGATCCTGCTGCAGATTGTATTCTGGGGGGTCTATGCAGGATGCATCTATATCCTGCTTGCCACCGGTCTCAACCTTATATTCGGTGTTATGAAGATCGTGAACTTTGCACATGGCGAGTTCCTGATGATCGGTGCCTATATCACAGCTACGATTTTTTTCATAACCGGCATCAACCCGTATGCAATCATCCTGTTATCCATGCTCGCACTGATCGCTATCGGTGCGGTTGTTGAACGCCTCTGCTTCCGCCCTATCCTTGGTACAGGCAAGCTCAACGAGATCTTTCTTTCGATAGGGCTCATCTACATTATCCAGAACGGGGCTGCCATTATCTGGGGCGATAAGTGGCAGAGCATAAAGAGCCCGTACCAGGAGATCTCTGTCCCAGTCGGCCCGCTCAATATCCCGATCGATTATATCATCATCATGGTCGTCACAACGGCAATTCTTTGCGGGCTGTACCTGTTTTTAAAAAGGACCCGGACAGGAAGGGAGATGCGGGCGACCAGCCAGAACAGGAAAGGGGCGATGCTTGTCGGCATCAATGTCGAACGGATAGATATCCTCAGCTTTGGGATTGGGTGCGCCATTGCAGCCGCTGCAGGAACTCTCTGGGTAGTAAGCGGGCAGGTGTTCAACCCGTACATGGGATCGATCCCGGCTATTAAGGCATTTGCCATTATCATCCTCGGCGGTCTCGGCAGTATCCCAGGGGCGATCATCGGCGGCCTGCTCTACGGTATCGCGGAGAACGGGGCTGCGTACTATTTCGGCGGCATCTGGAAAGATGCGATCTCGTTTATCATCCTGATCATCGTCCTTGTTATCAGGCCAACAGGACTGTTTGGAGAATCGGGGGACTAAAAAGCCTATGAACCTGAACCGTACTGAATGGGTTCGCTATGGAACCATTGGTATGATAGGTATTGCTGTTGTTGCACCATTCCTTTCAAGTAACCTTTACCTCCTCAATATCCTCACACTTATGCTGATCTTTATTATCTTCTCCTCCGCGTGGAACCTGCTTGCCTACTCCGGACAGGGCTCGCTTGGGCATGCGGCGTTCTTTGGCATCGGTGCGTATGCATCAACCCTGATCGCGGCAAAGAGTGGAATTTCACCCTATGTTACCCTCTTTCTTGGTGCCGCTGTAGCTGCATTCATCGGTATTTTCATTGGGCTCACCTGCGTGCGGCTCAAGGAATGGTTCCTTGCCATGGTCACATTCGGATTTGCAATCATTGTCCAGACCATCACAGTCAGCCTCCTTACACCCATTACCGGTGGCTGGGATGGGATCGCCTCACCCCGTCTCATGAGCCCCGAGATCCCCGGCTATCAGTTAATTGAATACTATTCGATCCTTGTCATCACCATTGGATGCATCCTCTTCATCTACTATATTATGAAGTCAAGGATCGGTCTCGCCTTCTCTGCGATCCGGGAGAACGAACTCGAGGCTCGGGCAGCAGGTGTTGATCCGGTAAAATACCGGCTTCTCGCGTTCGCACTCAGTGCATATCTCGCAGGTATTGCCGGAGCACTTGAAATCCACCATATCGGTTATATCACACCAGAGATCTTCGGTGTCGACCTGTCGTTCTGGCCGGTTACCTATGTCATCTTTGGAGGTCTATCTTCCTGCCAAAAGGGCTTGTGGCTCTTCCGGACGAGATCCAGAAGAGGTGGACTTCCTGGAAAAACAAACGGGGCAGAGCAGAAATGATTGTATAGGGATATATCCCTTTTTTCATCAGGCTGATAATTACCAAAAGCGGCGTGGTCTGCAATCGCCGTCAATCGCGTCAGATCCCCAGATACGCCTTCTGGATGTGGCTCTCACGCATGAGCTCCTTTGCCTTCCCCTCAAGCACGATCCTCCCGTTTTCCAGTACATATCCCCTGTTGCAGAGCTCTAGGGCATGCCGTACATTCTGTTCCAGCAGCAGGATCGTCATCCCCCCTCTCCCGAGGTGTTCCAGCGACTTGAACACCTGAGCAACGAGAAGTGGCGAGAGACCTGTGGAAGGTTCATCAAGAATCAGCAGTTTCGGTTCGGACATCAGCGCGCGACCAATCGCGAGCATCTGCTGCTCTCCGCCGGACAAGGTACCTGCCATCTGCTGCTCTCTTTCCTGGAGAACCGGGAAAAGATTGTACACATGATTGAGACTGTCTTTCCAGATGGCACGACCGCCCGCTCCGAGTATCAGGTTTTCAATCACAGGCATTTTCGGAAAAATCTCCCTTTTTTCAGGGACGAGTGCAAGCCCTTTTTTAAAAATGTCATACGGTTGCACGCCGAGAATATTTTCACCAAGAAATGTAATAGACCCCTTGGCATTCCTGTTGAGTCCGACGATTGTCTCCACTGTTGAGGTTTTTCCTGCACCATTCGGGCCAATCAGGGTAACCATCTCACCTTCATTGACTTTCAGCCTGAGATCCCAGACTACCTGAATGTTGCCGTGAAAGATATTAAGGCCGGATATGTCGAGCAAGATACCACCTCTCAGAATACATCAAGGTCGCCAAGGTAGGTATCGATCACCTGCTGGTTGTTCACTACTTCGTATGGTCTGCCCTCGGCTATTTTCTCTCCATGGTCCAGCACCACTATCCGGTCAGATACCCCCATGATGACGCTCATGACATGTTCGATGATCAAAATTGAGGTGCCTTCACTCCTGATCTTTTTGATCAGGCTCACTGCTTCGCTGCTCTCTTTCGGGTTGAGGCCCGTTGTCAGTTCATCAAGAAGAAGAAGTCTTGGATTTGATGCAAGCGCCCGTGCCAGCTGTACCCGTTTGAGTTCAACGACGTTTAAGTTCTTTGAGAGAGTATCAACTTTCTCATTTGGCAATCTCACAAAATCCAGAATCATGGCTGCCTGCTGTTGCGCTTCCTTCATACCGACACTAAGGCTGTTGCCAAAGAGCGCCCCCACCATGACACACTCTTTTGCGGTAAGGTTCGGGAATGATTCTGCAATCTGGAATGTTTTGGCAATTCCCTTTTTACAGATGTTATTTGCTTTCAGACCGGTAATATCCTCTCCGCAGAACGCGACTTTCCCTGCGGTCGGGGAAGAGATGCCCGAAATAATATTGAGCAGGGTGGTTTTACCGGCACCGTTTGGACCGACCAGACCAACAATCTCGTTCTCTCCAACGGTCAGGTCAACATTATTGACTGCCATCAGCCCTCCGATCTGTTTGGTTACACCTCGAATGCTAAGTATGGCAATCACCGTGCTAATTATTACTAGGGTATATGTTGGCAGGAAACATTATTAAATTTTGCAGGATTCCGTCGGGGAAAATCGAAATCCGCGTGGTATTCGGGTCAGGTTTTACTGTATATCCAATAGATGCATTCTATTATTTTTTATGTTCAGACCCAATAGTTAATATATAAAATTATTCTCCAGGCTCGTAGCATGTTGATCGTTGTTTCCTTGTGGATGAATGGTGTGTCCCATGAATGAGATCATCCAGATGTTCCTCCTTGGTTTTTTTATCGGGCTCACCGGAGCCCTTGCACCAGGGCCAACCCTGATTGCGACTATTAATGCATCACTGAAAGGAGGGTGGACAATGGGTCCCCGCGTGACGCTGGGGCATGTCGCCGTTGAGATCCTGATGGTGATCCTGATCATCATCGGTCTTTCTGTAGTCATTGACGGTTATTCCTGGCTTATTGCTGGCATCGGGGGGGCTGCACTAATGGTCTTTGGACTGCTCACAATTCTCGAGAGCCGGCATGCACAGGTGCATCCCGTGCAGGGAACCTCAGATGAACTTTCAGCCACTGTGCGCCCATTTGTTGCCGGTGTGGTCACCAGCATTTCAAATCCTTATTTCTGGCTCTGGTGGTTTACCGTTGGAAGCGCACTCATGATCAGTGCGTATGCCGGAGGAACCGGTACCGCTGTTGCGTTCATTCTCGGGCACTGGACTGCGGACCTGGGGTGGTTTACCCTCATATCAGTGAGCATTCACCGGGGCAGGTTTTTCCTCGGTGATCGGGAATACAAGTGGACCCTTGCTGTCTGCGGGATCTTTCTTGTTTTTTTCGGGGGGTATTATCTTATGACCTTCTGGAAATAGCCCTCTGATTTCGATAATTAATGATGTAAAAACAGGACATACTCCTTTCTTTTTCATTACCCCAATGGCTGATGAAGTGCCGAGGGGGTCTTCTCATACCCGCACCCCACTCAATTTGCCCTGTATAATCAAATGATTGTATAAAGCGCTAACACTTATCGGGCGGGGCAGAGATATTAAATACATTCATGAACGGTGAAGATATCGAAGAGGAGCTGTGCGAACATTGCGGGCTCTGCTGCAAGATTTTCGGTGACAATGTCATACCAACGGCTGAAAACCTGTTCTGCTGGATCGAACAGGGCAGACAGGAGGTCCTGAAGTATTTTTTTGCATGCAAAAACGATGGCACATGGAAGAACTGTGCTGACCTGAAACCTGAAGAGCTGGGGGATCTCATCACCGTAGAGATGCGCGACCCTATCAACCACGATTATCTTTGTGGCTGTCCGTTTTTGCGACGCCTCGGAAGAACGAGATATACCTGCGGTATCCACGATATAAAACCGGAGATGTGTTGCACGTACCAGCCATGGATCTGGGGGGAGACATATTTTAACAGGTGCCGCGCTTTGAAGAAGCGGGAAAAGAAGAGCCGGTTTCCGTCGTGAAAAAAGGAAGACCGTCACTACGGTCTCAAAATAATTCCCTTTTTCATCCTGCAGTTTCCGTTTGCTATAATAATACGGTGGATCAAAGGGTATTGCATGCGCCCCCATGTGGTGGTCAATGTAGCGATGAGCGCTGACGGCAAGCTGTCCACACGCGAGCGCCGGCAGGTACGGATCTCGGGCAACGAGGACTTTCTCCGTGTCGATCGGCTCAGGGCGGCGAGCGATGCAGTGATGGTCGGCATCGGGACGGTGCTTGCCGATGACCCCTCCCTCACGGTAAAATCAGATGAACTGAAGCGGGAGCGCCGGGCACAGGGCAGGGATGAACACCCGGTTCGCGTGGTCGTAGACAGCGCAGCCCGCATACCTCTGACGGCTTCTGTCCTCCATAAAGGAAAAGGCAGGCGGGTGGTCGCGGTTTCCCGGCATGCGGACCTGGCGCATGTTACAGACCTGAAAAAAATTGCCACAGTAGTTGTTGCAGGGGAAACTAAAGTAGATCTTACTGAGCTGCTCAATGAGCTCGGCAGGATGGGAGTTCGCCAGCTGATGGTGGAAGGCGGAGGTACACTGATTGCAGGACTCTTTGCGGACGGACTTGTTGACGAGGTATACATTTATACAGGCAACATTATCATCGGCGGGAAAGATGCGCCAACACCTGCCGATGGGGAAGGGTTTTTGAAAGAGGACGAGTTCCCCCGTCTCGTGCTTCTCGATGCGACCCCGACAGGGGACGGGATCCTTTTGCACTGGAGGGTTGAAGAACCCAAATAAAAAAGATCAATAATTGTCTTATTTTTTCAGGAAAAAAGAATTAAAAATGCCGTCGGTTATCCGCGGGTCTTGTACGGCATCTGCTGGTCGATGACCTTGTACACATTTCCTGTTTTCATTGTGACGATGACCTCGACGCGATCAGTGCCATTGGTGCCTTCAAGTTCGAGTGTCTGTCCCATCATGGGTTTTAAGGTACCAGTTACAACCGTTCCGTCAGCACGGGTGACTTTCACATCCACCTTGCTGACAAAACCCATTCCTTTTCCACCATTGAAATTGGTGATGATCGTGGTCGCATAGGTACCGGCTTTTTCGACATTGATATCGACCGGTGTTGAGGAGGGGAGCGTGTCAGTTGACCCGGGTTTTAGCGAGGAGGTGGTTGCTGTCGGAAGAGCGGTGGTGGAGACTGCAACCGTCGGGATGGTGGTCTGGGGTACCGTCGGTACCGGTGTGGCCTGGCCCCCACCAATGCCTGAGCAGCCTGCAACAGCGAGCAGCGTTGCGAGTGCCAGCATGGCGGAAACGAGTATTACATACTTCATGCACAGAAATATTACGTCGGACTATTTGACAATTCCGCTCCTTTGGGAGCGGGACGTGCGGGTTCACTTGGTTGATCAACGAATCCGCTTGCATTTCGCTGTGATACGTGAAGCACCCGCGACTATGGCAACCCTGATGTGGTGGGGTCAATAAATACCTTTTACGCAGCTTGCAGTTGTTGTACTTGCCGCAGTCTTTG
>JAPKXX010000044.1 GCA_026394595.1 Methanoregula sp. | reverse complement strand
GCATATTATCCCATAGTAAAAGAGAATATCGCAAAAAAAACTGCGGCAGCCTGATCGTTTTTTAAACGGACGATAAATCCGATGGGATATGATCCATGAGATCTCATTTCAATACCTATAATGGTAGTAAAATAACATTGTTAAGAGACGAATCAAACGTACCAGTGTTCACTCACCCATGGCAAAACAGAAGAGACTCGTTCCTGATGCAAGACCCTTCATGAAATGGGCAGGTGGCAAGACACAGCTACTCAGGGAGTTTTCCAGACGTTTCCCCTCTGAAATGAAGAAAGGGAAAATCACGAACTATGTTGAGCCGTTCGTTGGCGGCGGAGCTGTATTTTTTTATCTCAACCAGAGATTTTCATTTGAACACTGTTACATCTGTGACGCCAATGAGGAACTCATCCTGTCGTACCGCGTCATTAAAAAATCAGTGAAAAAACTGATCAATGAACTGGAAGCCCTTGAATCGGAGTATATATCGAAAAATGATAAGAAACGGGAAGCATTCTTTTACGAAGTGCGGGGGTCATTTAACGAGAGAAAAACGGAGATTAATTTCCAAAAATACCAGATGGATTGGATTGAACGCGCCGCCCAGATCATCTTCCTCAACCGCACCTGTTACAACGGCCTGTTCCGTGTCAACCGGAAAGGGGAGTTCAACGTACCATTTGGCAGGTACAAAAACCCCGAGATTCTGAACGAAGATAACCTGAACGATGTCGCCACGCTCTTGAAAACCACGCAGATCATTCTGGGGGATTTCACAAAATGCAGACGGCTTATAAATAAAAAGACATTCATTTATCTCGATCCACCGTACCGGCCCCTGAGCGAGACGGCTTCGTTTACCAATTATTCAAAGAATGGTTTCACAGACAACGACCAGATACGACTGGCAAAATTCTATCAGGATCTCGATGCTATCGGCGCGAAAGTCATGCTCAGCAATTCCGATCCTAGGAATGAGAATCCGTCTGACACATTCTTTGATGATCTCTATTCGAATTACCGGATTGAACGCGTTCCCGCAAAGCGGATAATTAACTGCAACGGAGCCCGTCGCGGGGAAATAAACGAATTGATCATAACAAATTATCGTCTCACTAAGACCTGATCGTGTTCTCTCATGACCCAAAATGATGAAGCGTGGGAAAAGATCTTCGAACGCCTTCCTCTTCTTGCGGATATTGAGCGACAAGGATTTGTTTTTGTCAGCGCTGATGATATCAAGGAAGCAAGTGACAAACGGGAACCCCGGCTCCTAGCCAAACAGGATACGAAAAATTCCCGTCCTGAAGTTTTCAAACGGAATAAGTTATCGATCCTTCCGGTTGAGAACGGGAAGTACGTTATCTTCAGGGATGAAACATCGCAGACCTATTATTCACTGGAACAATTATTTTCAGATATCACACCAGAAGAATACAATCCGACAAGGGATTACAGCGAGTTCCAGACCATCGAAGCGCGGAAAATCTCTTCCGAATCGCAGGCCATTGATTTTGCCAACCTCGTATCTCTTCTCAAAACATTCACCAACGAAACAGAGTTGTTCCTCACCATTCGCGGAAGACAGAGATCAGAATCTTTCTCGGTAAAAATTCCCGCAAATCACCAGACTGTCGAAGTGTCCGGGGTCCAGATTGAGGTGGATGCCGGATTTGAAAGCCCAAATAAGATTTATCTCTTTGAAGCCAAACTCGGCCGGGTTGAGGATTTCAATATCCGGCAGCTCTATTACCCGTTCAAGGACTGGTCATGCAAATCAACAAAAGAGATTGTTCCCCTGTTTTTCGTGTATACCAATGGCCTGTTCTATATCCTCCAGTTTGCTTTTGGAGAAGAATATGGGGAACTACATTTTGTCAGGGGCAAATGTTTTACCGTCAATGAGCCAGTAAAACAGCATATCAATCTGTACCGGCTCCTGCAAATAACCACCATCGAAAATGAGCCTGACGTCCCCTACCCGCAGGCAAACGATCTCGATAAGATAATTGATATTGCCACCAATTTTCACTCAGCAGAGCTCACCAACAAAACTGCGATTGCAGAATTTTTTAACTTTGATGAGCGTCAGGGAGATTACTATGCGAACGCGGCGATTTATCTCGGGTTGCTCAAACGAGGCCCTCCCCGATCTTCGGAATTCGAACTGACCCGGGAAGGTGAATTCATTGCGAATTCTCCTAATAGATCTCAACGGAACCTTTTATTGTTGAAACAGATGCTTAGGAAACCGAGTTTTAACGAGATCATCCGCATTTTCGTTGATCAGAATCATGATATCTCTTCACTAAACTCCAAACTGCTAGCTCCGGTTATTCAGCGTCATGTTTCTTTGAATGACACTACGGCAAAAAGGCGGGCATCCACAGGAATGAACTGGCTAAGGTGGATATATGTGGGGATGGAGTTCTCTATTTAACCTTATGATCACGGTTTGAGATCCTCTCAAAGAGACCTGAGGAAAACGGAGCCCGTATAGGGCCCGGATTGACGGTTTTGGGGATGATGGGATCTGCATTATGGCACAAATTCGCGAAAATGCGGCACTATTGTTTTTTGAATTCCGCAGATTGAGCCCAGTTTGCCTGAATTCGGTATAAAATAGTCTCCAAAAAATCCGCAAATAGCACCAATTGGACAGCGTTATGGATGCCAGATGGTACCTGAGGGGGTCAAAATGGAAAGAACCCCTGTTTTGCCCATGCCGGTTTCTAGGGTCCGGTATGATCCAAAACGGCCGGGTGCCAACCCATTACTATGAGCTAAGGTCAACCTATGTGTTAAGAGATCACATCTTCCTGCAGTCAATACTTTTTCGACGGTAGCACTGCTATGGGCTCACCCTTTCCAAAGGATTTGGATGAGAATTTTAAGTTTAATTCACGAAAAAACAGGACTATTGTTTTGTGATATCCGCGTATAACCCTCCGTTTGCCAGGATTCGGTATGAAACAGCCCCAAAAAAAGCCTAAACAGGCCCTTTTGGATGGCCGATCGTTTCAAAAACGGGCTATAATACGCGAAATATGGAAAAACCCCACTTTCAGCCCCTGGTCTCAGGCATCTCTCGTGGGATACTGTTGGGGATTGTACGGATGCCGTCGTGAGATCGAGGCAAGGGCGGGGGAAGGTACGTCAATCCAAGAGGGGAAGCTACTCCATGCCTATTGATGTTTACCGTATAGCGATGGCATAGTGCCGCCGCGCGGTGGAGGGCGCCCGGTTCGTCAGGCATTCAAGTAATAAAAGAAAATTTCCTCACGAAAATCAACCACATTGTGTGTCTATAATCCATCAAGTTTGGTACGTTGAAATTTTTAAAACCCGCATCAATTGGACAAAAAAGCTAAAAAAATAATGATAATTGATTTAATCCTTGTTCCTCTTCCCTTGAATGAGGACTGCAATCGCACCAGAAATCATGACACCGAGAATAAGTGTTGTTTGTGCTATCCCGGTTTTAGTATTGGCTGTTTGGGGCGTGGTATCCGTCTGTGTCGTGGACGTCATCATTGCGGTCAATGTGGGTGCTGTCTGAACGGATGAGCTTGGCACCGTAGTTGTCTGCGGACCGGTAATGGTCAGACCAACCTCGAGATTGTTTTTCATGGCAGGATTATTGCCAATAACAGTATACTTCCCTGGCTGCATGTCTGCATAGAAGCTGTACTCAAAGGAACCCGTTCCACTTACGGGTGTAAGGTACGTGTGATACACAGTTCCAGAGGCATCCATTACATTGAATTTGATATAATTGATACTTTTATCAGCAATACCCTGAATCTGGACATAGTCTCCCATACGGGCAGAAGAGGGCTTTATGGTAATGTAAAACTCTGGCTTTACCAGCAGGATTGCAGCTGAAGCGGTCTTATCAGGGTTGGCAGAGTCAGATGCAATGATGGTATATTTCGCTGTCTGTAATTTCGCAGAATCTTTCGGGGAGTCCCATCGGAATGTCCATTTCCCATCGGGATTCACCTTCACGGTGTTCCCTGTTCCTGGAGCGCCGTTCAGGTCAGACATGGGCACGCCTTCAGATGGAAGCCCCGGTCCGGTGATCTTGATCAAGGTTATGTTTCCTGCAGTGTTTGTGCCATCAAAGAAAATAGAATCTCCAATGTTCATCTCACCGGTTCCACGGTATGAAATCGTCACTGTTCCGCTTGCTGCAGTCACAGGTAGTACTATGCACATCGCTGCAACGAGAAGGATGATTGCCATAAAACAGGTTTTAACCCACTGTGTTTTCATTTTTCAGCCTCACTTTAAAAAGAATATCATTGAGACAGGATAAATATTTTTGTAATTTTTTCCAATGTTAAAATAACATTGAAAAAAAGAGACAATTTGTGCCGGTACCGAAACTATATCTAATTTATAGTGCTATGCTTTGACCAGAGGATTATCTGCAATGACCGATGTAAAAAACGCGGCAATATTTGGTGAAGAACGCTTAAAAAACCGTATCTTATCGATTTCCAATCCACGTGCCTATGACGAGACTGCCTATCATCTCCCTGTCTCGTACGCACTTACAGGAATTGCCGTTCATGATCGCATAACTGCACAGGATGCCTATGCCCGTGCCGGTAATAACCCGATCATCGCTGCTGAATGTCTCCTCTCAGAAATAACCGTACTTCAGGGCAGGGAACCTGCACCTTATACGGGTTTTGTCGGGGACACGGTACTCCGCAAGCTCGGGTATTCTCTTGTTGACGGGAGCATTTTGGGCCTCGCACTTGTGATCGGGACACCGGCGAACGCAGGTACTGCTGCCGGAATCTGCCGGGAACTGCAGGAAAAATATATGCTTACTTTTCTTGCGGGGGGTGTCATTCCCGCACTCCAGAACTCCAATGTGAAGCTGGGTCTTGAATACCGGCTTATTCCTCTGGGTTCTACAAACATACATGGCGTGCACTTTACCGACATTGTAGCGCGGGTTGCGATGATGTTTGGGGGGGTCACACCAGGAGATACTGCACGTCTCCTGAAATATGCTGCCGAACGGGCAAAAGCAATTGTGATTGTCTTCCCAGGTCTTTCTGACGAGGAAATTGCGCTCGTGGACTCGATGAGAGTTCTTGGTTTTCCTATCGTTTCCCTTGGTTCTTATCGCAGTGATGCATGGATTACCGCAGCACCTGAAGATGCAGTGCGCAGGGGGATGGAGGCAAAGGGTATCAGGGTCACTGTTACTGCCATTCCCATTCCCATGGGGTGTTCACCTGCTTTTGAGGGGAAAAGCATCAGAAAAGAGGAGATGTACGTCGAATTCGGAGGTGGAAGATCTCCAGCGTTTGAACTGTTGAGAATGAGGGGAGTTGATGAGATCAAAGACGGTCAGATAACAGTGATTGGTCCTGAGATCGATGCAATGAAGGAAGGCTCTGCACATCCTTTGGGCATCATCATTGAGGTTGCAGGCAAATCCATGAAAAAAGATTATGAACCGGTGCTCGAGCGGAGGATCCATAACTTTGTCAATTACGGGGAAGGATCATGGCATGTTGCCCAACGGGATATTATCTGGGTCCGGATATCAAGGGAAGCGGTTGCCAAAGGGGTAAAGATCGAACATATAGGAAAACTTCTTGCAAGCAAGTTCCGGATGGACTTCCCTCAACTCCTCGATGCTGTCGCTGTTACATTGATTACGGATGAAAAAAAAGTGCTTGCAGCAAAGAGTGACGCGGAAAAAGTCTACAACGAACGTGATGCACGGATAAAAGGGATGAAGGATGGAGACGTGGACACGTATTATTCCTGTACACTCTGCCAGACATTTGCACCCAATCATGTGTGTGTAATCACTCCGGAGCGACCCGCTCTCTGTGGTGCTATCAGCTGGCTCGACGGAAAAATTGCTTTCGAGATCTCTCCTTCAGGCGCAAACCAGCCGGTCGGGAAAGGGGCGTTAATCAATGCCCAGAACGGGGAGTATGATGGTGTCAACAGGTTTGTGAAAAAGGCGAGCCATGGGGAGATCGACCGGTGCTCACTGTACAGTGTCATGGAGTATCCGATGACTTGTTGTGGGTGCTTTGAGTGCATTGCCCTTATGCTTCCTGAAGTGAACGGGATTATGGTCGTGAACCGCGAATTCAAAGGTGTCACGCCATCAGGTATGACATTCTCCACACTTGCCGGGACAATCGGGGGTGGAGCACAGACACCCGGGTTTGCTGGTATATCAAAAAATTATATCCTTTCCGACCGCTTCCTCCAGGGGGAAGGGGGTATTGAGCGTCTTGTCTGGATGCCGTTGCAGCTGAAGGACGAATTAAAACTCCGTTTGCAAAAAAAACTCTCAGAACAGGGTCATACAGACTTCTTTGAAAAGATTGCCGATGAGACCAAGGCAAACACCATTGAAGAACTGGTGACCTATCTCGCCAGTGTGAAGCATCCCGCCCTTACCATGAAACCGTTGGTGTGAGGAGGACCATGGGTTTTAATGTTCACTTTGACTGGACCGGCTCGATTGGTGAAGTGATTCTCGGGGCTACCAAATCTGACGGGGGTTCACGGAGAGTATCCTATCGTATCGGTGGCGGAACCACGCTCCCGTTCCTTGATAAAAATCCTTCATCACCAGCCCCGCTCATCGCGTTTGAGATCTGTGATAATCCTGTGTTCTGGTCCCCGATTATCAGAAATTACTGTGGTGAACTGGTGAATAATTTACAGGAATGGGCAAAGGCGGGTGATGCAACCTATGGTGCCGATATGATACGGTTGTATCTGACCAGCACCCGGCAACGGAATTTTTCTGATTTTCCTGCTGTGGGAAAAGCGGTCGAGACTGCACTCTCTGCAACCAGCCTCCCCCTAATTATTGAAGGGAGCAATGATCCTAAAATTGACAGTGATATATTCCAGAAATGCGGAGAGGTTGGACAAGGAGAGCGATTGCTCCTTGGAACCGCTGAGGCAAGCAGGTACCGGAGCATCGCTGCTGCTGCGCTTGCGTATAACCACGCACTCATCGCACAGTCTCCCATCGATGTCAATCTAGCAAAACAGCTCAATATCCTTCTGCGGGAGATCGGGATTCAGAGGGACCATGTCGTTATCGACCCCTACACCGGTACCCTCGGATACGGTTTTGAGTACTCTTACTCTGCCATGGAACGGATACGGTTTTCTGCACTTAAAGGTGATACCGACCTTGCCATGCCTATGATCTCTTCTGCACCAGATACCCTTACCATTAAAGAAGTGCGGGAAGCTGACCTGGATGGACAGGATGACATGGCCGTAAAGTGGGAGTTCTACACCTCTCTTGCTGCAGCGGTTGCCGGGGCGGAAATCGTCTGCGTCCGACACCCAAAAACGATCGGGATGCTTAAATTGGCTTTCGCGAGCCTGAAAACCGGTACCGGCTCCATGGAGGTGACGTAACATGGCACTCAAAGCACTGGATATCTACAAACTCCTGCCAAAAAAGAACTGCAAGGAGTGCGGGGATCCAACTTGTCTTACCTTTGCCATGAAACTTGCTGGCGGTAAAGCAGATGTCGACCTTTGCCCGTACCTTGACGACACGTCAAAAACCGTACTGGGTGCAACCACCCGGCCACCTATCCGCCTTGTCAGGATCGGTGTGGGTGAACGGTCATTTGCGGTTGGCGAAGAGTTTGTACTCTATAGGCATGAGAAGACGTTCTACCATCCCCCGGGAATCCTGTTCAAGGTGTCTGATGCCCAAATACCCGATGAGATTGCATCGGTAACAAAAAGAGTGAGGGATGAATCGTTCATAAGGGTCGGTGCAGATCTGCGGTTTAATGGAATAGCAATCGAGAACACAAGTAATTCTGCCGATACCTTTGCAAAAAGTGTTGAAACGGTTGAAAAGATGGCAGACCTGCCCCTTGTTCTCATATCCTCCAGTGCAGATGCTCTTACTGCTGCACTCGCCCATTGCGGAACCTACCGTCCCCTCATCCATGCAGCGACAAATAAAAATTTCAAAGGGATGTGTGCAGTTGCAAAACAGCATGGCTGCCCGCTCGTAATAAAAGCCCGGCATCTGGATGAACTAGGGCAACTGGCAAAAGACTGTACTGCAGAAGGAGTACAGGATCTGGTCATGGACTTGTCACCTGCATCTCTGCGTGATTTTATTAGCCTTTCAACGGAGATCCGGCAGCTCGCCATTACCCGGACAGCCCCTGATCTCGGGTATCCGGTATACTTTGATGCAACTGCTGGTGGGATGCAGGACGCAGGGATTGTAATCGGTATCCTAAAATACGCCTCGGTTATCGTAACCAACCCCCTTTTACCATCTTCAGCAAAGGCAGCCCTCACACTTCGGCAGAATGTGTATACCGATCCCCAGAAACCTATCCAGATGAACCCTGGTCTGTACCGTGTCGGAACACCCGGTAAAGATGCACCAGTGCTCATGACCGTGAACTTTTCGCTCACGTTTTTCACTCTCGAGGGTTACCTTGAATCAACCCGCATACCCTGTTTCATGCTGATAGTTGATACGGAAGGATTATCGGTTCTCACCGCAGTTGCTGCCGGCAAACTCAATGAAATCCTCGTACGCGACTCGTTAATTAAGTTCGGCGTCGAGAGCGAGGTGTCCCACCGCAGTCTGATTATCCCGGGCTATGCGGCACCCCTCTCCGGCCGTATCGAGGAGGCGACTGGGTGGAAGGTGCTCGTTGGTCCGCGCGATGCTGCAGAGATTGGGGAATTTTTAAATGAGGAGTGGAAGAAATGATGCGCTCCATAACCTTCCTTCCCAGTTACCGTAAGATTGACGTGGATCGGGGGACTACGATTCTCGACGCCGCCCAACATGCCGGGCTGAACATCAATGTCGTTTGCGGGGGACTGGGGAAATGCGGGAAATGCGTCGTCTTTGTCCAATCGGGAAAAACAGAATTTGACCAGCAGAAGCACTCGCGTTTTTTTACTGAGGAGGAACTTAAGAATGGTGCCTGTCTTGCCTGCGCGACAAGTGTGCAGGGTGATCTTTTAGTCTTTATTCCCGAGAGCACCATGATCCAGGAACAGAAGATCTTAATTGAAGGGCTGGAAACCGAGATAGAATTCCATCCTTCAGTCAGGAAATATTATGTCGAGCTCGAACCCCCGACCCTCGCCAACCCCTCTCCTGATCTCTCGAGGCTTCTCTGGGGGATACAGAAAAGCGGCGGACCGGTTGCCGAGAAAATGTACGCCCCGCTGGAAACGCTGCGGGAAATCCCTACAATGCTGCGCCATTCCGACTGGAAAGTGACCGGTACCATTGCCCTTGTCCCGGGAGGTTACCGGTTAATCGATCTGCAGGAGAATGACACTTCAAAACGGCTCTACGGCGCTGCAATTGATCTTGGTTCGACAACGGTGGTTGTATATCTCTGGGATCTTGTTTCCGGCAAAGTAGTCGGGGTCGCTTCAAATTACAACAAGCAGATCAGCTGTGGTGAGGATATTCTCGCACGCGTTAATTTTGCACGAAAGAACGGACTCTCAAAACTCCAGGCACTTGCCGCTGAAAGTATCAACACCGCACTTACCACCGCTTCAAACACCGCGGGAATTGACCGCGATGACATTTATGAGGTTGTTGTCGCAGGGAATACGGTAATGACACATATGCTTCTCGGTATCGATCCGGCATATATGATTGCCGAGCCGTACGTACCGGTCGTGCGTCGGGCACTTTCAGTTGCTGCGAACAGGCTGGGAATTGCATGCAACCCGAACGGCGGAGTCTTTGCATTTCCTGCCGTAAGCGACTTTATCGGAGGGGATATCATTGCTGATATTCTTTCCTGCGGTATGAGTGAGAGTGACGGGGTTTCCCTGTTAATTGATATCGGAACAAACTTTGAAGTCGTGCTTGGCAATAAGGATTGGATGTTTTCCTGTGCTGGTGCTGCCGGACCGGCACTTGAAGGAGGAGAAGTCCTTTTTGGGATGCGGGCAAACCCTGGTGCGATAGATAAGATCACGATTGACCCTGAAACACTCACCCCGGTATTCAGTACGATCAATGGTATTAAACCAAGGGGTATTACGGGTTCAGGATTGATTGACCTGCTCGCGGAGCTGCTCTCGACCTGCGTCATTGACAGGAACGGGCGGATCAATACCGGAATTACCAACCCGAGGATCCGGACATCCTCTCACTTCCCTGAGTTTGTAGTTGCATGGGCACAGGATAGTGGTATAGGAAAGGATATCGTAATTACCGAAAATGACATCAAAAACCTGATTATGAGCAAGGCATCCGTCCATGCTGCCTGTGTGACGCTAATGAAGGAGGCCGGAATATCCCGGCATGACATCTCCACTATCTATTTTGCCGGGGCGTTCGGTAACTATCTGAATAAAAAGAATGCTACAACGATCGGTCTCATACCGGAAATCCCGTATGACCAAATCAAAAACATCGGTAACGGTGCCGTGACCGGTGCAAACATCGCCCTCATAAACAGGCGGAAACGAAAGACCCTTGATGAGATTGCCTCAAAGATCGCCTATATTGAACTGAACGCAGAACCCGCGTTCATGGATGAGTACACTTCCAGTGCTTTTTTACCCCACACTGATCTATCGTTGTTCCCACAGGTTCAGAAAATGCTTGATGCCTGCCGCATACAAAGGGAGTGACCCCCATGGCACAGATGATCTCTCCCCCATATTCCGGCGCAACAGGGGTAGGTGCGTTACCACATAACGATCCGGTTCAGGCATGCTCAGATATCCTTTCGATCTTTTACGACTTTCCTTACGTTCCCACGCTCCCGGACCGCGGACAGCTGGAAAGCATCGTATACAATGATTCTGAACAGATGCCAGGGAGAATTATACGCGATGACCGGATTCTATATGACAGCACCACTGATACCATTACTGCAATAGAGAAAATTTTTGCTGATTACCTTGAGAGCAACATCTCTCCCTACGCACTCCATGAAGAATATGCATCGGGTTTTATCGAGATGATGAAGCACGATCTCTCAAATGCCCCTATCCTCAAATGTCAGGTAACAGGTCCGGTCACCTTTGGCATGCAGGTTGTCGATGCCGAAAAACGCCCCATATATTATGATACCCAGCTAGCTGATATGCTTTCCAAACTGCTAGCACTGCGCGCCAGATGGTGTGAAAAGGAGATGCAGAAGAGAACCGGTGTAAAGGAGACGCTCGTTATTTTGAATGAACCATACCTCGCATTACTCGGTTCTTCAGTAGTGCCTATTGACCGGGATACAGTCCGGTCGGGCTGGCAGGACATTGCTGCGATTGTTGATGGGGGTTTGGGGGTTCACTGCTGTTCGAATACCGATTGGGAATTTGTTATTGATCTGAATCCCTCTGTTCTCTCAATCGATGCTTATGCTACCGCAAAGGAATTTTTGCTTTACAGCGATGCAATCTGCGGTTATCTTGAACGCGGCGGTGTTATTGCATGGGGTATAGTACCTGCTGATTTCCAGTTGTTTTCAAAGGAAACCATTGATTCGTTGTTTGGAAGGTATGTCGCGATACGAACAGATCTCTGTACTCATATTTCTGAGTCACTTTTTGATCAGCAGTCTCTGATCACCCCGAGCTGTGGGATAAGGTTTGCCGACCGTAACGGGGCGATTGCAATCATGAAGGCGGCTGAAGAAATTTCAGTTCGAATAAGAAAATTCCAAGGGTGAAACCATCTCAAATCAATCATTTACCATTGCCATTTCAGGTAAAGGGGGTACAGGGAAGACAACTGTCAGTTCCCTCCTTATCCGTTCACTAGTCGAAGCGGGAGAAAAACCAATTCTTGGCGTTGATGCAGACCCGAATGCAAACCTTCATGAGGCACTTGGTGTGGAAGTGCATGAAACTCTTGGAAGTATGAGGGAGGACGCATTCACAAAAAATATTCCCGCTGGTATGTCCCGCCATGATTATATCAGGTACCGGTTCCGGCAGGCGCTCGTCGAGTCAGACGGGTTTGACCTCCTTGCGATGGGACGCCCGGAAGGGAGCGGGTGCTATTGTTTTGCAAACGATCTTCTCTCTGAATGCATGCAGCAGCTCGGGCGCGAGTACCGGTTCATTGTAATCGATACAGAGGCGGGCATGGAACACATCAGCCGGGGGACAATCGGAATACCGGATATCCTTCTCATTGTGAGTGATCCTGGTGCACGGGGCTTACGCACAGTCACACGCATCCGAAATATTGCTACGTCACTCGGGCTTGCACCCGAACGGATACATGTCGTCTTCAACCGTTATAAATCAGGAACGGCACCGGTAGACTTCGGGAATGAGACTCCTATTGCAGTCATCCCCGATGACCCGTTGGTAGAAGCTGCTGACCTCGCGGCAACGCCGGTCTCGAAAATCCCTCTGAATAGTCCGGCGCAGAGGGCAGTCCGTGAGCTTTCACAAAAGATTATTGCGATGGAAAAAATGTGATGGTTTTTCCCAATCAAAAAATTATAGAAATACTGCAACGGCAATAACCGTAGTCCAGAGCCCGTTCTTATCCCCTTCAGCGGACTGGCATACGTGTTTTGTTTTAATGATCTTGCCACTTGCTTTGTAGATCTGTTCTCTGTCTGACCAGGCCGCATTCAGATCGAATTCGATACCAAGAGTCGTGGCAAGCATCGTCGCTGCAAGGTCTTCTGCGTATTCACCGGTCTTCTCTTTCGTCTCACCAAATGCATGATGTTCTGAAAGGTACCCGTACTCCTCCGCATCCTTGGGAAGGGCAAGTCCGATAGCTGCGGATACAAGCCGGTTTGGTTCGTTCGTCTCGTTACGTGCCATTACGCAATAGGTGATCCCGCCGGATTTCAGTGTTTCTAATCCCTGAACTGTGGGAATCTCCTTACAATTAGGTGGAAAGATACTCGAGACATACACAAGATTGCATCGCTCGATTCCGGCTTTGCGCAATGCAAGTTCAAAAGAGGCAAGACGGTCTTTGTGGACTCCCACACCCTTGGTGAAGAAAATCCTTGTTGGAACGAACATGATCTTTATTTTGTTTCTTTTTTCATTAAGGTTTTGTTGATAACGAGAGAAAATAAAATTCCTCTATTTTTCCACTTTCATGGCAAAATAATGTGGAATTTCAACTCAATTAAAAAAAAGTTTTTTTTGCATTTTCTGGCATTCATTACGACACTTATCATGAACAATAAATAACAATAAATATGGTTTTATTATCCTGTTTTCCTCTTTCGGGGTGCAGGTTTATTTTGAAGTCTTCATAATTTATTATAAGACTGACGTGGCAAGAGAAAAGGTATCTGGAGAAGATTTAACCATGTTTGAAAAAAATACTCCACTGGAATTTTGTCATGGTTGAAACATTTCCGGAGAATATGTTCCTTGTCGAGATTAGGCTGGGAAGAACAAAATGGAGGATTAAAAAGATCATAGCCGAGATTGTCCGGATGTTTCGGATTGAAGAATTCGTTGAAAACCATCCACACATTACACTTTTTGGACCATTTTCATTAAAAGATAAGATCCCCGTTCAGGACCTAATGAAAGCCGTTGAAGCTGCTGCAAAACCATTTGGCGCGATCCCTTTTCGGATCCATGGATATGATATGAATCAGGGGCTCAATGGTGCGGTTATAGCGTACAAGGTCATTCCCACGCGGTCCCTTGCTGACCTGACAGAATCGGTGGCAACGTCGGTCGGCGAACTTGCTGAAACATTCAATATGTGGGATAAAGACCCCCACAAAAAATGGTTCCATATTACCATTGCCAACAGGCTTGACCGTGCAAGAGCAATTCAGATTTTTGCATACCTCAAGGACCCGTCACAGATTCCCGCCCAGATCCCAGAAAAAAAGACCGAATTTCCTTCTCACCTGAATATCCCGTTGAGGTCATTAATAAATTGTAGTGGTGAAACAATGCCCCGGCACCCCCTCTATAATGAGGATGGGTTGCGAGTCACCATTGTCAGAGGCGCCACCATCATTGCAGAATACGACCTTATACAACATTACTGGATCCCTCAAGGCATCACCAATGCTGCCCTTGAATGGCAAAAAACCTTAGAGAAGTACCGAAAAAAAAGCGCAATAGAACTTACTCATCCGTATTATAAAGATGACCCTGAAATCTTTGTCATTTCCGATCTCCATCTCGATCACGCAAATATCATCCGGTACTGTTCACGTCCGTTCCCCCATGACGCTGTAGATGAGATGAACCGGATGCTGATCAAAAACTGGAATTACACGATAAAACCAGAAGACCGGGTCTTCCATATCGGAGATCTTTGTTATGGACCGAATGCAAAGAGCCCATATGAATACATCAAGCGGTTGAATGGCAAGATTTCCCTGATCAAGGGCAACCATGATGAGAGTGCCAGTGCAGAAACACATTCAGAGACACTGGTGTATAAGGAAAATTGCTTTGTGCTCATCCATAATCCCGCGGATGCCCCGGACAATTTCAGTGGATGGGTGATCCACGGGCATCACCATAACAACGATCTTGCGGACTACCCCTTTATCAATTTTGAAAAACGGCGGATTAACGTGAGTGCGGAAGTGGTGAGATACCAGCCGGTGAGCCTGTCCGAACTCTATAATATTATAAAAGACCGTCAATTGAATCCGAATCAAAAAAACATCCTGATGCGCGGTGAATGAGATAACAACTCCTGCTTCATAACCTATATACGGCGGAAGCGTTCAATTCCCGATACAGGAATGAATTAAAAAGTTCATATCCCTAGTTGATTTCTATTATTAATTTCATCCAGATCCATCAGTTGGGCTTCAATTCATTGACAAATTTTTAATTTATAAAAATAAGGTTGCAATTAGTCCTGGTCAGGATCTATATCCCGCGCTGCCTTGAACTGCCGACCGGGATCAATCCTGAAATTGTTTTGAGGCGGCTCATTACCGGTGGCTTGCATCTGTTGGCGATACCTTGACAATGGTTCTTGGTTCCTTTGAATCCCATGCAAGAGTATTACCATCCAGCATATTAAAAACATTCCTGATGCCCCACAATCATAAAACGGGGGGGGGTTCTTTCAATGGGGGTATCTGGGATGATATGCTATAACTGGTTAAGGAATTGCAATGGTGAGGTTTACCGTTGAGTCTGTTGCTTCTGTACCGGCTCTATGGTAAATCCGTTCTCTCTTTTTGTTCCTGCAGGAATATTGCCAGCTGTATGTCTTCGCGGTTCTTTTTTGCAAGTGCTGCAATTTCTTTCATAAGCTGTATTGTCTTCTGTTCTTCCGCTGCCTTCACCATCTCGTTGTAACACCATTGCGACAATGTCGGTGACGTTGCTGTTCGATGTCCTCGGTGAAACAATCCAGCGGTCTCGCATTGAACGATCATCTCGGGATCCACCTTGATGGTCACGTCCTTTGTCAGTTTGGCACCGGAGATACCTGCATTGGCTCTGTCAGTGTCTGTTCTGGTACTCATATACGTGAATATTCTGCGCGCGTTGCCTGTATATTGTTTGTGCAAAAACCGAAAAAGATAGCATAGAAAAGAACCGCAAAATGAGTCTGGATTGAAAAAGCCTCGCGTAGTGTACTGTACAATAACACTAATTGCCCCTAATACATTTACATCCCCCACATTCCGTTTAAATAAAAAAAATATTGAACATGCCGTGCCACGGTGATACGTGCCATAGTGTTACGAGTACTCAACCGTTCGCACTATTGAGTTAAATTCCATACAAATTAAATGAAAGACTGTAATGCCATTGGGAATTGCACAGGTTCGTGACCTTATAAATACAAGTGCACAGGTGATTGACATCAGGTCTCCGACTGCTTTTGCAGCAGGGCATATTCCACAAAGCCTTTCGATCTGGCGGGATGGCATTCCTACTTTTGCCGGCTGGTTCCTAACCTATGATCAACCTATAATTCTTGTCGATGACTTCAATCTCGGGCTCGAAACGGTTGTGCGGAGTCTTGTACGGCTTGGGTATGACAATATTATTGGCTACCTTGCCGGGGGATTTCCCATATGGTCAAGAGGCGCGCAGGAAATCGGGATGATTGGCGCATGTTCAGTATAGCAGCTTAAGGAACGTTTGCAGGAAGAATCACCGTTCATTCTCGATGTACGGGACATCAGGAATTATCGCGAAATCGGATACATTCACGGGGCGCACCATATCTATGTGGGCGAATTACCAAAAACCCTAGCAGAAATTCCACGGAATGAACCTATTGTTGTTTATTGTGATGCAGGATGGAAGGGGAGCCTTGCGGCAAGCTACCTTGCGAAGAACCGGTTCCATCACATCACCAACATGCTTGGAGGGATGCAGGCATGGAAGCGTGCAGGTTTCCCTGTAGAAAAACTTCTTTAATTGTGGGTATCTGGCCAAAAGATAATTAATAAGTTTTATTATCTCCCGTTCACATCAGATCGTGTATACCCATGGACATTGTGAAGATCCCGCGGATGGAAAAAAAAGAGTACGACCGGTTGATCGATAAAGGTTATATTTGCCGTATTGCTTTTCAGGGAGAAAAATACCCCTATATCGCACCGTTCCTTTATGTCTTTGACGGGTCCTTCCTGTATTTCCTCTCAACAAAATACGGGAAAAAACTTGAATATTTCAGAAAAAGCCCGTACGTATCTGTGGAGGTCGAACGTTATTCAAAAGATCTCTCGTCATTCATGTTTGTCACGCTTCAGGGTTATTTGGAGGAAGTTCAGGACTCGATTGAGAAAAAGATGATACGCGAAAAATTTGTCGATATGATCGTTGACCGGGACCTATCCTGCAACATCCTTGCGGCTCTCGGGCATTCTCCGGAAGACCCCCCGGCAGCAATCGCTCAGGAGGAGCGATCACTGGTCTGGAAGCTGGTCGGGGTAAAAGATCTTGTTGCATTAAAAAATATGTAATCCCCCAATATTGCGTTGCATGGTAGCCCCCTGATCGTCGCATATTTTTTGTGGTTCGCAGTACTTAATGAACGCTTGATGACCCCCCTCCCAACAAGTTAATGAGAGTTTCGGGATTTGTAACGGGAGGTGAACATGTGTGACGGGAACAGACGTATGCTGTCGCTTTTTCATTATTTGTGTGGTCTATACGTGATCCTGCAGATTTTGACGGAGTTATACCCGCAACATCAGCGGGTTGGAAATGGATCTGGACCGATGGCAGAAAATGTGTATGGAGGGAATATATTAGCGCCTGAGTGTCGGTCTGATGCAGATTACCCGCGATAACAACTTCATGAGGGCTCATTGGTGCGGTGGTCTTATGAGTGTTTCACCACTGATAATGACTGAACGTTTATAGCTTCCATACTATGCTCATGGTTTTTGGTATAAGGAACAAATCGTACTCACAACAGAATCATGATAACCATTTCCGGATTTGTCAACTTTATTATTCTCGCAGTTCTCGTTATGTTGATTTCAGTGGGTCTTGACCGGCTCTTTATTCATATCGTCCCCTTTCGACTTTTTTATTATGCCATGAGGTTTCCAGGTGTTGTCCTGCATGAGGTCGCTCATATCGCGGGTTGTCTGATTTCGGGTGCAGAGATAAAAAAAATAGTACTCTTTTCTGAAACCGGGGGTTCGGTCACGTACGCAAAACCAAGAATTCCACTCATCGGGACAGTAATCATCAGTACAGCTCCGCTCTTTGTTTTGCCGCTTATCCTTGCCGGAGTGACCTGGATATTCGGGTCGTATTTCGGGTGTTATGTTCCCTTGGCTTTTCCGTCAGGATGGGATGCAGGTACGGGACTGTATGATATGATAAATGGGGTTATTACCATATTTAAGACAAATCTCATCACCCATTTCAATGGATGGTTTCTGTTGTATCTCTATCTCATTGGAAGCATCATCCTCTCCCTTTCCCCCAGCGGACAGGATATAAAAAATGCGGCAGTAGGAATAGGAATCCTCATAGCACTCTGCCTGCTTGTTATAGGGACTGGTTATCAGCCCGGTATCGCATTGATATCTCTTATCATCTCTCTCATGAATAATGCTTTTTCAGTCGGTCTTATGTTCGAGATTATTACGGCTGTTGTCGCAATACCGTTTTTGGCGTTGTACAGTACAAGGGGGTCATGAAAATGAGGTGGATATCTGGTGATATCCGTTGTGATGTTTTTCCTTATGCGTGGTGATATAGAATGATACCGGGAATCAGATCAGATCGGTATTAATTCTGTATAATGGATATCTTACTGCAGTCATGCATGGTGAATCTGTAAGCGGGGAACCGGGAAGTAATGCACACGAAAAGGTCTCGCCTGGTATGCGCCAGTACCTTTCCATCAAAGCGCGCTATCCTGATGCAATCCTCTTTTTCCATATTGGTGATTTCTACGAAACATTCGGTGCAGACGCTGAACTGATGGCAAAAGAGCTGGATATTGTCCTCACATCACGGTCCCGCGGCTCAGAAAATCGTGTTCCTCTTGCTGGTGTCCCGTATCATGCTGCCGAGGGGTATATCGCAAAGCTTGTGAATAAAGGCTACAAGGTGGCAGTCTGCGACCAACTGGAGGATGCAAAAGAGGCTAAGGGGATTGTAAAACGGGATGTTGTGCGGGTAATCACACCGGGAACTGTCATCGATCCCTCCATGATTCCATCGTCAAACCCACGGTATCTGATGGCTCTTTGTCCAGCCGATGGCAACGATCAGTGGGGAATTGCTTTTCTTGATATTTCAACAGGAGAGTTTTTTGTCACCTGGTGTTCCCCGGACATGAAAGTCCCGGAGATCACCTCTGAGATCGCCCGCTATCATCCGGCGGAATGCATCATCCCGTCAGCTTTCCCCCCGGATGTTGTCAGGATGGTCAGAAACCAAGGTGTGGTTGTCAACCACTATCGCGATGAGGCATTTGATCCACAGAGCGCGAGAAGATATCTTTCGGATCATTTCCATGTTACCTCTCTTGTCGGATATGGGTGCGATAATATTCCCGCTGCACTGGGAGCTGCTGCAGCTGCACTCCAGTACGCAAAAGAAACCCAGAATTCGCCGCTCTCCCACATAAGTGGACTTTCAACCCGTACGCATGCACAATGCATGATGCTGGACGCAACCACCTTGCGTAATCTTGAAATTACAGAGAGTATCCGGACCACGACACAAAGTGCAACACTGCTCTCATGCCTTGATCGTACAAAAACGGCGATGGGGAGGCGGCTTCTCTACCGCAGGATTATCCGGCCCCTGATTGACGTGGACGAGATCATCCGACGGCTTGATGCTGTGGAATATTTTGTTCAACATTCTTCTGTCCGTCTCACCCTTTGTTCATTGCTTTCCCCCATGGCAGATATAGAACGGATCGCAGCACGGATCGCTTATGGAAATGCCAGTCCCCGCGATCTTGTTGTCCTTGCAGCATCTCTCGATCGCATCCCGCAGATTAAAACCCTGATCGCTGGATCCAAAGGCAATGAATTACCCGGTCTTGTGAGGGACGCTGTTTCAAATCTCCATGAACTTTCAGAAGCTACCGGTCTTATCCGTAAAGCCATTGTTGAAGACCCGCCCGCCACCGTGAAAAACGGCGGGGTGATTCGCGAAGGCTACTCCAGTCAGCTGGACGAACTTAAAACCATTCTCACAACAGGAAAAGACTGGATTGCAGACCTGCAGCTCAGGGAGCGCGAACGCACCGGCATCAAATCGTTAAAGATCGGGTATAACAAAATTTTTGGTTATTATATCGATGTCACGCGTGCCAATCTCTCTTTGGTTCCACTCCACTATGAACGGAAGCAGACAACGGCTGGCGGGGAACGCTATACAATACCGGAATTAAAGGAGAAGGAGGCACTCATCACCAATGCAGATGAGCGCCTGCTCTCCCTTGAAAGGGATCTGTATGTTGGGCTGATTGAACATCTGAAGGACTCAATCCCATTCCTTCAGGCAACTGCGCAGGGTATCGCGGAACTCGACCTGTATTGTTCACTTGCCGAGGTAGCTAAGGTTCAGAATTATGTACGGCCCCAATTAAACTCCAATGAGAGGATTATAGTCCGGGATGGGAGGCACCCGGTAGTTGAACAGAGCCAGGTAACCGGTTTTGTGCCCAATGATACCGATCTGTCGGGAACAGGAACCCAGATCATGATTATCACCGGTGCCAACATGGCAGGGAAATCGACATACATGCGGGCTGTGGCACTCATTTGCATCATGGCACAAGCAGGCAGCTTTGTGCCGGCAACCCATGCCACTATTGGCGTTATTGACCGTATTTTCACCCGCGTGGGCGCATTTGATGACCTTTCGAGCGGGCAGAGTACATTTATGGTCGAGATGATCGAACTGGCAAACATCTTGAACAACGTTACTGAAAAGAGCCTGGTGATCCTCGATGAGATCGGCAGGGGTACGAGTACTATCGACGGGTATGCTATCGCATACGCCGTATTGGAGTACTTACATGGGAAAGCGCAGTCAGGACCAAAGACGCTCTTTGCAACGCATTTCCACGAAATTATTCTCATGGAAAAACAGTTGAAACGCGTGAAAAATTTTCATTTCGCAGTAAAAGAGACAAAAAGTGATGTAATATTTCTGCGTAAACTGATTCCGGGCGCTACAGACAAAAGTTATGGTATCCATGTAGCCCGTCTTGCAGGGATCCCTAAAAAAGTCACTGAGCGTGCGGATACTGTTCTCAAGCAGTCAATGCGCCGGACTACTGCACCCTCTCTAAAAGTCCAGCGCTTCACTCAGCTGCTGCTTGCAGATGACACTGCATTACGGACTGATCCGGGATTAAACCCGGTGCTCGATGAGATTCGGATGCTTGACCCAGATAAAATGACCCCCCTGCAGGCACTCCAGAAACTCCACGAAATCATTGAGAAGATCAGGATTGAGGGAAACCAGCATGAGTAAGCATCCCGGCAGCCAGACAATCTGCATCCTTGATCCTGCAACCGTAAACAAGATTGCTGCCGGCGAAGTCGTGGAACGCCCCGCTTCCGTCATCAAGGAACTTGTCGAGAATGCGATCGATGCCGGAGCTCAGACAATTAAAATAGAAATTCAGTCTGGAAAAGGAGCAATCACAGGAATCAGGGTGACTGATGACGGGAGCGGCATGTCGCAGGAGGACGCGGTAATTGCATTTGCTCCTCATGCAACTAGCAAAATTTCCCATATCTCAGATCTCGATACGATCCGGTCCCTCGGTTTCCGAGGTGAAGCACTTGCGAGCATTGCTGCTGTTTCTCAGGTTACGCTCTGCACAAAACCCCGGGAAATGGCCACTGTCGCAGGCACAAAGGTCATAATTGAGGGGGGTGAGATCAGGGAGCGTGGTGAGATCGGCACCCCGGAAGGTACAACTATCCTTGTAGAGAATCTCTTTTTCAACATACCTGTGCGAAAAAAATTCTTAAAAAGTCTTGCGACAGAACTTGCCCATATCAACAGTATTGTCGAGGGACTGGCACTTTCCCACCCGAATATCTCAATGCATCTGACCCATAACGGAAACGAGCAGATAGTTACCGAACAATCCTCCCGACTCCTTGATACAATCGCACGCCTGTTTGGAAGTGAGCTTGTCAAGGACTTGATCCCGGTTGAGCATAACCAACCGGGCATCTTAGTGAGCGGCTATATTTCCCGCCCCTCACTGTTCCGGAAAAACCAGAGCCGGTTACTCTTATCCATTAATGGCCGGTATGTCTCGTCGCACCCTATCAATGCAGCAATTGTGGAAGGGTATGGGACACTCCTTTCAAAAGAGCGTTTTCCGATTGTGTTTCTCTCACTTGACATTGATACAAAATCCGTGGACGTGAATGTCCATCCTACAAAAAAACAGGTGCGACTGAGCCGCGAGGTTGAGGTGTGCTCTGCAGTTCGTGAGGCAGTCTCACATGCGCTCTTAAACTCTGACCTGATCCCAGCCGGAACTATGACAACTCCACGTATCGTAACGGGATTATCGACACCCAACCCTTATGAGGCATCATACAATCAGGTACCGATCCATGCGTCAGTTGTAAGTGAACCAACGCATGCGGGCATTATTACAACTGAACGCCAGCTCCGCCAGACCGAACTTCCTACAGGGATCCAGCCCGCTCCAAGCCTCGTCCCTGAATTAGAGGTGATCGGGCAAATCGGCGGGATCTACATTCTCGCAACAACACCCTCAGGTGACTTGATTCTCGTAGACCAGCACGCCGCACATGAACGGATCATGTATGAACTGGTCAGCCTGAAGTCAGAGAGCATATGCCGGTCACAGGAATTGATTGTCCCGGTCACCCTTCACCGTTCCGCACGGGACGCTGCTATCATGCGCGAACTCCTGCCAGCTCTGGCAGAAGAAGGATTCCTGATTGAAGATTTCGGAAAAGACTCGTTTCTTGTTCGTGCAATACCGGTAGTTCTGGGAACGCTTGAACAGACAGGCATGGTCAATGAAATCCTCGATGATTTAAGCAGGGAGGAACCCGGGCGCTTTGTGAGCAACCGCGAAAGAATCGTGCGGATCATCGCATGTCATAGTGCAATAAAGGCCGGCACAGTCTGCACTCCGGACCAGTGCCGGCGCCTTCTCCAGCAGCTCAGGAAGACAAAAAATCCGTTTTCCTGCCCCCATGGAAGACCTGTCATGATCCGCTTTTCCCGTGAGCAGCTGGATACCATGTTCAAGAGGACCTAAAAAAACCCGATCCCTTCATTATAATGCGAATTTCCTTCACCTTGAAAGCCGGGGATCATCCGATGCAATTTCCAGCGCCCTGATTGCAGCGCGCTCCATTTCTTTGATCTCCAGCATCACATCGATGTCAAACAACCGGCTCGCATCCAGAAAATGCCGGAAATGTTCTGTATTCAGCTGTTCTGCGTGTTTCCCTTTCCTCGCACCAGGCTCCTGACTGCTGTAATCGACCATGGGAATACCATCGTTCTTTCCCCATGTCTGCACAACCTGAAAAAACACATCAGCAGGACACATGCCGGAACTGTTCACCTCATGATGAAAGACATCGAAAAGCACTGGGATTTTGGTCTTTTCCGATACGAAAAGGCAGTCCTGCACGGTATAATTCCGGTCATCATTCTCGATCACAATGCGCCGGCGCACGTCCGGTGGCAGGGTGCTGCACCGTTCGACAAACCGGTCCATGCGTGCCCCCGATCCCCGTACTCTCCGCCAAGATGAATCTGTATTTTACGGAGTCGTCAAGACCAAGTGCATCGAGCACCGCCCCATGGTATTCAAGTTCTCTGACGCTGTGGCAGAAAATGTCATGATCGACCGCATTGATCACCACGAACTGGTCAGGGTGCATGGAGATGCGCATCTCATGTTCTCTGATGAAGTCCCCAATTCTTTTTGAACCTCCCCCGGCAAAAGACTGGCAGTATTTCAGTTCTCACTATGGAATCGCAATCAGACCAAAAGATGCCACAAAAATAAAACCCGACATGTTTGATCTTATTATCAACAATGAAACTGTTGCCGAGATACGGGCGGTCGAAGGACAGGGCTGTGCCGGACTGATGAAATTGATGGATCAGGATGAAATACAGTTTGCGTACGCCGGGACACCACCCTCAATTGTCGCCATTGACAGCAGGATTCCGATTAAAATTCTGCATCCCATCAATACCGAAGGCTCGGGACTCGTTGTGGGCGTTGATGCACCCTGCAACGACTGGCAGTCGTTCATCCAGTGGGCAAAGGACCGGGCTGTCGCCTACAGGCCGCTCCAGATCGCCACCGTCAAAGGTTCGATCCAAGAAGTAATTTTCAGGTTCGCCCTGAAAGATGCCGGAATCCCTGTCAATGTCGTAAGTGCTTGATCAGGCATGGTTTAGGGATAGTCTGAACGGCGGTACACCAGACACCTCCCTGTTTTATTGATGGCAGTCCCATACCGCCGGATGCCTGATGACAGCGCCATGGCCCTTCTAATAAAAAAACCATACAATGACCGGTGAAAAATTGGCTCTGCAGAAAACCTCATTTCATTCACTCTTTTTGTAACCTTGTTACCCATGCTATCGCAAGACAGGGGATGCCTCAGCGGCAGGGGCGGAGGCATTTGCTGGAGCCCAAAAGAGAGTCCTAAGATCTTTTTTTAGCATTTCTGCAGAACCGAAAAATTACCTCGTTAAAAAGGATAAAACTGTATCCACTCTATCCAAAAAAAAAGAATTGTGTTCCCCAACCCATGGGTTGATATCTCCCCCGCAACCATACACTCGATCAACAGGAAATAGCACGGATGCCAGATCTCAGGTCCATCCCAGACGAGGTAAAATGGAAGCTTTCCGCCCAGTGTGCAGCCCGGCTTCCTGCAATGTATGAACTCGTCTTTTTACCGGCGGTCGGCGAAAAATATGATGAACTTGAACAGGCTATTTGGATTGAACTTTCAAAATTTGCATTTGACATTGCACGTTCGCTCCAGCTGCCAGTAAAAAATTCGAAGGACCTTGCACAGAGCATGAGCACAATCCGATCGATCCTGTTCGGGCCCGACTACAAGGACGAGGCGATGGATGTCGGGGAAGATGGTTCGGTGGTCATTGTTAAACACTGCCCTTTAGTTGCTGAGGCAACTGGAATAGGAGCATCTCCTGATCGTGCGTTCAGGCGCTGCCTTGCATTCAGTCTGAGCGTGCAAAAAAACCTCAACCCGAATTACAAATCACGGTACGTGAGGGCGATGTGCATGGGCGACCACCAGTGCGAGATCAAAGTTGATAAGGATGCAGAGCAGGAAAAAAAGAAAACCAACTAAAACAACGATGAATTTTTTCCGTACGCACGATGTTTTAATTGCTTTTGATTCATCCATAAACTATTAATCGGCAGTTGCATAAGTTTGTTAATATAATCGGGTTATCTGTGACCTCCGGGGTGTTCGTATTCCCGCTACTCAATCGGTGAAACAGTATATATTTTCGGTCATCGAAGAAGATGGCGACCATCGCGCAAGCAGGCGGTTCAATATCGCGATGTCCGTTCTTATTATTATCAATATCCTTGTTGTTATACTGGAAACCGTCACCTCCATTCATACATAGTTTCTGGTTGAATTCCGTCTCATCGATGACTTTTCAATCATTGTTTTTACCATCGAGTACATCCTCAGACTCTGGACGTTACCCTTCATAAGGCATACCATGACCCGCTTACCGGAAGGCTCCGGTATGCAATCACACCCCTGGCAATTGTCGATCTCCTCGCCTTTTTACCATTCTATCTGCCCGTGATCCTGCCCATTGACCTGCGGATGCTGAGGGAGCTCCGGTTGTTACGCTTAATCCGGTTATTGAAGATGGGAAAATATTCCGAATCAATCAAATTATTTGAAGAAGTGCTTGTTAAAAAGAAGGAAGACATCATCGTCGCTCTCGGCATCCTGTTAATGATTTTGGTCATTGCGTCAAGCTGCATGTATTATGCCGAACACGAAGCACAACCCCAGAAATTCGCCAGTATTCCCCATGCAATGTGGTGGGGAGTCATCACCCTTGCTACCATCGGGTATGGAGATATCTATCCCATTACACCGCTCGGACAAGTTATTGGCGGGATTGTGGTCATTATAGGCATTGGGATCTTTGCCCTTCCTACCGCCATTCTTGCTTTGGGATTTATCGAGGTTATCGATTTCAGACGAGAAAACACCAAGGATATGGTAGTCTGTCCGCACTGTGGAATGCCCTTGTATAAGGCAGAGTCAACAAAAGATCGTGATGATAGACAAGAATGTAGGCCGAACGATCAATCCGATACTCAAATAAAAAATTGATATCCTGTTTTTTCTTTTTATTTCAGATAGTACCCGATCGCCATACATGCAAGACCGAGATAGAACATAATCGCAAAGGGCCACGAGAACCCAAGATTGATAGTGTCCAGTCGTTTTAGGTCCTGGATGAAGATCATGATAAAACCAAGTGCGAATAATGCGAGACTGATCTGGGATTTGGTTGTCTTATCCATACATTCACTTCCTCAGTACAGAATGTAAATTTGACGTGAAAAAGGCTTTTGGTTTCATATACTTTGAAAAAAGGTTTGGAGAAGACTAAAATTAAAAATCGCCGATCATAAGCGAATACTTGGTTGAAGTAAGTGGCGGTGGAGATTCGAGTGTATCTACGGCAATCCGCTCATCAGGATAGCCAAGGTTTTCGCAGACTGCCACTTTCATCGGAATGCCAAGTGCCCGGAGCTTCCTGTAGAGTTCTGCGGTATCAAATTTAGGATCAGCGAGGAGAAATACAATCTTTTTGCACAGCACTTCATCCATGGTGTCATTCATTCCCTGTTCGTGCCCGGTGCCATGTGCCACGACCGGCACAACCCTTGCAAGCGGGATGTGCAGCCGCGCCGCTGCAACCTGCAGGGATGAGATTCCCGGTATGACATCACCTTTGAGATATCCCAACCCGGCAAGCATCGGATCACCCGTTGAAAGGATAACTGCGTCCTCCGGGAGTGTGTGCAGGGCTTTGAAGTCATCGATGGTCTTTACGGTACATCCTTGCGGGATGTGGCGACGCGCAATCTTGATCGCACGGTCTGAACCATAAACGAGTGTTGCAGAACAAATAACACGGATTGCATCCTCTGTCAGCATTCCCGGACCGCACCCGACACCAACAATCTTCATGGCGTTTCTCCTATAACGTTACCGTCCCTGTTGACAACAACAACATGGATGTATGGATGTTCTTGTTTGAATGTTAAAAGTGCGTTATAGACCTTATCAGCAAAGCCTGGTGAAGTGCTCATTTCTTCGACAGTCAAAAAACCGGTCCCGTTGAGGAAATCCGGCTTGATATATTTCAGGATGAGAGCAGGGAGCCCGAAAAGGATTACTTCCCCGCGGGCAGCTGCGAGCGCATCGCCAATCCCTGACCCGACCAAAATGGTATCATGATCCGGATAGTGCAGCCGGGCATAGCGGAGTCCGGTCCTTCCTGTAGTAAGGACAACGCGCTGCGATGAAGAAATGCGTGCCATCACTGATGCTGTCATGTGGTCATCCCATGGCTCAACAAGCCCTGTCGTGCCCAGCACCGAGATTCCCCCTTCAACACCAACCCGCGGGTTGAGCGTGGTCTTTGCCACCTCTGCACCGTGGGGGACACTGAGGGTAACCGTGACGCCGGGTATTCCGGTTTCATCGAGCGCTTCCTGCATGGACTGGAGTATGCAGGCAAGCGGTGCCGGATTGATTGCCGGTGTACCCTTGATAAAACGCGGTGTGTCCCGCACGAATGTCCCGATCCCGGTTCCGGGTACGAGACTGATTCCGCTCTCCTTTGGTGATGCCCGAGCCACAAACTCAAGGCTGGCTGTCGCATCCGCAGGATAATCCCCGGCGAATTTTATGCACCGGGCGGATCCGTTCCGTGCCGTGACAGGTACTGCCAGTGCAAGTCCGCAGGGAATTGTGATCCGTACTGATGACACATCGATCTGCAGGGAAAGGATAGCCGCCTTGCACGCAGCAGCAGCGGTGGTGCCAGTCGTATACCCGCGGCGCAGGACAGTACCTGAAGCAGTGAGTACGGAAAGTCCGCGAGTGACATCCTCAAGGGACTCCGGTGACCGGCACTTGTCCTGCCATGTTTTGGGGTATTCAAACCCGGTGACCGGATCCCTCATGAGAAGACTCCTCGGAATAGATGGTGATGCACTCGTTTATTGCTGCGACGGCAACCGGTGTTCCCCCCCGTGTCCCCTCACTGGATATGGAGGGGATAGAAAGTGTCCGAAGAAGTTCCTTGGATTCCGCTGCATTGACAAACCCTACCGGGGTGCCAACTATAACTGCAGGTCTGATACCGTGATTGACCATATCACATACCGCAAGGAGCGCAGAGGGGGCATTACCGATGACAACAACCGAACCCCTTATCCGATCTTCGAGCGAAATAAAACCTGCCGATGTCCGGGTGATTCCCCTTTTTTGTGCAACCTCACTCCCGAAATCCAGCGCACAGATTACCTCGGACTCATGTCCCTTCTTCTGGATGCCTACCTGCACCATCCGTATATCGGTGATGATCGGTGATGTGCGGGAAAGGGCGGTGAGGGTGGCAGAGACCGGGTCATGACAGAACCGCATGAGCGGGGCCATGGAAAAATCGCCCACCGCAACGGAACACCGCTGCCGTATCCGGTCTTCCATGGACGCGTTCCCTATTACCGAACGTGCCAGATTCCGTGACTTTTTTGAAATTTCGTACGCTTCCCTTGTTTCAGCCCCGAGATCAGTATACATATTTCCGGTGATATCCCCGTGGCGTGATGATTCCTTTGACATCCTGTCCTATCCTCCATATCCTGCTCTCTGCACCACCAATGATGACCGTGGTGTGCATATCCACTTTTTCGTAATGATTTTCGACGTCACCGAGCGTGGTGATAGTAATTCCTTCATCATGCCGGTATGCATTCCTGACGATGGCGACCGGTGTGGTATCACTCAGATATTTTCGTGCGATTGAGATCGCACCTGAAAAATTATGGGGTCTTCCGCGGCTTTTCGGATTATAAAGGACAACCGGAATCCCGATAGAAAAAACAGATTCCAGCCTCTTTTCAATGACATTGAGGGGGGTTAAGAGGTCAGAGAGGCTGATAACCGCAAAATCTCCCGACAGCGGGGAACCGACACGGGATGCAGCTGCATTCGCCGCTGTCACTCCCGGTACGATCTCAAGCGGGATTGTCACATTTTCATGTTCCAGAACCTCGAGCACAATTCCCGCCATACCATACACTCCTGCATCGCCACCGGAGACCATTGCCACATGACGTTTCAGGGATAGTTTGATTGCAGTCTTGGCACGTTCAACTTCTTTTCCCATCGAGCTGCGGATAACATTTTTTCCCATCAGGAGGGGTTCAAGCTGATCAAGATATGTGTCATTTCCAATCACAATCTCCGAACCTGCTATAACCTTGAGTGCACGAGCAGTCATCTGGTCCCGGCTTCCCGGACCTATTCCCACAATAGCAAGTGATCCTTTTGGCTCAGCGGGCGATGGCAATTGTCACCCTCCCAAAGACGGTCTTTTTCATGACAAGTTTTTTATGTTTCGATACGGCAAGGGCACAGGGCTCCGCAACACCCAAAAGGCCGACGCGTCCTGCACGCGATGGTGATTGGAGAGGCTGGGTGTTAATTGTATCATCATCGAGAAATACCAAACCGGCAGACAGGGATGTGATTGCTTCGGTGAGCCCGGACTCTGAAATCTTTTTGACCGTAGTCGCATATGCAAATACATCGGTATGAGAAATCCCGGATGACCTGAGCGCCTGTCTGATGGCATCAAGCACTTCGTCCTTCCGCACACCTTTCCGACACCCGATCCCCAGTGTATATGATCCTTTATTGAAAAGAACCGACACTTCCGGGCTGGCGATGACAACTGCCGGACCTCTGATGGCATACACAGGCACGTCGCCATCAAGGATTGCAGCGTTGACACGGCGTGTAGAATCGCGGTTCGCGATATCACACCCGTACTGTTCTGCAATGACCTCAACTGATTCCTTTCCCGTTGTCTCGGTTGCTGTGGTAATGACCGGCCGGATGCCAAGCGGGGCAAGTTCTCGTGCAAGCTGATTAGCGCCATGGTGACCACCTACCAGGGGTATAGCATAAGAGAGGTCAGGGCTTACAACGACCACTGCAGGGTCCACCCATTTGTCCTCTATAAGCGATGCGATCGAACGGACAACAATTCCCGTAGCCATCAGAGCGACAATCCGTTGTGCTGAGGCAAATGCACGTGCAAAGACTTCGGTATCATACGGGAGCAGTGTTGCGTTCAGGTGCTCTGCGATCCGCCGTGCCTGCTTAAACGACCTCGGAAATGCGATAACGACAGTATCGGTCATGAATAGAGGTGCGACCTCCTGTACGTTTCCATTGGGTTGACCACACCACCAATGATGAGGAGTGCGGTCTTCTGAATGCCGGCATCACGCGTTTTTTGTGCAATATCCGCAACAGTACCCCGGATAACCATCTGGTCATCCCATGATGCATGGTAGACAACCGCCGCGGGAGTATCTGGGGAACAGGTCAGTTTTTTTGTGACTTCTTCAAACCTGTCCGTTCCCAGAAAGACCGCCATCGTTGCACCAAATCCTGATAGATCCGTGATATGGTCTTTTTCAAGAGTCTCTCCCGCGGGCCGCGTGATGATGAGCGAATCCGTGATCCCGTTCAGGACAAGCTCGATCTGGAGGGCTGCTGCAGCGGCAAACAGTGACGATACACCGGGCACGATACGCACGCCAACACCCCGTTTTTTCAGTTCTGCAATCTGCTCAACGGTTGCACCGAAAAGTGAAGGGTCGCCGGAATGGAGGCGGACGACAGTCCTGCCAGCCTTTGCGTGCTGTTCCATTTCGGTAACAATCGTTTCCAGCTGCATTCCCCAGCTATCAAACCTGATCGGTGCTTTTGACTTGGCGACAAGTGCGGGATTCACAAGGGAACCGGCATATATCAGCACATCGGCACGCTCAAGAAGTTTTTTCCCCTTAACGGTAATCAGGTCAGGATCTCCTGGTCCCGCGCCGACAAAATAAACCACCGGTTCTTTTTGTTTTTGCATCTTATCGCCTTGCATACATGACACTGAGATAGTCGCTCTGTTCCGGCAGGTCTCCGTTCCGGTATACCTTCATGTCAGGAAAATACATCCTTTCGACAAGTACGAACTCGCGGTAGCCCTCTTTTTTCAGTTCTGCGGCACGCTCTTTCGGGCGCCGGACTTTCAGCAGGATGCGGGTGTCGGGCATGCCACCATCTGAGACCAAAAAACCATTGGAGAGCGAGAGGTTTGCTGCTGCGGCAAATGCGGTGATCGCTGAAATACCGGGCTCTGTCCGGCACTCAATGTCGGGATATTCCTCCGCCATCACCGCACAGAGCCTCGAGAAGGTGGAGTAAAAGTTTGGATCACCGAGGATACCAAATACCGCACAACCCTTTCGTGCTGCCGGTGCGATCACTGCTGCATTCTCCTTAAGGCTTGCTTTGATCCTTGATTCGTCATCGGTCATGGGAAAGTCAAGCACGATCGCATGACGGTAGGGTGCAACAAGATTGTAGGCAATCTTCCCTGGCACAAAGACCACATCAGCTTCTTTCAGTAACCTTACCGCTCTCAGTGTGAGAAGTTCCGGGTTTCCGGGTCCGAGCCCCAGACCGATCAGCATGCCGAACCCTTCCCGACAATCACATACACCGGATCGATCGGTTTGAACATGATGCTGCCAGCGATCCCGTGGGAACGTGCGACCTGCACATGCACAACCTCCAAAAAGATACCGAGCTCCTGCATGTTCATAACTGCGGTCTGAAGTGTTTCTACGAGAACGGCGTTCACCACGATGGTGCGCCGGACACGGTTCGATAGAACCGGTAAAAATTCTGCAAGCCCGTGTGTCCCTCCGACAAATGCACAGTCAAATATATTGTCATCGTCCGAAAGGAATTCTGTTGCTTCAGCACAGGAAAATTCAATAGTTTTTACCTTTATACGCGCTGCCTTTCTCTCCGCGAACCGAACCGCTTCAGCCCTGCGGTCAATTGCGATCACTTTCGCACCCATCTGTGCCGCTGCAATTGAAATTTTTCCGGTACCGCAACCGATATCAAGCATCAGATCTCCGGCACGCACTCCGAGTTTGAAGAGTGCCACTGCCATGACCTCATCCTGCGTGGGACCGCCCGGAAGTTTCGGTGGGCTCATCTCCTAAACTTTAGTTGTGTTAACGTATTAAAACTTGTTTTAAAGAAGGGATCCATATTATGGTAAGGTCTTATGACCTATCATATACAATTCTCATCATTACTCACGACTGGAATAAAAATGTGTAAATCTTTTCCACACATTGCCTTATTCATGATCCCCAATTACAACTCAATACCGATATATTCCGGTGCCGATGCCGGATCGAGGAGGATAACCTTCCGGGCGATCGCGATAATCGCAAGCAGGATCACAATCTCGAAGTGGATGGCATTCTCTTTGAAATATGCCTTTATGGTATCGAGGAATTCGACACCGATCAGGATCAACAAAAACACACCCAGCAGATTGGTGAGCTCATGGTTCTCAAGGAGCAGGGGCGGCAGGTTGGTCAGGGATTGCCAGCATCTAAACTCAATCCTCATCGACCGGTATTAAATCCGGCGCGTCTGGGCTATATAACTTCACCACATCGCCAATCACGATCACTGCAGGGGGCTTGACACCAGCCTTTTTGGCTTCTGCTGAGATATTTGCGAGCGTGCCGGTAGTCACCTTGCGATCTTCTCAATTCTCACAGCACACGCCTTGAACTCCGGAATATTTGCCACCGGTTCTCGCATCGATTAAAGATGCATTTAAAGGAAAACCATTCATCCCAGCAGTAGCTCTAGAGTCAGGCTAGATAGTTACCGAAATTTTTAAAAATTGTTAAAATTTTGGGATAGTCACCGTATTCGCGTCCAAGGTAACAGCTGTTTGCGCCAATGCTCTTCCATTTAATGTTGCGCCAGTTTGTAGCGCAATATTCGTCGCAGCCAGAATATTTCCATTGAACGTAGAGTACGTTCTAAGTGTCGTTGCGCCAGCGACTTGCCAGTAGATGTTCTTTGCCTGTGCACCGCCACTGAGGATAACCTGCTTACCAGAGCTGATATCGAGAGTTCCCGGTATCTGGAATATCCATACATCATCTGGGCCGCCCGAGAGGGTGACATCTGTTGATATTGTCACGGGAGTAGTAAACGTATAAAGACCAGGAGCGAGTGTCAGCCCGCCAAGCTCACCACTTCCAGTGTTAAGATGATCCGGTGAAGTTCGTCCGGCGGCATCAGTGTACGCTGTTTGCATGTCGCCTACAGCCGCGGTCAGTAAGACCGGGGCTATTACCCTACATGCAGGGCCAGCAGCATCGACCGTGTATATTGTCCCAGTCACTTCTGAACAATCTAATCCAGTAATAGATGCACCGGTGATTGGACTAGTTCCAACATTTCCAGTAATAACAGATGTAGGGACATCGGTGATCCCTGCTTTTGTCAGAATAACGAAATTGCCGGCCGTTCCAAGATTCACGGGTGCTAAGTTCGCTACCGGTGCCGGTACCGAGACGGTGATGTAGTCGGGCTTGGTCGCAGTATCGGATCCGTCGGCGTTGGTTGCGATTAAGGCAACCGTGTAGGTACCTGCTGAAGCGTAGGTATGCACCGGGTTCTGATCTGTTGAATTCGTAATATCCACTTCCCCGAAGTCCCAGCTCCACGAGGTCGGTGAACCGGTCGAACTGTCAGTAAAGACAACGGTTAACGGAGCGGTACCTGTTGTCGGAGTGCCGGTGAATGAGGCAACCGGTGCCAGTACTGCCGGCACCGTTGAGCTGGTCACCGTATTCGCGTCCAGGGTAACTGCGGTCTGTGCCAGTGCTCTGCCGTTTAATGTTGCACCAGTATTCAGCACAATGGCTGTTTGATCCAGAATATTTCCATTGAACATCGATCCTGTTTCAAGTACCGTTTGGCCAGCGACTTGCCAGTAGATGTTCTTTGCCTGTGCACCGCCACTGAGGATAATGTGCTTACCAGAGCTGATATCGAGAGTTTGTGCTATCTGGAATATCCATACATCATCTGGGCCGCCCGAGAGGGTGACATCTGTTGGTATTAGCACGCCAGTACCCCATTTGTAGACACCAGGGGCGAGTGTCAGCCCGCCGATATTTCCAGCGCCCAGTTCGGTAACATCGGGAACTCGTCCGGCGGCATCAGTGTACGCTGCTTCCATGTCGCTTATAGCGGTAGTCAGTGTAGATGGAGTTGGATCCGTATAATCGGCTGCATATACCCTTCCAACAACCAGAGACGATGTCGAAAATTGATTCGAGGGATCCATGATTAGTCCAAATCCAGTCATTGATGTCGCAGCGATTGGACTCACTCCAATATTTCCGGTGATCAGTGTCGTTCCTGTGGTCGTGATTCCTGTTTTTGTCAGAATAACGAAATTGCCGGCCTTTCCAAGATCCACGGTTGAAGCGCCCATCACGCCGGGAATTATCGCGGCAGTCATCAGGCAGATCAACGCTAAGCTAAAAACAATGGAGAAAATTGTTCCTCCACTTTTTTTCATACTTGTCATTTTTTACCTCCTTGATGGTTATCCTTCATGTCGGTTCGGGATATACGATCTTTGTCAGAAAGCAGATTTTAGAACAAATTTTGCAACAATGTGCCTGCTATTTTTTTAAAAAGGGGAGGAATTTATCACTAGGTGATCAGAGGGTATCAGGATTTGTTTTTTCCAGGGTTAGTTCAAGGACCCCATCGGAAAACCGCTTTTTACTAAATCTTACTTTGCAGGGGAGGGTGATCACTTTTTTATACTGTTTTACGGTATCAGATGCAACAATAATAACCGAGGTCGGGTGGTTTTCAAGATCGATTTTGATTTTTTCCTCAGCTATGCCTGGCAGTTCTGTAAGGATGCGGAGGAATTTTCCTTTATCAAAAAGAGTTGTCGCTGGTTCGATCGTTTTTATTGGTCTGGTATTTTTAGAATTTCCTGTTCGCATATTCCTGCTCTCCCGTTACTTTTTTTATGGACCCCGGTGTTTTTTTCCTGGTTATTTTCAGTCATTTAAGTAATTGTTTTTTACCAGCTGCATACCCAAAAAAACGATCGGGGGAAATAGTAACCGATCGATAGCTGGCATACAATTAGGTTTAACGGATTGCTGCAGTGCTGGCATAGTTAGTGAACCTGATCTACGGGGCTGTTCCATGTATTGTTACTTCAGAGGGTATTTACTCGTGGATGGCAGCGCGTGAAGCCCAATCCCCGAACATGGGACCCCCTCTCCGTCCATCCACACGTGTGGCATTGTGCAGATTCTTGTTGTAAGGATCCACAACGAAGGATCCACAACGTCAAATGAGGCATTCTTTCTCTCAAAGATGACGATCCACCTCCCGCGGGTACCATTATACCTGTTGATTACCACTGTATGAAAGAAGATAAACCTGTCTGGATGTTACAAATATTGTTTCGTTTTTTCATAAGAAGCGGGGATTGACACATAAAAGAGGAGAGGAAATAAATCTTTCTGATTAATACCACTCTCATTAATTTTTATCATTACTACCCGCGTTTATTCCACTTCCGCCAACTAAGATATGCTGGAACACCAGCTTGAAGTCATTGAGTTTCTGGCTGATATGTTTTTTTCCTTTTTCTGTAGTACAATACAATTTAGATTTTCCTGAAACCCTGCTCTCAAGGTACCCGTTCTCCATAAGATCATGGAGGATGGTATAAACCCGTGCCTGCGGAATAAGAACCTTGTACCGGCAATGGATCTCATGAACGATATCATTCCCTGAAATCGGTTTATCCAGAAGAGAAAGGACCACCGGTTCCAGTGACTTTTTTACGACATCATCAATGGTTGACTGGGGGACAACAGAAACAGATTCGGCAGGAAATGTATGATGGGCAAACGAAAGCGTAGTTTCTTTCCCAGTTGATACGATGATCTTGG
>JAPKXX010000049.1 GCA_026394595.1 Methanoregula sp. | reverse complement strand
CCGGGCTGTGGCTTCGGGAAACCCGTCAAATACGGACGCCGTTGGTGCGGGAAGGATGCACTGGGAGATCCGTGAAGCGACGTTTGATTTCAGGTTCTTCTTTTCAGCACAGACCATGATCGCGATCCCGGGTCTTTTGTCTGGCGTCTCATTTTTTGAGAGATACCCCTCGATCCCTGCTTCGCAGGGACATCCGATCTTTGAGCTCGCAAATCCTGTCGCTTCCACGGCTGCCGCATACGCCCATTCCCGTGTTGCCGCCGTAATGATAACCCGCGAGAGCCAGACTGAAAACGCCTCGGCAAATGTATCAAGTATTTTGGTCCCGTTAATCTCCATGATCTCTCATCCCGTCCGAATACACAATCCCGTTCTCGGTGATGATGCAGTTCATGCGGATATCATTCTCATCGACAGGCAGGCTTTCCACTTCCTGGCAGGCGTATGCGATCCCGATCTTCTGCATTGTCGGGTTTTTTGAAAGGAACCGGTCATAGTAGCCGGCACCATATCCGATTCTCCCGCCATTTTTATCAAAACCAAGCATCGGCAGGACGATTGTATCAATATCATTCGGATCTGCCGGGATCTCACTCCCGATGGGCTCGGGAACGCCAAACGTACTCGGCACGAGAACTGCGCGATCTTTGAGGTATGAGAGCCGGAGGCTGATATCCTCTTTTACAATAATCGGGACGACGATTGGGTTCCTGCGCTCGAGGAGTGCGGTGATGAGCGGCACGGTATTGACCTCTTTTTCTTTGGAGGTGTAGACCATCACGGTCTCGCCGTCCGAAATGAGGTCAAGAAGATAGTTGCAGATCCGCGTGCTTTTTTTGAGCCGTTCTTCGGGAGTCAGTGATTCCTTGCACTGGCGCAAGGACTGCCGGACGCGGTTTTTTTCCTCCCTCATGGGCAATAGTCTTACGCAGGCGTATTTATGGTTTTATATTTTTTTTAATAACAACCCGTCTCAGAAAAAAAGGGCAAACGGTCCCCATCAGGCTTAAGGACGGAGATCAAGAGCGTGGTTACCGGGAGTGATCAGGACGGCGTTCGAGAGTCTGGACATTGCCCGTGCTCCGGCCTATCGCTGTCCTCTGCCGGTGCATTCAAAATCGATGAAGCCATTGTACGGGTCTGTCCTGAGCAGGCGGACGCGGATCTTCTGGCCAACCAAAAGCCCCCGTTCGCCCCGCATGACCCTGCCCTCGGCTGGTGGGCTGATGAGCCTGACATAGGTCCCTTTCTGTGAGGCGCCGGTGACCAGTGCATCGAAGGACTCTCCAATCCTGTGCTGGAGCAGAACGGCAGCAGCAGCTTTTCGCATGAAACGCTGGACCTTTTTTGCCCCTTTCTCACGGTCTGACAGGTACGCGGACTGGTCAACCAGTTCATCTGTTGAGTAGGGGCTTGTTTTCTTATCGAGGATCGATTTTACCAGCCTCTGGTTGATGACATCGACATAGCGCCGGTTCGGGGCAGTGGCATGGGTGTAGTCGATGACGGCGAGGGCGAAATGCCCGGTGGGCGGTGTGCCGGGTTCGAGCATCATGTATTCGCCCGGCCCTAGGAGTTTTATTATTGTCAGGGACAGGTCAGGGAAGCGTTCGGGGTCGGCTTCTTTTTGCCGGATTAAAAATTTTGCAAGCGCCTTTGCATCCGGTTCAGCTGGCAGGGTCTCACCGCAGGTTGCGGCCGTCAGCACGATCCCCTCCCAGTTTTTGGGTATGCGTACAACCCGCTGGATCATAGGGATTCCGGCGTTTCCCAGGCAGGCAACCATAGTCCCGTTCGCTGCGACCATGAACTCCTCGATCAGGCATCGCGCCAGGTTCTGCCTCTTGACGACAAGGTCCCTGACCGAACCCTCCTCTACGATAGCCTCTGCTTCTATGGTATCTAATTCAAGCGCTCCCTGCTCTCTCCGTTTTTTTTTCAGGAGCAGGGAAACCTCGTTCTGCAGGTGAAGCTGGTTCTCGAGTTCGGGGACTACCTGTACCGTGTGTGGGAGGGGCCCGGTGCCCTCCAGCCAGTTTCCAATCTCCTCATAGACGAGTTTTGCCTTATTGCATACGAGAGCCCTATACACGTCGCCGGGGCGGAAGCTGCCGTCAGGAAGGACAGCATATTCGATGACGACTGCAATGCGGTCCTGGCCCGGCAGCAGGGATGTGATACCCTTGGAGAGCCGGTCCGGCAGCATGGGAAAGGTCTCGATACCGGTGTAGACCGAGGTACCGTTATGGGCTGCGTGTTGGTCCGTCTCAGATTGTTTAGTGACGTAGACATCGACATCGGCGATTGCCACCCTGACCTGTATCTCCCCGTTTTCGCCCCGTTCGCAGTATTCCAGCTGGTCAAGGTCCATAGAGTCGGAATTGTCTATTGAAGACCACAGGAAGTGGCGAAGGTCGCCGGAATCATGCTGGTCGTCTGAAAATGTCCTTTCGTGGATGGCACTGACTTCCTGGACGACAGTTTGGGGGAACCGCGGGGTAAAACCGTACTTCTCCATCGCATGCCATGCGATGGCTTTCAGGTCAACGTTGAGATGGTGTTGTTTCATGGTGGTTTGATAAAGATTCGTTTCAGGGAATAAATATCCGTGGGATATGCGCCGGTGTATGTTCTTGTCCCTGCGTTTCCTTTAATCAAAGAAGGTGCCGTGCAGAAAGGGCTACCCCGTCGCTGCGTCCAGTACGGGCTGGTATTGTTTGAATAAACCAACTGGCGGTTTATCCCCGTCAATGACCATGGGTTTTTCCCGGGTGTCCCGTGGCCCAATACGGAGTTCCCTGACGGCGGGCACCTCACACTCTCTCTTGGTGAACGCTGCCCCCTCCTTCAGTTCATGCCGTGACCGGTACTCCAGCTACACCGGGACACTTTCCCTTCAACCAATGCAGGGCAGCTAGCAAAGGTCGAACGGTATCCGCAACTGGATTTCCTTTGATCGGCCCCTTTGTGTAGGGAAAGAGGGACTTATCAGGAATGGAAATTCTGCTGCCGGAACAGGGCTTTTTTAATTTCGCACAGATATCGAGGCGGGCGAGCCAATCCGGCGAATTCATAATATTTTTATACCCCTTAGGTTCCAGTGGAGCGCGCGGCAGAAAATCCGCCAATTTTGTTTATTCGGTTAAATTAACCCAAATCATAACCATTGTGTGGATAGGAAATGATACCTGCATTTTGACAGGAAATTGTGTTGTTTCCTTTCCGTTCGGTTGACCTTATTTAGGTTAAAAAAATGGTTTTAATAAAGAGTTTGGGGTGATCACCAGAGAAATATCTAGTACCGTATCCATTTTGTTGGCAGCAGGACCGTTATGGAATTGCAGATTCTTCAACACGCACAACAACGAAGGGGAGGTACTACCAGTCTGTCCCCTTCTTTCTCTATTCAGGCAGGCTCCGGCAGGATTTGGCAGTCTTCTGCCGGTACAATGATCTCGAACCGTACTCCCTTCCCCATCTCGCCGGTCTCCTGAATTGCAAGCCCGGTAATGGAAAGGATCTCGCGTGAGAGAAACATTCCCAGACCAGTATGCTTCCCGAATCCCCTGATGAAGATGCGTTCCTTGTCCGCTGCCGGGATACCGACGCCATCATCGGTATAGACGATCACTACACCATCCGCGGTCTTCTGGTAGGAGAACGAAATGGTAGTGACATACTCACCGTGGCGGATTGAGTTCTCCATGAGGTTATAAAAGACCTTCTCGATTAAGGGGTCGGCATAGATCATGAGGCCAGAGACGGAAACATCAAGGGCGATCCCGTCCATCTTCAGCGCTTCTGTCGCCCTCCGTATGACCGCCGCAACATCCTCCCACACTGGTGCCCGCACACCGATATCCTGGTAGAACCGCGTGAACTCGATCTGCCGCTGGATCACCCCAGCAATCTCCAGCTCCTTATCGACATACTCAAGAATAACTGGGTTCTTCTCTGCCTTCTCTTTTGACAGGTCAAGGAACGTGAGCAGTGCCATCAGTTTGTTCAGGATATCGTGCCGCGTCACGGATGCGAGGATATTGAGTTTATGGTTTGCCTGCCGCAGCGCCTTGTCAATCTTCCCGCGTTCGATAATATCATTTTTTAATATTTCGTTGAGCTCGGACAGCTCCCGGGTCCGGTCAGCCACACGTTTCTCAAGGTTATGAGTCAGATCTTCCAGCTGTTCCTGGGCGGTGCGGCGCTCGGTGATTTCCCGCTCAAGGCTTGCCTGGTTGTTCCGGATCTCCCAGATGAGGAGTGAGACAACTGCAATCATCAGGATGAAGACAGCACGGTTCAGGAGGTCCGGCTGGTCCGTGCGCGCCGAGACCAGGCTGCCGAGCAGGAGGGCACCGGATACCAGCCACGCGGTAAAAAACGGGGCGTACCGGTGGGTAAGCCAGATTGACATGAGGATCGGCAAAAAGTACAGTCCCCAGATGACAAAGCCGAGCGGGATGAAAACATCAGCGGCAAGGATCCCGGTGCACAGGCAGAGCATAGCAAGGATCATGAGCCGGTCTTTTTCTTCCTGCGTCCTCCCGAGATCAATGACTACCATGGTACCCCCAGATCAGGATTATTCAAAAGATTGGATGGCAAAACATGAAAAAGTACCTTGCCCGTTGTTGCGGGACATGACTGGTGGCATGGAGCAGGCCGGGAATTTATCTGCCCAAAAACTCTCATCTTTGTCTCAAACCGGTCATGCGATGGGGGTCAGGACGCTGCTGGCAAGATCCGGTACTGCCCGACCGGCCAGGTTAACTCGAACCGTGCTCCCTTCCCTGGTTCACCGGTCTCCACAATCGTGGTCCCGGTAATTGCAAGGATCTCGCGGATTAAAAAGAGCCCGAGCCCGGAGTTCTTGCCAAACCCACGGATAAAGAGGTGGTGCTTATCCTCATACGAGATCCCCACCCCGTTGTCCTCGCATATAATGACGAGCCCTTTCTCTGAACGCTGGTATGAAAACCCGATCCAGGTCACATGTCTGCCGTGCCGCAGGGCATTATCGATCAGGTTATAGATCACCTTCGTAATCAGGGGATCCGCATAGACCTCCACCCCTTCAAGCGCGATATCGAAATGCACTTCCGGCGCATTGAACTGGGCTGCAGAGTTTCTGACAACAGATGCGGTATCGTGCCACAGGGGAGCCATAACCCCGATCTCCTGGTAGTCTTCTTTGGTGAACGCGATCTGCTCCTGGATTGATACCGCGAGCCGGCCCATGGCATCCATGTGCTCCCTGACCTAGCTGTCTTGTACAAGTTCCCTGACAAAGTCAAGTTCCAGCAGCAGTGCACATACCCGGTTTAAAATGTCGTGCCGGGTGATGCCGGACAGCAGGTTGAGCTTCTGGTTTGCCACAAAGAGTGTTGTTTCAACCTTCCTGCGTTCAGCATTATCATTGGTCAGCGCTTCGTTCACCTTGGACAGTTCGAGTGTGCGGTCAGCAACCCGTTTCTCAAGCGTCAGGATCAGGTCCTCCAGGTTTTCCTGGGCGATGGTGCGCTCGGCGATCTCTTTCTCCAGGGATGCATAGCTGGTCTGGATCTCGTGGATGAGGAGCGCGATGATCGCTGTGATCAGGATAAAGATTGCGCGGTTCGGCAGGTCTGACGGGTCCGTGCGGGCTGTCATGAAGCTGCCGATCAGGATGGCGCCTGAGACAACCCATGCGGTGAAAAACGGGGAGTAGCGGTACGAGAGCCAGACCGACATCAGGAGCGGGATCAGGTACAGGATCCAGATGACAAACCCGAGGGGCATGAGGACGTCAGCGGCAAGGATCCCGGTGCACATGCAGACCATGGCAAGCTGGATAAGCCGGTCGTTCTCGTCCCTTGTTCTCCCGAGGTCTACGATGGATATAATGATTTGACTTATGGTCATCCTAGTATTACCTGAGATATATAAAAATATCTTGCGTTTTGTGGTGGGGGGTGCTGATTGCGGTGATGAATCCGGGACAAGAGGGGGTATCGATGCATGCACTCCGGATGGAGTATCGCAATTTTTTTTAGGAATGGTTGCACGACCGGTCATCGGACCCGCCCGTTCTCCCTCTTTTACCCGCACGCTTTATCTCCCTCCCGACCAAAACCACCCATCATGGATCAAGACCCGCACGAAGACCTCCTCGCGGTCATACGGTCCCATGCACCGGATCCGAACAAGCCCGCATCCGTGTTACGCAGGGAGTTCTTTGACTTCTATACTGAGGTGCAGGAACAAGAGGGGGAGTCGCCCTTTATGGAACGGGTAATGATTGGGGAGAGCGGCGTGCAGGGCTTCTGGATCTCGGTGCCGGAATCGGTGCCGGACCGCACTGTGCTGTTCTTCCATGGCGGCGGTTTTACAGCCGGGTCGACTGCTGACCACCTGGGGTTGTGCACACGGATTGCGCGGGCGGCACAGGCGAGGGTGTTTTCGGTCGATTACCGGCTGGCACCGGAACACGTCTTTCCCGCTGCGGTTGAGGACGCGGTCGCTGCGTACCGCTGGCTTATATCCCACGGGTATCTCTCTCACCGGATTGTGCCGGTTGGGATTTCTGCTGGCGGGACGCTGGTGATCGATCTTCTTCTCTTGGCACTGGACCGGGGGCTCCTCCTCCCGCCGGGAGCAGTCTGTATGTCACCCGCAGTGGATATGATGTTTGGGGGTGCATCAGTGGAAAAGAACCGGGATTATGACTGGATCTCCGCCGCACGGCTCAATGCGATCCGCACTACGTATCTTGCGGGGCACGACCCAAATGACCCGCTTGCATCTCCCGCCCATGCCGACATACGCAGGATACCCCGGCTCTATATCCAGGCAGGAACGCACGAGCTCCTGTTTGACGGGATAGCGGCATTCGTCAAGAAGACCCGGTGGGCTGGGGTGCCGGTCCGGTTCGAGGTCTGGCAGGGGATGTTCCACTGCTGGCAGGTGTTTGCCAATCAGGTACCCGAAGGACAGGAAGCGATCGACCATGTCGGGAAATTTGTGCAGGATGTTTTGAGCCGGTGACCCGGAACACATACTCAGGCGCTCCTCTCCACTCTTTCTAATTTGCCGCGGCACCTCCCTCTGGCAGGAACCGGTACTTACCCCTTTTTTGCGCGCTTCACCCAAAACGGGGGGTTACCTCACATGGGTGAGTTGTTTTTCGATCCGTTCTGACGGTGACGGGGCAAACGACTCGTCCATGTTCTCGAGCGAAAGTTTCAGGCCGTACAGCGCACTCGCGGGCCCGATCGGACCGTTGTATGGAGCGATATCTCCTGGAATCACCGATGTGGCAACTACGGGGAATGCCTGCTGGGAAGCAACCGTTGCCGCCGCGTGCACGACAATGGTGGCTTTCAGCGGGACTGGCGCTGCATCACTATGGATGACAAGGATCCCGGCTGCGACAATGGTGATAATAACAAGGGTCCAGACCCAACCGATGCGTTCTGTTCTACGGTTCACACCCACCATACCTGTATTGTTGTTTGGAATAGTATCCGATGCATAACGCATTAATTCTGGTGACTGTTCCGTAGGATCACGAACCGTCCCGTGTGGCGGCATGGGATAATATAACGTTCAAAATGGTTCAAAACCGAAAAAAAGGCCAAAATTCCAGAGATCACACGTTCTAATAAAAATTGTGGATGTTATGGAATTCTTGCTCCATCCGCTGCGGGAGTTGTGGCCGGTCTCACTTTTTTTGTGTGACCGTAGTTGTCGGTGATGTGACAGTCCTGCTTACAATAGCATCAGTCAAAAAAACAGAAATGTCAACGGACCCGTACGGAGCGTTTGTCGTTCCTTGCTTAATTACAACTCCGTTTTTATAAATCTCTACGATCAGCTCATGATTCGTTCCGTCATCTTTCCGGATGGATGCCTGGATGGTCCCGTTAGGACTCTCAACCTTGTACTGACGCACGCCGGAATCGATGATGGTAACAGGTGCACCAGTCGTGCCGTATGAGCCCCTCCAGCTTCCAGGGTAATCCACCCTCACCCACACGCCGGTTGTCGGCAGGGGAACTTCTGTTTGTGTCGGTAAAATAACAAAGGATCGTGCGGTTGGCATTGGTGTAATCGTGTTTGTCGGATTGATCCCGGATCCACCGGAACTGCCGGGTGCACCCTGCAAATACTTCACGTATACAAAAGCTCCGGCTATAATCGCAATGATGATGAAGACAATAATGGCAACTGCTTTGAACTTTTTGCGGCGGGAACCCGGTGCTTTGCCCCCTTTGGAACCTATAATCTTACCTCCGCAATTGGGGCAAAATTTAGCATCGTCAAATGGTAATTGCTTTCCGCATCTTGGACAAAACATACACACCTATTTTCCATAATTTTATATGTATGTTGTGCCGGCTCTTCGTATTGGGTGCATCGCAACCCGGCCGGATTCCCGTACCTGGTGTTCAGTCAGTTGTTTCCCTGGTGTCGGCGTTTTTCTGCAGCAGGTCGTGGAAAAAGAGGACCGCCACTGCTGCGAGCGCGAGGGAGAGTGTCTTATCGATCACTTCGACTACTACGATACCGGCTACGGATGCGATACCCGGGTTCCCGATAAACGAGGCAAAGAATGCAAAGACCACCTGCGTCCCCTCATAGGGTGGAAGGGTAAAGAGCGCAGTCACCATCATGATCAGGACCGAGTTCAGGACGCCGGTTACCGTACCTGCTGCGATAAGGGCAAGCGGTTTTCTGACATCCAGAAAGCCCCGTTTCCAGAAGATCCATGTCGCAGCTGCGACAAGGATGCTGCTTACCGCCCAGATAATGGATGAAAGGTTCCAGACGGTTGTCGCCATGACGATATTGTAGAGGACGCCGGCACACGCCCCTATCAGGAACCCGCCGGTCATCACCGCAAAGGACGTGCCCCACGTGTCCATATACACAGGAAAATGGAATGAGACCATTATGACCGATGTCGCAAGATCGAGTATCACGGCAATCGCAATGAGCGTGAGGGGTCCGCCTGAAGAGAGAAGGGGGAGCCGGATGGCCTCCTTTACCTGGTACATTGGAGGTTGCCGGGTATCGTTATCTTCACGCGGGGAATACCTTGTTGAGTAGTGAGCGTTCACAAGAAGCCCGATGAAGACCGCCATGTACATCACACCGAGCACCATCTCGATCATTACGACCGACCGCGCGATTGGGGAGATTGCAGTGATATCCCCAAAACCAGCAGTGGAGAGCGCGACAAAACTGAAGTAGAGAAGTGACCCGATCGACTGGTCCCCATAACTATAATGGTACGAACCGGGGATGAGGATCTCGACAAGAATGTAGAGCAGCCCGAACGCGATTCCCATCATGATGTACCCGTTGACGGCGCGGAGGAGCTCGGTAAGGGTGACCCTGTGTGCGGAGAGGACGCGCCGGAGGATGGCAAGCAGGATGTAGATTAAAAAGACTATCATCGCAACGAGCTCGACCACCCATGTGCCTTTTGAAGGTGAGAAAAAATTTGTCCATGCTGCCAGGAGAGTCGGCACTACGAGGAGCACCCCGACTGCCACCTGCCGCGGGCGGTCACTTACTTCATAGAGGGCGGCAAGCAGCAGTGCAGTTGAAAGGAGCACAAGCAGGATGCCCCCGATCGCACTCGCCTCGAAGTACGGGAAGAGTACAAGAATAGCGAGAAGGAATATGAGAACAAAGAGGTCCCGGCTGTGGCGTGCTGCGGTACGGATCTCATGCAGGATAGGGCAACCCCCCGATTACGAGCTCTAGTCATGGATTAGATCTTCGTCGGTTTAATAGGTATCCGTAAACATGGATCCGTCCCCTGGCATTCATGGGCATCTTTGGCACGCTGCCTGGTGGCAGGGGCGGAGGTACTGAAGGTCGAAGATATTTACCATATCTTCTCCAGTTCACCCTTTCCTTAATGAACGGTGAACAGGTCGAAACCACTATTCAAAGGTTTCACCAATCACTCGTCGCTTACAGCAACGATTGATCCCCTAGAGAAAATTCCTCTGGTGTATTTTCCACGGCTACACTCCTTAGGGAGGCGAAAGAATAGAAGACGGCAAGGATGGTGTCAGGCATGCGACCCGGAAGTGGTGCTCGTCATAAAGGATGAGGATGGCGAAATGGAGAACAAAAACCGGATCCCGATGTACTCCCTTAATTGGGGTGTTGTGATTCAGATGATGAGGATTGGGGGCTTTTCCATGGGACTTACATGTACAACAGGGCAGCCGGAACAGCTGTAGGGGTATCGATTTGTGAAAAAGGGGGGGGGTGATAAGGTCGGTTCTTATGGTTTCTGCGTTGTGGCATTTGGACTGATGGGGGTGGGATTAGTAGTCTTAAGATCTACCTGGAGGTCAATATCCCCCCGGGGAGCGGTGGTTGTACCACGTTTAATCAGCAAACCGTCCTGATACATCTCGACTGCGAGCAGAGCCCCCGATCCATCCTGCTTCTGGATGAATGCCCTGATGGTGCCGGTTTTAATGACCATCTGGTAAAAGCGCTCCCCTGTATCTGTGACCGTCCGGATATTACCCCCCGCACCAACCGATCCGGTAAAATTCCCCGGGTACTGCACTCGTATCCAGATACCGGTTTGGGGGATGAGTGCCTGCGACTGTGTCGGGGTCTGTGATACCGTTTCCTGTGGGGTAAGAGTCGGCAGTGGTGTGGGACTCGCGGTATGGATTGCTGTAACGAGCGTTGTTATCACCGGGCTTGCCACGACAGGTGCAGGAGGCGCGCCGGGTTTCCCCGGCATGAATTGCAGGTAATAGACCCCCCCTCCTATGACCGCACAAATCACGAGGATGAGGATCGCAAGACCAATAAATTTTCGCGACTTTGAGGGAGACAGATCTTCTGAAATCCGAGGCATGGCAGGATACGAGAGGCCTGCAAGCCGCTCATGTTTTGCAAATATTTCCCCGACAGATGGTGCTCCGTGGGCTATTTCCTCCGTGGATCCTGGCGGCTCCCCGGCAGCAGCCGGCTCAGCCACCTGATCGGGCATCTTCTGGGGAGGAGGAGATACGCCCTCAGTGCGGCGAAGGGATCCATCATCGAGAGATGGCAGGAGATGCTCTCTGATTTTATTTAACCAGTCATCGCATTCATGTTTTCTTCCTTCCCCGGGTTTCTGGGTGAATGTAAGGGTCACGTGTTTTGTATCATCGGTGTCAGTAATGAATGATAGCGCAATAGCGGGGTCCTGATCGGCACTTTCATCGATTGCCGTTGTCCGTATTTTTGAGAGCAGGATCTCTTCTGCCTGGAGGCGGCCATCAGTGCGCTTGTTCTCAATGAGAAGTATACGTTTATTGGTGAGTACCAACGCAAGCGATACGGATTTGGATGTCACATTCTCTGTTGCCAGAATAATGGACTCATCTTTTGAGAGGTAAGGATCAGCCATACTACCTACCGCATTCTTTTGTCAATGTGCGTTCCTCTATGCAATAAACTTTTATCGGGACATGAGATTTTTCATTGACCCGTGGGCCTCATTATCAGATATACTATATGCGTCCTATGCGTCTTTTAGTGAACCTAAAAAACAATAAAAAAGAATGGCGTGCAGACAAGGCGTGCGGTCCGGGGTTGGAGGACTGCCGGATACCCGTCCTGATAGCAGGTCTTTTTATCAGGTTTTATATCTCAGCCGTGGGGATTAGACAATTCATTTTTACGGTATCCATGTGCCCGTGCTCACCTATTTGACCGATCGCTCACAAAGTTGATGGCATGAGTGATGCGCAGGTCCTGTTTGGGACTGTAACCATCGACAGGATCGTGATGTTTCTCCTTTCTCTGGGAGTTGTCATCTTTGTCTCCTACCTCTGCTATAAAGGGACAAAAGCAGTCCTTGTGCGTTATACATCACGGTCGGTCGCCCGCTGGGCGGCACGCTTCGTGGGGTATTTTGTTTTTGGGCTGGGCCTCTATACCATCGATCTCTATATACTGGGTTTTGACATCAACGCGACCATTGCCTCGCTGGGCGTCATCTCCATTGCACTCGCGTTTGCCTCCCAGCAGATCATCTCCAACCTGCTCGCAGGTCTCCTGATCACCATCAACCGTACGATACGGCTTGATGACTGGGTTGAGCTGGGGGCGATCCCGATACCGGCATCGCGCAGGTCAAGGACCTGACCTTTACCCGTACGGTCCTCAAGGACCGTGATGGCAGGGTGTTTCTCGTGCCGAATGCCTCCCTCCTCGCATCAAAGATCGTGAATTACTCAAAGTCCGGGTTCATCGAGATCCCGGTGGCAATCACGCTGCCTCCCGAAATCTCTTTTGACCGTGCAAAGGAGGGGATCCTGTCAGTCCTCAATGCGCACCCGGACGTCCTGCCAAACGGGAATTCTTCAGGCCGACCCGGCCCATCAGGGATAAAGTCCTCGTTCTTCTTTCAGGGATATACCGGCCTGAAGGGCAAGCCCGACCAGCTCGTTTCCCGGGTACTGTTTACCGGTATCACGCAGCAGGGGAACATGATAAGTATACGGTTCTGGATCCGGGATATCACCCGGCGCGAAGAGATAACTTCCGAGATCCTTGCGGAAATAACCAGACGGCTGAATCTTACCGTGAAACGGTAAGGGAAGCGGGAAATAGCGGGATAATCAAAAGAAGCGCTCAAAAAATATTGTCCAGCATTAATAACCGACATACAAGGGATTATGCAATGAACAAAACGAAACTAATCCTCAATGTGTGTTGCGTCCTGCTCATAGGGGGCATGTGTGCTGCTGCACTCTGCATGGTAAAAGCCCCGGAATCTACGGCTCCAGCCACAACTCCTTCTGCAGGCCAGACCGGAACATCGAACGCGGAAAAGACTGTGCCCGGCAATGTTCCTGCCGGTGCGCCCAACCCGGCACCCCCCTCAAAGCCTGTCAAGCTCATCTTTGTCCACCATTCCAGTGGTGAGAACTGGCTCTCTGATGAGAACGGCGGGCTGGGCATTGCCCTTCGGGACAACAACTACTTTGTGTCCGACACCAATTACGGCTGGGGGCCGGAAGCACATGTTGACAGTGGTTGGGGGCCTGTCGGGGATAACACCGATATCGGGCACTGGTGGCTCTGGTTCCGCGGACCGAACTCCGCAGCGATAACTGGTGCCCTGTATGCTGAAAGCGGGCAGAACTCGGGATACTCACGGCCCGAAAACGACCCGGGTGGCAAGAACAAGATCATCATGTTCAAGTCCTGCTTCCCCAACTCTGCGCTTCAGGGGAGTCCGGTTGATCCTGTCCCGCAGATCGGGGACAATCCCCTGAAGGCGGAGGGAAGCGGTTCTGAGTTCCACACAGTCGCAAATGCAAAGGGCATCTATATCGATCTGCTGGAGTATTTCAAAGCCCACACGGATACCTTGTTTGTAGTGGTAACTGCCCCGCCGTTGAGCGATCCTGAGAATGCTGCCAATGCACGGGCATTCAACACCTGGCTTGTCAATGACTGGCTCAAAGGGTACCCGTACAAAAATGTGATGGTCTTTGATTTTTACAACGTGCTCACCAGCAACGGTGGCAACACCATGGTCAATGATGCCGGGCAGGCGGCCGGCAATCACCACCGCTGGTGGAATGGGCAGATCCAGCACGTGGTTGGAACGCGCCGCGACACCTCCGCATACCCGCAGGCGCGTGATGACGACCACCCGAGCAGTGCCGGCAATAAAAAAGCGACTGCGGAGTTCGTCCCGCTCTTAAACATCGCGTACCATCAGTGGCAGGGTTGATAGGTGGGGTTTTCACGTACCTTTTATTTCTCTTTTTTATCGTGTGATCATCATCATCACACAAATTCGAGCACCGGATATGGCGGCGCAAACCCGGGTGTAAAAACCCAAACCTATACAAAGGTGCACGCCGCACGCATGCTATAATGACGACGGACGCATATCGCATGCTTCCCGGGACTACACCTGCACAAAAACTTGGAAGCCTTGGATTTGTGCCCACAAAGAAGGTCGATATCCGTGAGCTTGCTGCGGCTGCCGCCACGTACGGGGTCGCGGTATACCTGTTCTTTGATGAGCAGCTCGCCCGCACCACGCCCCTTGAACTGGTTATCTACAAGTTCCGCGAAGTGCCCGGTTTCGAGCGCCCCTACGTCCGTGTTGAGGAATTCCTCCGGTTCATTCAGGAAAACGATCCTGCATTTGAGGAGGTTATGCAGGCACACCCCATCATGCTTGAGATAGTACATGTCGCTGAGATCGCCGCCAATCCAACTGTCCCTGCGCTGGTGTACATGACTGCCCTTATGCCGTATCTGGACGAATTCCAGCTGTAGTCGTGGTGCCACTTCGCTGAAGGGATGCTTTTTTTAAAAGGTTGACGACCCCTCGGGCATCGTACACTTATGAGGGAGCACAAGGCAGGGATATGCCGGGCATTAATAATCTGCCCGTCACCCCCAAATAGGGGGAGAGGATAATCCCTGATCAGGTATGTGCGGAAGGTATTCGCTTCTCTGCATCGATGATCTTGGCAGGCGGTTTCGTGTCAGTAATCCAGCCATCGGCTTCCGGTCGCACTTCAACATCGCGCCATCTACCGAGCAACCGGTTATTGTGCACGGGCAGGGGACATCCCTTATCCCGATGCGCTGGGGTCTCATCCCCTCATGGGCAAAGGACCCGGCAATCGGGCACCGGCTGATCAACGCACGGGCAGAGACCCTGCTCGAACGACCCGCATTCAGATCGCTTGTCAGGGACTGTCGCTGCCTCGTTCCTGCATCCGGTTTTTTTGAGTGGAAGAAACAAGGTGATCACAAGGTCCCGTATTATATCCGGGTGCGGGATGCACCGCTCTTTGCCTTTGCCGGGCTCTGCGATACATGGAAAAGCCCGGATGGCACTCAGGTCCGCTCATTTTCGATCATCACCACCCGCCCCAATGGACTGGTTGCGCAGGTGCATGACCGGATGCCTGCAATTCTTCTCCCTGAGCACGAGGAGCGGTGGGTGGCGCCGTTTCCCCCCCGGCCTGACGATATCCCTGCCCTGCTCGCCCCCTACCCTGAAGGAGAGATGGAGATGCACCGGGTCTCGGACCGGGTCAATTCGCCGGTCAACGACACCCCCGATGTGATCGAACCTGTGGAGCGGTTGTGATTTCGTTACCATTCACCATCACAGCTCTCAGGTCACCATTCACAATGCAGAAATAGTGCCGGTTGAATACCCCTTCATTACAGAGGCCTGCCATGGACAATGCACCAAAGGAAGGATTGAAAGGTCACCGGCTTCTCCTTATCACCGTTGGCATTGCGGTGTTCATGAGTTCGCTGGATATCACAATTGTCAATATCAGCCTGCCGACCATAGCCAATGCTTTCTCGGTCAATACCGCAACCGTCTCCTGGGTCGTGATGGCATACCTGCTCATGATGTGCAGTTTCCTTCCTGCATTCGGAAGGCTGGGGGACATCAGGGGATACCGGCTGGTTTTTACGGCCGGGTATGCAGTATTTGTCGCGGGATCGCTGTTATGCGGGATTTCAAACAGCATCTGGATGCTGATCGGCTCCCGTATCCTCCAGGGTATCGGCGCATCGATGCTTGCGGCACTCTGTTCTGCTGTCGTCATGGTCACCATCGCTCCTGCATCACGGGGCAAGGCGTTGGGATTTGTCGCTATTTTTGCCTCGCTTGGGATCGCGCTTGGTCCGGCAATCGGGGGTTTTCTCACGACCTACCTGTCATGGCACTGGGTCTTTTTCATCAATGTGCCGGTAGGTATTGCTGGATTTTTCATAGCCCTGCGGACGATCCCTGGGGTAAACTTGGAGGCACCAAAGAAACGGTTCGACCCGTTCGGGGCATTCTTGATCTTTTTTTTCCTCCTCTCCATGCTCTACGTGCTGAACCAAGGCAATGTGATCGGGTGGATCTCACCTGCCGCGCTTGGCATTGGGGGGGCATCGATCGTCTGCTTTATCGTCTTCATCTGGTGGGAGCGTAACATACCCTACCGCCTCTTTGATCTCGGGTTGTTCAGGGACCGGAATTTCCTCTACCCGAATATTGCCGCGCTGATCATTATGCTTGTGTTCACCGGAGCCCTGTTCCTCTTTCCGTTTTACTTTGAAATGGTCAGGGGGCTTTCTACTGTCATGACCGGGCTTGTCCTTACCATACCTTCTGCGGCAATTTTTGTTGCCGGACCCCTCATGGGGGGAATGACTGACCGGATCGGATCAAAAATACCCTGCATGGTCAGTTCATTGATGCTCGGTACCGGATGTTTTCTCTTCACCCTTGCCGGAGCTACCGGCGGGGAAGGGGTGCTTTTGCTCGCGCTTCTCCTGATGGGGTTTGGCGTCGGGGGTTTTGTCCCGTCAAACAGTGTCCAGATCATGAGCCAGGCACAACGTGACGAGAGCGGTGCGGTCTCCTCAATGATGATGACCATACGCAACATGGGCTCTGTGATGGGTGTCGCGATCTTCGAGTCGCTCTTCACATATGGCGTCATCAGGCACCTGCCTCCCGGCGTATTTACTTCCGTTAAGGATACTCCGGTTGCTGCCCTTGTATCAGGTTTTTCCTTTGCGTTCATGGCCGGGGCGGGAATATGTGTGGTGGCGGTTATCATGGTTATAGTCTCCTGCGGGACGTCATGCAAGAGCCAGCCCTGTGAGGGCGGCGGCTTTGTGTAACTGAGGCAAAGCCCTTATCAGCCGGTACCGGAAGTACATCGTAATGAGAGAATCAGAACTATGGAAGCAATCCTGAAGGTTATCTCCCTTTTTATCGCCTTGTTTATGATCGTAAACGGGGTTTATGTGATGTACATGCCACCAACCGGTGATGAACCGCAGGGGCTTGCGATCATTGCAATGGGGATCTTCATCTTTATCGCGGTCATGTGGATTGCACGCCTGCAGGAACGGTCTAATTCCTGACCCTTTTTCCCGCCTCTCCCGTATTCTGGCATAGTATTCTTTTTTTTAAAAAGGTACGTTAGGGCGATGTTGTCTGCATGTATCAGGGCATCTAATAAATACGCCGTGCAAGGGCTTTTTGTATACCCTCCGGCTGGAAGGAAAATTCTCAGGTAACAACGGATATAAATGATTATACAAAATATTCACAGAACAAGTGACGGTATGACCTCTGATGGAGGGGAAGTTCACCGTTTCTGAGGTAAAATCATGATAAAAAAATCATTTGTCTGCGGCGCATTGATTGCAGCTCTTGCCCTGTACCTCTTTCTCGCGCCCGTGTCGGCAGTAATCCTTGAGGTTACCGCCAGGGGGCAGGTATCGACCGTGAACCAGGCAAAGAACACGCTCACCATCAGTAACCCGGCACAGTACGGGTGCGACTATCCTGCAGGAAAAGACCCGGTTTGCTCCTGGAAACCAATGGACACATCGGCGCTCACGGGTACAGTCCCTGACGCTGCCGCACTGTCAGTTTTTAAGTCCGGTGATACCGCGGTTGCGACCAGCCTTGGAGGGGCCGGGGAGAAGTGGATCACACTCGCCAAACTGTTTGGCTCCCGCCCTAACGAGGAGTTTGTGACTGATATCGTGGGTGACCCGAGGACGATTTCCACTCCCCTGATCGGTGACTATGCAGTGGAGACCGAAACGGTCCCTGACTGTACTGCATGCACGGGGACTGTCTGTACCGCCACAGCATCAAAAGTTACGTGGAAGAGTGCGGGAAAAATGGTTATGGAAAAGACCCTGAAGCTTGGCGAATCGTACATGTATAATGAACGGAATGACGCGTCGAGTGTGACGGTGAAGTTTATATCCGGGCAGGCAGCCGCCCAGCTCTGCCCCGGCAAGGCAGGGATGACCGGACCCCAGCCGGTCTCGGTCTATGTCATGACGGTCGTACCGCCCGTCAGCGCATTGCAGACCAACATCAGGACTGCAACGACCACAAGGCGCGAAGAAGCCTTACCCACGGTACCGCCAGTGTCCGCTGCTACACCTGCATCAACACCAACAAAGTCTGGTGCAGCGCTGCCAGCGGTGGCGATCGGGGCGCTTGCAGTGATTGTGGTGCTCGCACGCGGTTTGAGAAGGTAACATCCCCCCTCACACTTTTTTTATACCTTCATAACCAGTTTATGCGACATCAGGTCCTCATTTCTCCTGGCGACACACACTGGTCTTAACCGGGGGAACAACTCAGGAATGACGGGAGGACATCTCCTGCAGCCATGGGGAATGCAGTGCATTCCGGGGTCAGGGAAGCACAAGGATCTCTGAAGTCTGCCGATGCACATCGACAAGGGCGATTGTGCTTGTGCCGGAAAGGTAGCCGCACACCTCGCCCGGGTTGACAACCAGTGTTCTTCCCTTTGTCGTCACTTCTGCCTGGTGCGTGTGACCGTACACAACGAGATCATACTCCCCGCTCGTGATCATGGTGTTGAGCAGGCTGCGGTCCGACCCATGGACAAGCCCGAGGGTCTTACCCCCTGCCTGTATGCGGGCGAATGTCCCGTGGATGGAAAGGTGCGGGTAATCCGCACATTTTGTCAGAAGAAGCATGCGATCCCCGTCATTATTCCCGAATACCCCGATCATTTCCGCATTGAGGTCTTTTAATGTCCCGATGACAAACGGGGCAATAAAATCGCCGGCGTGCAGCACAAGGTCTACCCCCTCCTTATTGAGCCGCGCCACCGCGTCCCTGATCCGCGGCATATTGTCATGGGTATCCGATACGATCCCGATACGCGTACATTCCATTAACGTTCCGTTACCGCGGGTGATGATAATGTTTTTTGTGCCGGCACAAGAACTTCTTTGGAAAAATTCTTCTTGTGCGTATTCGTATGTCACAATGTAGAACGTGATGAAGACCGGATTCGGGTGGATCGAGGTAGAGGGGGTGAGGTACGGTCACGATATCGTTATCCATGCCGACAGGACGATTACAAAAAGGAAAAAAAAGCTCTCAAAAGACCAGAAGGGGCAGTATGGGCATACCCCGGTTTCGGGTGCTGAGCTCGGTTTTTTGGCTGATGAGAAGCCCGAGGTTGTTTTTATCGGCACGGGACAGTATGGGGATCTGCCCGTAACGCCGGATGCCGGATCACTCCTCGAACATTATGATACCGTGATCATGCCGACGCCGGAAATCCTGCCATATATTGAACGTGAAAAGCGGACATTTGTTGCCCTGCTTCACGTAACATGTTGAACGAAATTATTGCCAAGTCCCCGATCCATAAAAAAAGAGCAATACAGTACCGTATGGGATGGTGTAGCCTGATGCCAATCCCCTAATACACTGCAAGCGCATACCTTATCCTGATGACAGCACCGCGGAGAAGGATTCTGCCATGGTGAATGTTGGCGTCCATGTATCCATTGCCGGCTCGCTCGACCTGGCGGTTGACCGCGCAAAAGCGAAAGGATGTAATCTCTTCCAGATCTTCTCCCGCAACCCCAGGGGTTGGGGGTTCAGGCCATTGTCCGATGAGGACTGTTCCCTGTTTGATGAGAAGATCACAACATCCCGCCTGCTCCCTGTCGACCATATGCCCTACCTGCCCAACCTTGCCTCCCCGAAAGAGGAGATTTACGAGAAGTCAGTTGCCACGCTCACTGCCGAGCTTGTACGCTGCGGGCAGCTCCGCATCCCGTATCTTGTTACCCACCTCGGGCACCACCTTGGCGACGGGATTGCCGGCGGGAGAAAGCGGGTGATCGCTGCAATCAACACGGGGCTCGCTGAATCGGACAACGATGTGATGCTGCTCCTTGAGAATACTGCCGGTGAGAAGAACAGTATGGGGAGCACGTTTGAGCATATCCGGTCGATCATGGACGGGCTTTCGGAACCGGCACGGGCAGGCATCTGCTTTGATACATGCCACGCATTTGCTGCCGGATATGGAATGCGTACTGATGAGGGGATACAGGATACCCTGCAGCAGCTCGATGAGGTCATCGGCAAAAAAGCGATAAAAATCGTGCACCTGAACGATTCAAAAGGTGACCAGGGCAGCGGGCTTGACCGGCATGAACACATCGGTATGGGAGCGATCGGCGAAGAAGGCTTCCGGCGCATCCTCCACCATCCCGTGCTCCGGGCCCTGCCGCTTATCTGCGAAACCCCGGTGGACACGCGGCGGGATGATGAAGGAAATATCAGGAAAGTCCGGGAACTCGCCCTCTAAAACCGTTCAATACGTCCTGTCGTTCTCCTTTGAACCGTGATGTATTAAAAAATCCTTTCCCGCAGATCCCCATCCCTTCATTGAAGGGCAGAAGCTCTTGTCCCTGACGTTCTACGGGCGGTTATCTGATAAAAATATAAAAAAGAAAACGTACATTTATTGGTTCTTTATCTGATACTTATTCAGTGATGCCCCCTGTGGCATGCCAGATTCTCCCGTGGACGGTCCCCCTTACATGATCTCGGTTCTTTATATCGATGATGAAGAGACGCTCCTTGAGGTCGGGAAACTGTTCCTCGAACGATCAGGGGAACTCCAGGTCAGGGTCACACCCTCTCCCACAGATGCCCTCGCAATGATTGCGTCAACACGGTTCGATGCAGTTGTTTCCGATTACCAGATGCCGGAGATGGACGGGATTGGGCTGTTGAAGGAAGTACGGTCCCGCAACGCCGAACTGCCGTTCATCCTTTTCACCGGCAAAGGAAGGGAGGAGGTGGTCATCGAGGCGATCAATAACGGGGCGGACTTTTACCTGCAGAAGGGGGGCGATCAGAAGTCGCAGTTTATCGAACTGGAACATAAAATCAGGCAGGCAGTGGAGCGGCGCAAAGTCGACAAAGCGCTCAAAGAGAGCGAGAGCCGGTACCGGGCAGTGTTTGAGAGCACCGGCACCGCAATGATCATCGTTGAAGAGGATACTACCATCAGCCTCGCAAATTCCGAGTTCTTGCGGCTCACGGGTTATAGCCAGGAAGATATCGATAGCAGGAAGTCCTGGACAGAATTTGTCGTCAAAGAAGATGTCGAACGGATGCTCGCCCAGCACCGGCTCCGGAGGGAGAGACGCGAGGAAGCTTTCAGGCAGTACGAGTTCCGGCTCATCACAAAACCCGGGGATGTCCGCCAAATCCTCTTAAATATCGATATGATCCCCGGCACAAAAAAGAGCATTGCATCGCTCATTGACATGACCGATCGCAGTCGTGTGGAGACGGAACTCAAGAAGAAGACCGGGGAGATCTCTGCTGTATCCGAAAAACTGATGGCAATTGAAGAGAAGCTCCGGGCAAACATCGATGAACTGACGACAAGCCAGCGGGCGCTCGCCGAGTCCCAGCAGATATTGTACTCGGTGCTGGACACCATCCCCGTCCGGGTATTCTGGAAGGATACAACCCTCAACTATCTGGGATGCAACCGGCAGTTTGCTCACGATTCCGGGTTTTCGTCCCCGCAGGACCTGATAGGAAAATCGGACTACGAGATGGGCTGGGCAGAGCAGGCTGACCTTTATCGTGCAGACGACCGTACGGTAATCGAAAGCGGTATCCCGAAACTCAATTACGAAGAACCCCAGACAACCCCTGACGGGAGACATATCTGGCTGCGTACGAGCAAGATCCCGTTACAAGACGCGCAGGGAACCATACGGGGCGTTTTAGGCACGTACGAGGATATTACTGCCTGGAAGGAAGCACAGATAAAGATCAGTACCCTTGCCCAGTTGCCTGCACAAAACCCAAACCCGATCGTAAGGGTGGATGCGGATGGGGTATTACGCTACGCCAACCCCGCATCTGAGAGCATGCTCAACCTTCTCGGTGTCAGGGAGGGTGGGCAGGTGCCGCCACTCTGGCGGCAGTGGGTAACAGATGCTCTTGCACAAGGGACCATCTCATCACGTGAACAGGCGCTAGAGAGATCTACGTATTCTGTTACCCTCGTGCCATTTACCAATGACAGGGTGGTGAACCTGTACTTTGTTGACATTACCCCGCGGTTGCAGGCAGAGCAGGAGAACTCTCTAAAGAACGAGGAGCTCCGTCTTGCATATGAGCAGATGAGTGCTGCCAACCAGGTCCTGCGTGACAAGTACCAGAATGCTACCCTGGCAAAAGAAGAGGAAGAACTCCAGAAGAGAAGAGCGGAGCGGTCGTTTCAGCACCAGAAAGCACTCGCGGACCTTGCCATCGCTGATGCCCCAAAATTGCGGGATGCAATATCCCATATCACCGAGACAGGTGCAAAGGCTCTCGGGGTGGAACGGGCAAGCATATGGTTCTTCTCTCCGGATGGGCAGTCACTCGTGTGCAACGACCTTTATACCGCCAGCCTTCGCAACCACCGGTCAGGGCAGACGATTTCTGGTGCGGATTACCCGCGGTATTTTGCCGCACTGCAGGACAACCGCACCATCGTTGCTGTCGACGCACGGACTGACAGTCATACCAGTGAGTTCACCGCAGAATACCTCGACCCGCTGGGCATAACCTCGATGCTTGATGTACCGATCCGCTCGGGGCGGCATGTTGTCGGTGTCCTTTGCTTTGAACATACAGGGCCTGCCCGCTCATGGGAAGTCGATGAGCAGGACTTCGCCGCATCGCTTGCCGATTTCACGGTAATTGTACTCGAAAAAGCCCGGCGGCGCCTGGCAGAGAAGGATTTACAGAAAAGCAAGGACCGGTCGAGGATTACCCAGTTTGCCGTTGAGCATGCGGCAGAGGGGATTGTTTGGATAGATACGGACGGAAAGGTGGTATATACCAATGCCACCTGCTCTGCCATGCTTGGTTATATTGGCAATGAATTGCTGGAGATGACGATCTTTGCCATCGACCCCTCGATATCAAAGGTGGAGTGGGACGTCCATTATGCCCAACAGAAGGCAGGGAGTTCCAGTACGTCCGAAACACAGTACACAAAAAAGGGTGGCGAACAGTTGCCCGTTGAAGTCACCAGCCACTTTTTTGAGTATGCGGGTTCGGGCTATGTCTGCGCCTTTGTCCGGGACATCAGTGAACGCAAGCGTGCGGAAAAGGCGCTGCGCCTTGCCAACCAGAAACTGAACCTGCTCTCGAGCGTGACACGCCACGATATTCTGAACAAACTGACCATCGTCCTCGGGTATCTGGAGCTCTCGAAAATGGCGCACGACCGCGAGAAACTGGAGGACTTTATCAATAAGATCGATAAGACCATCAAGGTCATAGAAGACCAGATCCAGTTCACCAAGGATTACCAAGATATGGGGGTGAAGGCGCCCGAGTGGCAGGATGCGGCTTCGGTGTTTGCCAAAGCGCTGTCCCAGCTGAATCCCGGTACTGTACATGTTCATAACGACCTTGCAGGCCTTTTCGTCTTTGCCGACCCGCTGCTGGAACGGGTACTCTACAATCTCCTTGATAATGCGCTGCGCTATGGCGAAAAGGTGGCCACCATCCGTGCCCGGTACCAGAAAGGTGCTGACGGGGTCATACTGGTGGTTGAGGATGACGGAGTGGGCATCCCCTCCAAAAACAAGGCCCAGATCTTCAATAGAGGGTTTGGCAAACACACCGGGCTGGGGCTGTTTCTTGCCCGGGAAATCCTCTCGATCACGGGGATGATGATCATGGAGACCGGGTTCCCCGGAACCGGTGCACGGTTCGAGATCCATGTGCCGCCCGGCGGGTATCGCTTTGCTGATAAACCGACCTGAAATTCGCGTTTTTTAAAAGATAACGGGTTAAATTTTTAGTGATTGGGTACGATCCATCACTAACCAAAAGTTAGTGTGTAAGATTTTTTTGTTCAGACAGTAAAAATTGTTATCCACTGTCAAGGGAGGGGACCGTGCCTGTGCCCAGTCGAAGAATCCTGTAGGATTCTTCTCACATCATACCTGCCACTGCAGGTATGCTGTCCCTTACCCGCCCCTGCGCTATGAGCGATAGGGCTGTATTAGCTGTTCGGGGGTTATCATAACAGGAGGATGCCCGAGCGGCAAGGACAAAGCCCCCAAGAGCGGTTATGCAATTTCAAATTAAATTCAGATTTGCTTGACGGTGGACTTTACCCTATCATCGAATTTTTTTCGTGTGCGTGACGATACCGGCACGGATGATGATGTCCGTCGGGCACCGTTTCCTTCCTGTTCTCTTATTATTATGCAGTGCCAATACCCTGAGCAGTGAAAGCGGTATTTGACGGGACATACGTGCGGTGCGGACGGGACGGGCAGGCGCTCTATGAACAGGGAGGGTTCGGGCGCAGGGAAAAAGAAGGCCTGCGGCT
>JAPKXX010000056.1 GCA_026394595.1 Methanoregula sp. | reverse complement strand
ATGATTTCAGCGGAATGGATATGATTGCAAGGACTCTTCTTACCAAAGATGCAGAACTGAATACGATCCGGAAATATCGGATACCTCTTGATATTATCACCCTTACCACAGATGAGTATCAGGATCAAAATTCGATATTTTTAAGGAATGTGAGGAAAGGAATTCCGGTAATCTCTGCACCATCAGTATAAATGTGGGTAATTATCAATGATCGGCCCTTAATAGGATATGAATCAGGTCAGTAAATAACACCTTTTCTCTATTGTTGTACCTCCTCTCCATTTATCGGTGTAGACGATAGATCCTCGTCGAACTTTTTTCGGCTGTGTAGAAAACCTCATTTAGAGAAGAAGATACCGACTGACCGAAAAATCTAAAGTACAGTCTCTCCTTTTCTATTCTCATTATTGTGGAGGAATTCTACAAAGTCTAAAAAACACACTGTCAACACTGTATTATTTAAAAAAATGATTGACAATACAGGTTTGCAGCAGGAGAAATGGGGAGATCAGGGCAGGAGACTTGCGCAAAAACCCTTTATCGGAAGACACCCTAGGTATGGATAAGGAGACCAGCCAGCCATGATGAATATCGAAGCCGATGTCAGGGAGATCCGGCAGCAGGTTGTAGAGATCTCGAAAAAACTCGATCAACTGCTGCTGGAGTGCGAGAGTGTCGGGGTCATGAAGCTGTCCGAGCGATCGCTCTCTACGTTTCTTCAAGACGAGCCGGACCTCTATGGTATCAATGATATCAGGGTCGCATACAAATGAAAGGATCCATCGTTCTCATACCATTCCCGTTTACGGATCTGACTGCAGCCAAACTAAGGCCTGCAGTTGTGCTGTATGAAAACGACTATGATGTCGTTGTTGCATTTATCTCATCCAAAATGCCTGCGAACCTCACGCGTGCAGATGTACCAATTACGAGAGAAGAACCAGGGTTTACTGATACCGGGCTGAAAACAGATTCTGTGATCCGGCTGGACAAGATCGCAACGATCGTCAAATCGCTTATAGCCGGCGGGATCGGGGAACTTCCCCCACGATTCCGATCTGTTATCAACAAGAAAATAGCAGAACTCTACCGGATCTGAACGAAGAAGATGTGAGTGGGAGGAGTAAGCCTCCTTTGTGTTCATTGCGGCATTCAGCAGAAGCGCCAGAGCCGGGCGGACAATGGGTGATATGTCTACCTTGTTCTGGCTTGCACCCGCAAGCGCCCAGATCGTCAGGGATCAGGAAGTCAGGGAGATGAGAAGATCAGATAAAACGGTAGAATTCCTCAACATCGACTTTTGCCAGCCTGAGCACCCCTTTGAGTGTACCGGGCTTCAGTTCATCATGGTCAGGGACAACGGTTCCCACTTTCCCGGTACGGGTTATTTTAAAGAGCCGTACGTGGCTCCCGGTACGCCCCGAGATTGAAAAACCAAATGTATTGCAGAGAATTTTAATGGTCAGGTCACCGGATACCGGCTTATGATGGGGCAACCGATGGCACGTCAAAGGTTGTCAGGATCGCCCGTTTCTTTTTTACATGGGGAAACTCTTCAAGGTAGAGCGCTGTTGCCTCCTTAAGATTATTGACAGCATCGTCAACTGACCTTCCCTGGCTTACTGTGCCCACTTCGGGACATTCAGCCACATACATGTCATCCTCTTTGTGGAGCACAGCGGTAAACGTTGACATAATATCTCCTGAATCTCATTGGGTTGTCTTATCCTAAAATCTTTATTGACGAAAAACCGGGTCTTGGAAATAGTATGGTACCTCACGTTCTGATTATGATCCCCGCACCCGCAGGGGTTTAACGTTTCACTATATCCTGTCTTGACATATCGATCAGAACACTCAAGAGAGGACTAAATGTTTATCTGAACGTGAAAAGACAGTAAATTTAACGGATAGTACGCAGAGAGCCTGATGGATACTTTTTCAATTAAAATCAAGGAACCGGCCGAAGAATGGGTAAGAAAATACGATAAGAACATCCAGCAGCGTTTTGCAAACAAGATCAGGAAGTTAAAAGAAAACCGGAACTCCATGGAAAGCCGTTACGAAAACCGCTCCACGGATACTGGGAAATCTATTTTGAGAGAAAGTTCAGGATCTATTATACGATTGATCGGGTTAATTATGTTGTGTATATTGAAGCAATACACCACAAGGACGAGTGTTAGATCTTAAGTTCTTTTGCGAGCTCTTCAAAGTCGCGGGATTTGACGTTCTTCGCTTTGCCTTTTTTGATCTGTGCCATGAGATCCCTGTCAGCAAGAACTTCGATAGTGCGATTCATGGAATCATATTCATCTTTGGATATGGTTACCCATTCGGTTTCATGCCTGCCATGGACGAGTACTTTAGTCATAGATACAGATGAGTTGTCATTTTCAGGTATTAACCTATGAAGTAGTTCAAACCAAAGAAAATGTGAGTGGGAGGAGTAAGCCTCCTTCTGTTCATTGCGGCATTCAGCTGAGCGCCATACCCGGGCGGACACCGGGCCGTCCAATCGCCCTGTTCTGGCTTGCACCCGCAGGGGTTCGTCGTTTCATCGTATCCTGTCCTTTAACGCTCAGCGGGTTACTGGCACGGATTACTCCGGGCTTCCTCGCCATTGCTGGCTCAACCGCATCATCGCTCGGGACAGGCCGTATCGTTTCTGTGCCATTGCCGTGACTCTCGCCACCCGTACTTGCATACGGCTGCAGACCCGGCTCGTGGGAGGACTTTCCTCAGCAGCATTTCTGCCACCGTCAGCCGCACTCTCCCTCTCGCGTGTACCATGGAGACTGGAAGATAATAAGGGCAGCGCTATCAAAAATCAAATCCTGACAGGAAAAATGATTCGTGAACATGGTACATCAATCGAGTATTATTTGACGCCTATCGTGATCCGACAGCTAATTAATCGCACGGACACAGAGTCTGTTAATAACACCATCACAGGAGTGACCGGGAATGGTTCTGCTTACACCCGAGGAAGGAGATTGTGCGCTGCGCCTTGCACGGGGCGCGGTCGAACACGCAATCCTGAATAAACAACAACCGGCAGGGGAACTTACCCCCATATTCAGCGAGAAGCGGGGCGTCTTTGTCACGCTCACCGAGCTCGGCGACCTGCGGGGCTGCATCGGGTTTCCGTACCCGGTGATGCCGCTTGGCGATGCGATCCGGGAGGCAGCAGTCGCGGCAGCGCTCCAGGACCCGCGGTTCCCGCCGGTCCGGGGGGGTGAACTACCGTCCATCACCATCGAAGTGACGGTCCTTACGGTACCGCAGAAGCTGGAATGCGACCCGGGAGAGCGCCCGTCCCATGTTGAAGTCGGCAGGCACGGGCTGATCGTGCAGGGCCTGGGCACGAGCGGGCTCCTGCTCCCTCAGGTCGCAACCGAGTACGGCTGGGACAGCACAACATTCGACAGCCTTACCAAAGGCGGGACTTTCGTGAACCATCACCTGATAAGAGAACGGTTTAACCAGATCAGCGCGTAAATTATTGGCATTGTGAAGGAGGTGAGCGGGCGTGGCAATCCGGTTTGAGAGCCTTGACAGCGACATCATGGGGCGGTGCGGGAAGCTCGCTGTCGGGAAAAAGGTCATAAAAACACCGGCACTGCTCCCCGTGATCAACCCGCACCTCCAGCTCATTACTCCCGCTGAAATGCGGAAGATGGGGATTGAAGCGATCATCACAAACGCCTACATCTTCAGCCAGAGCATGCAGTACCGGGAGAAGGTACTTGCAGAAGGACTGCACCGGGTGCTTGATTTTGACGGCGTCATCATGACCGACTCCGGCTCCTTCCAGCTCTCGGTCTATGGCGACGTTGCAATCTCAAACCTTGAGACACTCTCGTTCCAGCGGGATATACAAAGCGATATCTGGGTCCCGCTTGACATCCCGACATCCCCGTCAGCAGACCGTGCAACCGCAGAGCGTGAACTTGCCATAACGATGGAACGGCTCCGCGAGGCACAGGAGACCTTCGGCGCTGACGCACCCATCGCTGCACCGGTACAGGGTGGCATCTACCCTGACCTCCGCGAGA
>JAPKXX010000006.1 GCA_026394595.1 Methanoregula sp. | reverse complement strand
CACCTACTATAATGTCGTCTTCAGGCGTGGCATCAGGCGGTTCTACCGCCAGGCACATGATGCCGGCATTGATGGCATCCTGATCGTGGATATGCCCTACGAGGAGTCAGGTGAGGTGGTTAAAATCGCAGGAAAACTGGGTATGGACCAGATCTTTCTGGTATCCGTGACAACCTCCAAAAAGCGGCTGGACCAGATCGTTTCCCGAGCCGGGGGTTTCCTGTATCTTGTCTCAACCACCGGCGTTACCGGGGCCCGCGATGAACTTGGGCAGGGTGTGTTTGATCTCATCCGGACTGTCCGGAAACAGAGTACCCTTCCCCTTGCCGTAGGGTTTGGCATTTCAAGGCCGGAACACGTACGACCCCTGGTATCAGCAGGTGCAGATGGAGTTATCGTCGGGAGTGCCATCGTGCATATCATCGAACAGAATCTTACAAATAAAGGGATGATGGTAAAAGAGGTCTCACGCTATGTCTCTGCAATGAAGAAGGCAACAGAAAAAGGCAAAGTCCGGTTGGAATAGTGCATGCAAAGAATGAGGTGCAAAGTCATGTCAGTGGATCCATATACCGTCTGCACCCCAATAAATTGCATCACTGCCGGGTCGTCCAACTGCGTATCGGTGATCTGAACCTGCCCGGCAGCACCGTACTCAACCGTATCTGCCACGGTATTTATCCCCAACACACCTACCCCGTTCTGCAAAATCCCCGATTGATTATGATATTCACATAATTTTTCCAATTTTTCACATTCAACACGGTATTATTAAAAAAATTCTTGTCGGAAATCATCATTTGATTGAGGGGTTATACTAGCACCCCCCGTTTTTATACGGACAACCGTGCCTTATTTGACCTGAGAAAAAAGAGAGATTTTCAAAATATCAGCACCGGCACGTCCCGGTAATCCGGCCCGCCCGACAGGTCGATGGTTTTGATCGTCGTGTTGATGTTTGCAATGTCGGTGGCGATGATCTTTGCTGACGAAATCGTGTACAGGTCGTTCCCGATATAGAGCGAGCGTTTCACCTCGTTTGCCGAACTGCCGTACCAGTAGTACCCGGAGCTGCCAGTCCCGTGCTCCACCGTCCCGCGGAGCACAAATCCCGTATCAGAGGTGACCCCGAAGACGTACGCCCCGTACCAGATGCGCTGCTGGTAGTCGTAATAACCGGGTTTCTGGACGACAGGGATGGTCGTGACCTGACGGATGGGGAGGACGAGCAGGTTCTTTCCTTTGTCAAAGAGGAACGCCTTGTGGTCGTACAGTGCCGCCGAATCGGTTCCAGATTCCCCGATCTCGACTTTGCCGACCTGTTTCGGGTGCTCGACATCGCTCACATCGAAGAGGGCGAGCTTGACCCCCCGGGTGGAGACGCCGCCCCAGTCGTTGGTCGCCGTCTCCTTGCCGACCCCGATGATATGGGTGCTGTCATACGGGTGCAGGTAATCGGAGTAGCCGGGGATCTTGAGCTTACCGAGGATCTTCGGGCTTGAGGGGGTCGATAGGTCGATCACAAAGAACGGGTCGATCCGCTTGAACGTCACCATGTACAGCCGGTCCCCGATGAACCGTGTCGAGTAGATCTTCTCCTGCTCGGCGATATGCGTCAGGGAGCCGATTGTCTTCATGCCACCGTCAAGGACAAAGACGTTGTTATACTCGTACTGGCCCCGGGTAGTCGAGACATCCGAGGTTGTGGCGACCCGGAGATTGCCATTGTACTCGTCCATCGCAAACTGGTTCTTTAAGTATCCGGGAACTTCGCCCTGCGCCACGTACGCGATGTTCCCGTTGTCGATCGCAATCTTGTGGATCATGGTCGTAGTCTGGTCATACTCCCGATTCCGTATCGCCTCCTGCTCACCACTCTTCATCGCGGCAATGACCTCCTGCTTCCCGGCCTCGCTCAATTTGTTGAAATCCTCGAACAGGATGGGGGCAGTGACCGAAGAACGGGATGGTACTCCGACTTTTTCGGCTGCAACCTCGATCTGCGGACCGTCTGCAAATGTCCGGTATACCGGGTGCCACTTCTGGTAGCTGACGTACATCGCGTCCTGCGAGACATAGAGGATATTTGCGGACCCGATTAAAAACGTCTTTGCGTCTTTCTCCGCGCCGGTTGTCGCGTCGAGTGCGGTCACTGTCGAGAAGACGTAGTTGTACTCGGGATTATCGAAGTACCAGACGTCCGGCTCGATGACGACCTTGCCGCTCTCCCGGACTGCCGGCACAACGATATCGTCGTACGAGTACACGTTCTCGCGGGTGAGCATGTACACGATCCCCGTGATCATGCGGGCGTCCACGTAATCGCCATCGATCGTGTAATCTTTGATGACAGCCGGGCTCTTCCTGTCCGATATATCGTAGATGATGGCATGGGTGGCCGGGGTCGACCGGTAGTGCGGCGGCATGATCGCAATCTTCTCCATGCCTCCGGCACTCCCGCTCATGGTCCGGACGGGAATATCAGAATTGCCTGTCGAAAAGAGCTAATAAAGATCTCTTTTACATTGTCTTCGATCTCTGTTTCGGATATGATATCCGCATTCTGTGCCGGATAGGCATCAACGATCACCAGCCGGCTCCCCGATATGAGGTAGATATACCGGCCGTCGTTCTTGATAAAGTCAGGTTCGTCGACCCCGGCGACCTGCACATTGGTTGTCGAATAATCGGTGGTCCCGGTAATGCCGCTGAAATCAGCGGTGCTCTTCGCCGCGCCCTGTGGCATTGACGCCGGTACGGCAACGGATTCACGGACAGACTGGATCGTCCCGTCCGTTGTCCACGAGCCGGATTCCTGCGCCGTCTGCGTATTCTCCCTGATGTATTGTTTAATTTCATCGGTGGAGTTGAACTTCTTCAGATCCCCCGCCGGTGTCATTGTTGTCGTGCCCATGCAGCCGCACACGAGGAGTGCGGCAATAATGACCAGGGCAGATATGATCAGGGTCGTGGTGGTGCGTGTCATATTACATCACGTCACTTATTGCAGGAAAAGATGATCAATCTGGCGTTGACTGCGAATAATTTCGAAGTTATGGGGTGATCGGGGGGGGGGTTTGAATCTGCTGGTGGTATGCCTGACCAGAATGCCTCCGTCAGCATGTATAACGTAGAATAGATTTTTGGTCCTTGGAGAGATGCTTCCGCGAGATGCCTGTCGCCCCCTCACTGCCGCCCGGTCGCATGGGTCAGCTTCTCCACATTGCTTCTGGTGAAGAACCCGTCAAAATCCCCGTACCGCTGGATATACTCGGTGACAATCATCGTGTGCGGTGACGGCACGGTGAAGATCTGCATGAGCCCCTCTTGTGGGGAACCGACAAGGTCGAGTAGGAACTCCATCCCGTCATCCTTTAGTGCAGCGACGGTCTCCACAATCCTTTCGGTACGGAATGCGATATGGTGCACCCGGGTCCCGTAGTTGCGGATGAATTTTTCCGTGGGCCCCGATGCACCATCCCCCGTGTCAGGCATGATGCCCGACGTGAATACCATGGCAAAGTCGTCTTTGGTGCGCCGCGCCACGCTTGTGATCGAGTTGAGCGACTTGACGTATACAGCGAAATCGTAATGGTAGTTGGTGAGCTGGAGAAACTCGAGGATCGCGGCGTTGCGTTCCTGCGCCCGGACCCTTGTCGCTGCATGGTCGAGCACCAAGATGCTGGTCTGGAATCCGGAGGGGGGTTTGGGCAGCAGGGGTTCTTCTGTGATCCCGGAAGCAGGAAGATATGAGCGGTGGTCGTCCCCGTGCCATTCGACAAACCCCAGAGAGTTTCCCGTGAACTGAGAAGGCAGAGTCTGGATGAACAGGCCGTGCCGGAGCTTGACCGGGGTATCGGTGAGGAATGCAACCCCCCTCTCTTTCTGGATGGCAACATACTCCCGGATGTCCGGTGTCGTAAAGACCAGCGTTTCGAGCCGGGTGTTGGGGAGGGTTCCTGCTACCGGAGCGGTATTGAACCGTTCAAACGGGTTATACCCACTGTTCCGCGAGCGGAGGATCAGCGAGGCCGATCCTGCGCACGAGAGTATGAACGTGGATGCGGCTGGATCATAGAATGCCTCATCGCATGTATGCCCGGTATATCGCAGGAGTTCCCTTGTTGCGGGAAGCAGCCTGTCCCACTCAATATTGATGATGACGGCATCAAGTCCGCCCACGAGCCCTTCGAGCCCGGCACTCCGTTGTGCGTCAAGGACCTCCGGTGCACGGCTGAGAAGTTCCGTCTCCTGTTCAGAGAGATCCTCTGCAATTTCATTCTTCACCATTGTCTCATCTGCCGGATGTATAGAATAATCCGGTATATAGGTAATAATGCTGGCGAGTCCGGTATTTTCAATGATCAACCATAATTATTACACCGTATAATATGGGGATAAGGTGAACGCATGAGAACTGCTTATAAACCAACCTACTCCTTCCTCCTCCTGCTGGTTGCACTCATTCTTATCAATACGGTGCTTGCCCGGTTTGCTGTGCTGGGAATACCCCTTGGGGGTGCGAAAGGTGTCTCGAACCTTTTTATCGCCATTGCAGCTATGATCCTTTTTACCCTCTGGTTCGGGGCATATGGGGCAGTCGCAGCCTATATAGGGGGGTTCATTGGCGCCGGTGTCCTGTCTGGTATATCTCCCGAAGCGAGTGTATATTTTGCGCTCGCTGATCTCTGGCAGGTGTTGATTCCGCTTGTCGCACTGCGGATGCTTAATGTAGATCTGGGCCTTACCGGACGCCGGGATATTATCTGTTTTGTTGCATTCGGTATCCTTATCAACAATGCTTTTGGCGCCCTTTGGGGGGCGGTCTCGCTCGCGCTTGGCAACGTGATAGCGTGGACAGAGGTCATCCCAACGATGACGGGTTGGTTTATCGGGAACGTTGTCGTGACAGCACTGGTCGTACCCCTTGCCCTCCGCTACGGAACCCCGTACATCCAAAAATCAAAAATTTTTGTAAGGAATTACTGGTATTAAACCCCTCCCATTTTTTATCATCTGCTGTTCTTTTCCTGCAGGCAGAAGCGGCGGTTTACCACATACATACCGCCGGGGATGAGCAGGTACGCCGCCATTGAGTATGACGGAGTGATACATGAGACCAGAATGGCGGCAAGTGAGATGACAGGGACGACGGTGAGCCGCCAGACACCGCACTTCACGGCTTTCGGGTTAGGTGGTTCAGACACGAGTTCAGGATGACCGATGATATAGCGCCATTGGATAAAAAAGAGCGTCGCGATGATGAACATATTCGCATGAAACAGGAGTACAGCAATCTGGACGTCGGGATAATCGCCCGAAATGCTCGTCGAAAACGGCATGAGGACGATAAACACGAGCGTATAGATATTGATCCACACCAGGGTTGGATTGACCGTGCGCACGAAATGGAACTGGCGGTGGTGGATGAGCCAGAACGAGGCAAGCACTAGGAATCCAATGAGGAACGTGAAAAATTCCGTATGCATCGCAAAGACGCGGGCAGGGAGCATTGCTGCCGCATCAGATTGTGAGAGCACCGGGACAGTCAGGCCGATCACGAGCAACGTCATGGCGAATGCAAAAATGCCGTCCACAAGCCCTTCAACCCTGTTCTTTGAGATCCGGGAATCTGCAATTTCCTGTCCGCTCATGGTGATACCTTAACTCCCTAAAATTCCTGAGTCCTCTGTACCCCTCTTTTTTGCATTGTAATATACATTTATCCCTCTATCTGCCTATGCTCCCTTGGTGAAGCAATCATGAAGATCATCGGGATAAATGGGAGCCCGAAGGGTGAGAAGAGCCAGACGCGCCGGCTTGTTATGGGGGTGCTCGAAGGGGCACGGAAGGCCGGAGCGGACATTACTTTTGTAGACATCTGCGGTCTTGAGATCAGGTATTGCACAGCGTGTGGCACATGCTATGCAAAGGGCGAATGCATCCATGATGACGATTTTCCGGAACTTTTAGAAAAGATGCTGGAAGCGGACGGGATTGTGCTCGGTTCCCCCAACTACATCAACTCGGTCACTGCCCAGCTCAAGACCATGTTTGACAGGATGGCGGATTCAATCCACTGCCAGTACTTTACCGGGAAGTACGGGTGCGCCGTTTCCACAGCAGGGGAGTCAATGGCTGATGAGGTTGCGGAGTACATGAACAAAACCCTGCTGAGCCTTGGTGCTACAACGGTCGGGAAGGTGGGGGTTAACCTGATGGGCAACCCTGATGCGATCGTTCCTGCAGAGAAGAAGGCAAAAGAGCTCGGGCAAAAGCTTGCAGATGCGATCAGGATGAACTGGAAGGATCCTGAGCAGTCAAAGTTCCAGACTGAACGCAGGGACTACTTCAAACATCTGGTACTGGCTAACAAGGATCTCTGGAAACACGAGTATGACCACTGGAAGAGGATGGGCGGATTATAATCCTTCAAAAGTACTTTTTAATTCTTTTCAAACGGTATCCGGCTGTCACGGTACCGATCGTCTGAGCTCGATGGGGTAACCTGCTTCATCCAATGCATTACAGATTGACGTGATATGGTCCTTCCCCCGTGTTTCCAGTTCACTTAGCTATCATGCAATTAAAATCGGTGCTCCGGTCAGTCAGTGCCATATTTCAAATGGGTACCACAAGGTGTACTTTCTCTCTTGCAAATGTAAATTGGGGGTTTCAGTGTGTAAGGGGAAAAAGAAACGGTGGAGCGAATGATCAGAACGTGGCATCAAGTACAATAAGCGCCTGCAGCAGGTTGCGCAACCGGGCAGGCAGGTTATCTTTTGTTGCTTCGGTTGAGATCTCCCCGTTGATGTGGTAGACATCGAAACGGCGCAGTATCTCTTTGAATCTGTCTTTTGCTTCGTTATGTCCCCAGCGCCCGATTTTTTCATGGCGGAAAATCCTGGCCTTCTCATTGAATAGGTAATACTGGCTGCCCCGCTGACGCACAAATATCCGGATCGGATATCCGCTCTTATCAATAAAACGGGTAGTGACAACATCGGTCGCCTCATCGATGTGCTCGATCGTGACACTGTTGCTAAAGCCGCGCAACTCCTCTTCGATCATTAATGGACGCTCCTCACCGATCCGTGGGCTCTTACTCATTACTAGGTTTTCCCTGACTCATGTCAATTCGCACTGATCCTGGATACTGGCGGGCCGATGGTTTTTTGTGGTATCATTCTCATCATGGTGCGATACTATATGAGTCGCATTTAATCAAAAGCGCTGTAACTATGATTTTTTTTAAGAAATACTCGCTCAATCGGGTATTTTTAGAGTGGATCTTTTTTAGAGACACACTTTAATCTGTGTGTTTTTCCCTATTTTTTGGTGAACACCATACTATTTGTTCAAATCACTCTTAATTTGCCCGGATTTCACATGGGGAAAACCGGCAGCTATACCTGTACATCTACCTCTGATCTTTTAAAGAATTACCTGTCCTGTCGATCGGATCTCCGGTTCCCGGTCCGGCCGGCTCCGGGATCTGATCTCGTTTGTCTGGGAAGTTCTACGACGTAATTTCATAAAAATATTCCAGTCCTATAGGATTTTCCTATAGGATTACTTTTAATTGTAATTAAAGGAACGACGTAAAATCCAAAATTTTAGAGAGTCTTCTGCCCCCAAAACCGCCGGAAAATCCGGCTCGGAAACCGGATCCGGAGGATGATAGTTAGGGATGATTACTGGGTCTTCGAGTCTTCCAGTGAGTTCTGATAAGTTGACGGTTTGTAGGAAATCTTAATAAAGTGAAAAATCGGTCCCCAACCGCTAACTTATCAGAACCCGGTTTTCTTTAGTCCGGGCTAAAACTAAGAAATTAGCGAAGTACTGATACTGGGGGAATGGAGAATTTAAAAAAATTTCAATCGGTCCCATTTCTTAAAAATGACCTGTTAAAAGTATTTTTGTTGAAGCAATCACTGAAGTT
>JAPKXX010000037.1 GCA_026394595.1 Methanoregula sp. | reverse complement strand
GATTACCCATTCATATGCTGCCGATTTCCATAATCTTTCAACGGCCCTGAAATGGATTCAGTATAATAGAATCAATGTGACAGATATGATAACCCATGTGTTTCCATTACAAGAAACGGTTCAAGGTTTTCTCTTGACTGCCCAACCGCGGGATGGGAGCCTGAAAGTTATCATTCATCCACAGGAATAACATTTTTTCCTCAATTATTTGCATTGAAGTCTTGATATGTCTGGATCTTTCCTATCCCCCTTCACACCACCTGCTCCATAACTGTAACATTCCCCGCATGCCAGTATACACCGGTCACCTTCACGCGGTCCTCCCCAGCGGTCCCGGCCCCTTCAAACACATATTTCTCGTCTTAGAAAATAGCAGTGAAGCACCCTGATATCTCAAAATTAAGATTTTTCTCTCTTTTTCTTCTCAGGTGCCACAGGCTCAACTAGCAATGCAAAAACTGCCGGGGGTAACCGGGGCGCAGGCAAATTACAAAAAATCCGTGCCGATATTTATTTCTTTTTTCTTCTTTCGACTGTCAAGCGTAAAATAATAATCTTCACCGAACAAGATATGGTTCAATTATGCGAGTCTGAGAAAATCAGGGGGAGGATACCGAAAGATATTGAAATATACCTTGTTGAACTACCGAATCATCTCCGATTGAAATTACATTCAGCGAAAAAAAAGTGCATCTGATGAAGTATCCAAAAAATAATAAAATTATTACTTTTTTTGATTTTCAAAACAGAATGATATCACAAGAGAGGGGAGGTTGCAAAATACAAGATAACTATAACCCCGCACTACAATTTTGGGTTATAGTTATCTCAAAAAAAGGAAATCTTTGTGAAATTGATATCACAAGTGGGGGGTGCATTTCTATTTCTCAATTCTTTCCACCTTTACAATTGCTCTGCTGACACCAGCAAGAGGAGGCAACAAATGTGATAGAGTTTGTTCGGCTGTACATCGTCTAACGATTCCCTTAGAACTTGTTTGAAACCAGCCGTCTTTGTCTCTTTGAAAAAATTGTAGTACTCTTCCATCTTTATTAAGAAATTTAATTATGCATTCATCGTTCCTCATGAACTCACCACCTCGTTTGTTTGGATTTCTCCCAGCTTTGAATCTTTAGCGCAATTTAAGAAGAAGTTACTTTCGGAAGTACTGAAATAACATCGTTTTCAATTCATCATTGGCAGCAAATGCCGTGCAGTCAAGGGTGATTGGTGTAACCGAGATATTGCCCATCCGGATTGCATGGACATCCGTCCCTTCTTCGGCATCGTCAATGAGTGGACCGTTGATCCAGTAATAGGGGCGCCCGCGGGGGTCAAAGCGCTGTTCCACACCGGTTTTGAACAGTTTGTCTGCGAGGCGCGTGATCTCATAGCCGCCCTTGATTTTTGAGGGTATGTTCACGTTGATCACATCAGCGCCCTGGGGAAAGCCGTTCTTAAGAACACGGGAGACCACGTCACGTATCACCTTCTTTGCCGGTTCAAAACTTTGGCGGTGGTGCCGGGGGTCGTCGAATTTGTCCCCCTGATCCTCGACCTGGAGTGAGAACGCAATCCCCTTCGTCCCCTGGTTGGAGGCTTCCAGCGCTGCCCCGACCGTGCCGGAAGTCATGATCGATTCAAACGAGAGGTTCTCGCCGATGTTCACGCCGCTCACGACCAGCGTCGGGTTGAGCTTCAATGCATAGAGCCCGATGATCACCGCATCCGTCGGTTTTCCCGCGACCGCATACGCATGGACGCCGTTCATGATGACCTTGTTTGCCCGTATCGGTTCGAAGATTGATATTGACCTGCCGACCGCGCTCTGCTGGGTCGCCGGCGCGACAATGGTCACGTCGGCAATTCCGGACAGTGCCTCGTACGCCGCCCAGATCCCCACCGAGCTGACGCCATCATCGTTGGTCAGCAGGATCGAATGCTTCATGCTCATCCTCTTTGCACTTACCCCACAAATAATCCACTGATCCGTCAGTCTCATCACTCTGCATGTGCTACAGATCCGGGATGAAAGCCCTGCTAGCCGAATATACCGTATCGCACGACCCCTCCCTTGCCCCGGAAGGCGCTGCGATGCTTGATGTCCTGACAAAAAGTTTTGTCCGCTGCGGGTATGAGGTCGTCACACCAGGTCCCGGGGATTTCGGGTATGAGATCGGGCGCCTCGCACCCTCCTGCGATGTCGGTCTGGTCATCGCACCCGACCACCTGCTTGCCCGGTTCACCACCATTCTCGAACAGCACACCCACAATATCGGGTGCGGCAGCATGACCGCAGCGGTCTGTGCCAATAAGGTGCACACGGCAAAGATCCTGCGCAGCCATGGCATTCCCGTCCCGGACGAGGCTGCTACCGGCCTGCGGGTGATAAAACCGGTGAGCGGGTGCGGGGCCCAGGGAGTCAGGAAAAGTGACAAAGCCACGGGGGCTCATGAGTTCGGCCAGCAGTATATCGAGGGGGAACATCTGTCCGTAAGCCTCGTGGCGAGCAGGGTTGTGGGAGACGCGTGCCTGTATTTTTCCGGGGCGCCGCCGCTGGTGCTCGCGCTCAACCGGCAGTCCATCCGGATTGGTGATGACGGTGCATTCCATTACCTTGGTGGCGAGACCCCGGTAGATCACACAAAGAGCGGGGAGATCACCGATGTGGCAAAAAAAACTGTTGGAGTCCTCGGCTGCCAGGGGTATTGCGGTGTGGATGTCGTCGTCTCTGACCGGGTGTATGTGGTGGATGTCAACGCCCGTATCACCACAAGCCTTGTGGGGATTGCCGCGTGCATGAAAGAAGAGATCGCTGAAATTCTCGTTGCTGCCTCGAAAGGATCGGTACTGGCAGCGGTCCACCTGTCCGGCAGGGTGAAGTTTGACAAAGGCGGGAAGGTCACAAGATCATGATCGGTATCGATGTCGGCGGCGCCAACCTCAAGGTGGTCGATGACAAGGGAGTGTATATCCATTACTGCCCGCTCTTTTCAGGTGCCCCGCTTGTCTCCCTGTTGTCAGGGCTCCGTACGGGTCAGGATACTCCTGCCGCCGTTGTTATGAGCGGAGAGATTGCCGACTGCTTTGAGAGCAAGGCAGAGGGTATTGCATTCATTGTACATGCTGTGAAAGAGGTATTCCCCCGGGCAATCTTTTATGGCACTGATGCGGCGTTCCATACCGTCGCCGGCCCTGAGCTTGCTGCAGCAAACTGGCTCGCATCCGCTGACTATCTTAGGACATCTTTTCCCGATGCCGTTCTTGTTGACATGGGAAGCACAACCACCGATATCATTCCTCTCTCTTCTTTTCCTGACTTACAAGGGCTGACTGACCTCATGCGTCTCCGGAAAGGATATCTTGTCTATAACGGCATGCTACGGACAAGCGTCCCGGCTCTCCTGCGGATCACAGTCATCGATGGCGTCCCCACACCGGTGAGCACGGAATATTTTGCCAATAGTGCTGATGCCCACCTCGTGCTCGGGCATATAAGGGCTGACCAGTATTCATGCGACACGCCGGACCGCAAAGAAAAAACAAAGACTGCATCGATGCGCAGGCTCGCCCGCGTTGTCTGTGCCGATCTGGAAGAGATCGGAGAAGCGGGAGCCCGGCAGATTGCAAAGCAGTTCTGGGATGTGCAGCGGGCGCTTGTCTGCGATAAGGTGCAAAAGGTCATGGTAGCAGCAGGCGCAACAGATGTAGTCACCGCTGGAATCGGGTCGTCACTCTTTGCACAGGAACTCGGCGGGATTGATCTTTCAGAAGAACTGGGGGACGCAACCGATGCCCTGCCTGCATTTTCGGTACGAGAGGTGGCACTGCGGAAATGACGCCGTGTGCATTCCACCCGTCACGGGAGGATTCATCGTGTGCCCGGGCAGCCCGGAACGGAACACCGCTCAGGTGGGGCGTGATATGAGGCGGCACTACCTGCTGAGCCTGATCCTGCTTGCCGGCTCACTCGCCTTCTCCGTGGTGATGTGGCTCCTGCACCTGCCGTTCTTCTTTGTTGTCCTCTTTATCCCGCTTATCCCCTTGTTCTTTGGGGACCGGAAGGTGAAGCGCTGCCCGGTGTGCGGATGGGAAACCACAGGCAGCGAGCGCTTCTGCCCCTTCGATGCAACCCCCCTCACCGAGGCGGGCGGCGAGCGTGGAGAGTGAGATGATCGACATCGGGAGGTGGATCCCGAATACGTCTGCCGTGGGAATTTCCGGTACATCAAGGTGTGAAAAATTCCGCACGGTCATCCGGTCAACGTAGATGCCCATCTCCTCAAGGTATGCGGCAGTCCGGGTAAACGGCATGGTGCCTGAAAGGGTGACACAGAGATCGACAACCGGCGAACCAATCCTTGTCCCGGGATAGAACGGTTCATCGGCAAAACAGACCTTTTTGCATACCTGGCAGGAGAACCGTCTCACAAAAACATGGATAGGGCGGCGCCCTTCCCCTTCCGCCAGGATCGCAAACTGTTTTTTCTTTTTGTCATATCCCGAAAGGCTGCCACCGCACGAAGGGCAGGCAGTTCTGCTGTCAAACACCACACTGTCACAAGCGAACAGTGCAGTCTGGACAATGTCGACGAGCATTGGCGGGATGCGTGGCTTTCTCATGGGACAGGGACACCTTCCGGGTTTTCGTCATACGGGAACGTCAGGAATTTCATCGGAACGAATCTCCGCAGGCAATGGAGCTGTTGTCTCTCATCAGGTATGAACCCACCGCTATTCATCAATTTCTCATAAAATTTCAGTATGCTTAAATAATGTTAAGTACAGATCATTGTCGTTCGAGGTTAGAACATGGATATGAAATACGTACCAACAACATGCCCGTACTGCGGAACCGGTTGCGGCTTCAACCTTGTTGTCCAGGACAAGAAGGTTGTCGGCGTCGCACCATGGCACCGCAGTCCCGTCAACGAGGGCAAGCTCTGCCCCAAGGGGAATTACGCGCATGAGTTCATCAACAGCCCTGACCGGCTGACAAAGCCGCTGATTAAAAAGGACGGCAAGTTTGTCGAGGCGAGCTGGGACGAGGCATACAAGCTGATCGTCTCCAAGTTCAAGTCCTACAAGGGCGATGAGATCGCGTGCCTTGCTTCTGCACGTGTCTCCAACGAGGAGAACTACCTGATGCAGAAGTTTGCCCGTGCGGTCTTGAAGACCCCCAACATCGACCACTGCGCCCGTCTCTGCCACTCATCGACAGTCGTGGGACTGGCCGGTGCTTTCGGCTCCGGTGCAATGACCCAGTCGATCGCAGACATTGCCGAGTCAAAGTGCCTCCTTGTCATCGGCACCAACACCTTCGAGCAGCACCCGCTCATCGGGCGCCGCATTATGCAGGCGAAGATGAACGGCGCAAAGATAATCTACGCCGACCCGCGGCTCACGCCGACAGGGAAGCAGGCCGACCTGCACCTGCAGTTCTACTCGGGGACCGATGTGGCACTCTTCAACTGCTTCATGCACCAGATCCTCAAGAATGGCTGGGAGAACAAGGACTTCATCAAGAACCGGACCAAGGATTTCGAGAAGGTC
>JAPKXX010000078.1 GCA_026394595.1 Methanoregula sp. | reverse complement strand
CGCGCTGCGCCATACCATGGGTCTCGGCACCCTTCACGCTCCTGCCTTCACGCAGGCATGCCTCCCCGAGAATGTTCGACGCGAGGATCGTCCCCTGCCCGCCAATCCCCACAATCAAAATATCAAAACTGCGTTTCATCTTTTCCCCTCCCGCACAATCGCCACGGCAGGGCAGAGCTGTGCACACACCGCACACCCGCTGCACAGGTCATTGATCCGTGCCTTCTCATCCGCAAACTCGATGGCCGGGCATCCGAAGCGGACACAGGTACCGCATCCGGTGCAGGTATCCATATCGACCGTGTACCGCCCGCGTTTCACACCAGCTCGCCGTGCCGTGATCACGCACTGCTGCTTTGCAATAATGACCCTTACCCCTTTACGCGACTGTGCTGCCCGGAGTACATTCATCATACCGGTGATGTCATACGGGTCGACCGTCTCCACAAAGGTGACTCCGCAGGCACGGCAGACCGCATCAAGCGAGACCGGCGGGCTTTCAGTACCGCAGGCTGTTACCCCGGTATTCGGGTTGGGCTGGTGACCGGTCATCGCGGTAATCCGGTTGTCGAGGATCACCACCGTGATGTCCGCCCCGTTGTACACCGCGTTCATCAGCCCCTGGATGCCGGTATGCAGAAACGTTGAATCCCCGATCGTACAGATGATGTCACGCGGTTCACCGGAATGTGCGATCCCGCTCGCTACTGTGATCGAAGCGCCCATGCAGATGGTTGTATCAACGACGCCGAGCTGGAGCCCCAGCGTGTAGCAGCCGATGTCACTTGGGTAAATTGCATCCTTGAAAACCTTTTTAATCGCATATAACGCAGCCCGGTGAAGGCAACCTGCACAGAGGATCGGAGGTCGCAGCGGTAAATTCTGCACCGGACTTACTGCAGGATAGGGATTTTCTGAAAGAACACCGGCTTTCTCCATGATTTGAGCAACAGCGGAAAGGGAGAGTTCCCCTTCATACGGCACATAGCCGTTCTTCTTGCCGAGGACTTTTACCGTGCCGGCAACCTGGAGGACCTGCTCCTCGACCTCAGGGGCGAGTTCTTCGATGACAAGGACTGACTCATGCCTCCGGACAAAACCAGAAAGCCATGCTTCATCGATCGGGTATGCGCCAATCTTCATGAAGGATATGCTCTTGGGGATGAGTTCCTGGACATAGGTTGCTGCAATCCCGCTTGCGATCACAGCAGTCTTGCCCTTTATTGAACAGGTATTATACCCAAAATCAACCAGCCGTTTCTTTATCGCAGGCTGTTTTTCATTCAGCTTTTTATGGAGAACCCGGGTGTGCGCAGGTATGACAACATACTGCCGGGGGTCTTTTTTGAACTCTCCTTTGCGCGTGGACGCGATGATCTCCCCGAGACTGACATCCCCCTTGGAATGGCAGATGCGGGTGGTTGGGCGAAATATCACTGGAAGCTCGAACTCCTCGGACAGGGCAAATGCGTCAATCAGCATGTCGTGCGCTTCCTGGATCGTTGACGGGTCAAGGCACGGCACGCGTGCAAAGTGTGCATAGCACCGGCTGTCCTGTTCATTCTGGGAACTGTGGGCAAAGGGGTCGTCGGCACTCATGATCACAAGCCCTCCACTCACGCCCGTATAGGCACTTGTCATCAGCGGGTCGGCAGCCACATTAAGCCCGACATGTTTCATGGTACAGAGTGCACGCAAGCCACACCATGCAGCAGCAAGCGCATTTTCCAGCGCGACCTTCTCGTTCACTGACCACTCGATATAATAGGCACGGTCAGAACGCAACCGTAGCGCATCGATCACCTCAGATGAGGGTGTACCGGGATACCCGCTCACAAATTCCACGGGGGCTTCGAGGCACGCGTGGGCGATCGCTTCATTTCCAAGGAGATACTGTCGTTCCATAATCCCAGATCCTGCACTGTACCATATTTTGAGGCACTTAAGACTATTTATTTAACGAGCACGCTATTCGAGATTCACAACCTATAAAAACTCTGATGGGATACTTATTAGGGTAAATTTCGGGTATTTTCTGGGCCCGTAGCATAGCCCGGTGGTGCGCCCGGCTGATAACCGGGAGGTCATGCGTTCGAATCGCATCGGGCCCATACCATTACACTTCCGTATTTTGATATAGTCTCGGCGCCCAAATCTTTGGATATGGATAGGCATTATAAGATCATCCTTGCTGCAGGATTGTTGCTCTTTACCGTCATCTTTTTTATCGATTTCTATTTTTTCAAAGATCTCTATTTCACCGGGATAGCGGCAATTATGCTTGCCGTGCTCGGCATGTCGTTATTTATTATGCAGGATTCAAGATTCCTACCGGAAATAAGCGTTTTTCTTCGTGATGATGCAAAGGGTATTATTATCATCAACCGGGGAAATGATATCGCAAAGAAAATACACGTGGCGATCGTCCCATATAATTTTGAATTTGATATCCCCTCCCTTGCCGCAGATACCAGGTATGAATATCCTTTCTCTGAGATGATCAGCGAAGCAAAAGCTGCACTGACGTACCAGAATTCACAAGGATTGCCATATTCACAGATGTTCAGGTTATCGGCACTTGGAAAAAGTGATGATGAGCTTTTGAAGCCGGCGTTCCCGCTCTTTAAATGGAAATGAGAAAAGACAAGAAAATCTATTTTTTTCGAATTTTTAGGGTAAAATGTAAAGCATTATTTTATCAAGGGCATCTAGTATTTCCTCTTCCCCTTTGAGATAGTCATGCATTGCCTGATAGAGCATGTACATCGCATCATATCCATAGGTGTCGAGAACAGCCCGTGCGTCCAGCAGGTTGAGATACGAATCCGTTATAAAACCATCAGTACTATACATCAGTTCGAAAAATTTTCCTTCTCCTGAAAGGACACAGAACTGATCAGTTATCTTTTTCATCGGATCATCCGGACGGAACGGGGATGGATCCGTTTTTCCTAAAATGATCATTTTTTTATCAAAATACCTGGCATCGTAGATCTCCCCCTTCGTGTCCTGTTTGCCTTTCTGGAGCATCGTAATACCGATTGAGGTGATAACAGGGATGGCTGATTGCGCCATCTTATCAAGAAGCCCGGCATCGTTCTGTCTGATTTTTTCAGTAAGCGCTTTATTTTTTTTCTTCAGGTCCTCAATCTTCTGTAAGATCTTCTGAAAGCCAGCCTCAATCTCATCCATAGAATCATACTCCCAAAAGGGTTGTTACCAGAGAATAAGGATAATTGGTGTTTGGCAATAATAAGCACTGTTGATTCCGGCAGGATTCACAATTGAAAAGAATTTAAGCACTTCTTGTTTTTTTCGCAATGATAATTTCTGATTATTCACGGAGGGATTCTCTGGAATGTGGCTTATTTTCCTGATAGCGGGTTATTCATCTCCCCTGCGCAACGTTTCCCGGTAAAAAAGTACATGTGTTCCTTCTGAATAATTGCCTGTCCGGTAAATCCAAAGGGAAGATCCTCATTAAGAACGATTCCAAGGTATGAGGGGATCCGGGCCATCACCGATCTCTTCCGGATCCGCTCTGTCAGGATGAATGGCATCTCCTGTCCGACAAACGGCACATTAATCGCATGATAGATCTGCTCTGCGCGGGCATTCATAATGTGGGACCGATCCTTTTTTACAGAATCTGGAATTTCCTTCTCTTGAAAAGGTCCGGTAAAAGGTCGCCTTGAATAGCGCGTAATATTCACCTTGTTCGGGCGAGCGCGATCGATGAGTTCAAGGGATTTTTCAAAATCCCTTTGGGTTTCTCCGGGGAATCCGACAATCATATCCGTAGCAAGGGTGATTGTCGGATATTTTTTCCGGAACTTCGTGACGATATGCTCGAAGTCTTCACTGGTATACCCCCTTCCCATGATATTCAGGATTCGGTCAGAGCCGGACTGGACGGGGATATGAATGAATTTGAATATAGTTTCGTGTGCAAAGGCTTTGACAAGGTCGTCGAGTATGGGGAGCATAGTTGTAGGGTTCATCACACGAAAAAGTGAACCTGTAAACCATAGTTACTTTTTTCATTTCAGTTTTAGTTACGAAAATTTTTCGAAAATATCGTCGTAAGAATAAAAAATTTTAGGGGCTGGGTTGATACTTTACCCATATTTTATATATCCTCTTTCTGAGTTTTTACCCCCAACCGATTTTTTTATGATATTAATACATATCTTGGGAGCTGTGATCGCAATAATAAACTATTGTATAATCGGTTATGGTTGGTATTTCATCGAGAAGAGATGGACAAATTACCGTGTAACAACATGTGATTCCAAGATTGCTTAGTATAATTATTAAAAAAGCATAAAAACGTTACAGAAGAATTTAAAGGCTATATCTCCCTAATTAAAACAAATATTGAACCAAAGATTGTAAAAAAATCGAAGAGTGAACATAATTAAAAATGGAGAATGCGCATGATCAAGATTGGTCTGATCGGCTGTGGTAACATCGGGCACATTATTGCAAACCATGCCGAGGGGATCGAGATTGTTGCCCTGTTTGATATATTTTTTGACCGGGCAAGGGACCTCGAAAAGACCACTGGTGCACGGGCGCATGAACAGTTTGACTCCTTCATCAGGGAAGATTTCAGTATTGTTGTTGAGGCAGCATCGGTGAATGCTGTAAAGCAATATGCACACGATGTCCTTGCACATAACAAAGACCTTGTCATCATGAGTGTCGGAGCCCTTGCCGATCCCGGATTCAGGGATGAATTGAGGGATTCTGCCCGCCGTAATGGGAGAAAAATCTATATTCCCAGCGGGGCGATCTTCGGTCTTGACAACCTCAAAGTGGGACGCATATCTCCCATAAAAAAACTCCTTCTGCGGACAGTGAAAAGCCCCCAATCGCTGGGCATTGAGGCAAAGGAGAGGCATCTCATTTTCTCAGGAAAAGCTCATGAATGTATCAAGGCGTATCCCAAAAACGTCAATGTCTCTGTTGCCATGAGCCTTGCAGCGGGGAGGGATGTTGATGTCGAACTCTGGGTTGACCCAGCAGTCGATCGCAATGTCCACGAGGTGATCATTGAGGGGGACTTTGGCGAAACATCCATCCGGGTGACCAATGTGCCAAGTCCTGATAACCCGGCGACAAGTTACCTTGCCGCTCTCTCAATCCTGTCGCTGTTGAAGGGACTTGAAGACCCGATTGTTGTCGGCACATGACGAATCCCACCAATCTCACTGGATGTATATTGTTATCATCAGGAGGGCAATCACATGGCGGCTATTGATGACCTGTTGAATTTTATCCGGGAAGATGCTCCTTTCGGGGATGTGACATCAGAGACTGTCATTCCGGATATTGAATGCCAGGCTATAATCAGCATCGAAGAACCGGCTGTCGTCGCAGGGCTAGAAGAGGCATCTGCCCTTTTCCGGTATTTTGAAGTAGCGGTGAAACAGGCTGTTTATGATGGTTCCTTTGTCAACCGCGGTGACACGCTCCTGACCCTGCAGGGCCCTGCAAAAAAGATCCTGCTTGTTGAACGCACGGCACTCAATATCATTGGCCGGATGAGCGGAATTGCATCTGCAACAAGGCATCTTGTCGATTTGGTGCACCATGTAAATCCGGCATGCAGGGTTTCAGCAACACGAAAGACCTGCCCGGGGTTAAGGGAACTTGATAAAAAAGCAGTGGCGCTTGGCGGTGGCGCCCCCCATCGCATGAACCTGAGTGACGGTATCCTTATTAAAGACAACCACCTTGCACTCGTCAGCCTTAATGACGCGATAATAAGGGCAAAATCTCGATCTATGAATCGCAGAGTCGAAGTTGAGGTGGAGACCAGTGGTGATGCGGTTCTGGCGGCACAGGCAGGATCTGATGTCATCTTGTTTGACAACATGGACCCACAGCAGGTTGAGGAGTCCCTCGATGCCTTAATAAAACATGGGCTGCGGGACCGCGTCACGATTGAGCTATCCGGGGGCATTGACGCTGATACGATCCGAGAATATGCGAATCTCGGTGTTGATATGATCAGTGTCGGTGCATTGACCCATTCGGTAAAAAATATACCCGTTCATCTGGAGATTCGACCAATTGAAAAGTAATTTTTTTTTAGTTAATACCGTGAAAACATTTTTTTTCAGACTGTTGAAGTGCAGTAAGAAAGATTAATAATACTCCATCTCAAATGGAGGGCTATCGGGGATAATGAATGGGAGAGCCAGAAGCAGAGCGAATGAAAGATCCAGATCGGGTAAAGGAGCGCAAGAGACAGCTGGTGACCGCTTATATCGAGTTATTAAAGAGTTCAAACCTTGATGCTCGCTGGAAAGCGGCTGAGGCGCTTGGGGAGCATGGGGATGAATCCGCAGTTGAACCACTTCTTGTAGCACTGAATGATCCTTATGTCGATGTTCAATGGCTCGCTGCAAAATCGCTTGGAAAGATTGGCGACAGCAGAGCGGTCGAGCCCCTGATTGCATTATTAAAAAACCCAAGCAAATGGGTGAGGGGCAGCGCTTCTTGGGCGCTGGGAAAAATCGGTGATCCGCGGGCTGTTGAGCCCCTGATATCAACTCTCAAAGATCCCAAAGCCCCGGTAAGAAAAGATGCAGGATGGGCATTGGGCAGGCTTGGTGATGAACGCGCCAGCGTACCGCTCAATGAACTGCTACAGGATAAGGATGATGATGTCCGCTTGGCTGTAACAAATGCGTTGGAAGCCTTGAAAAAGAAAAAAAATGCAACAACTAAATAATTACTTAAAAAAAGTTATCTTTTTATTACTTTTAAATCGAAGTGAACCTCTTCCTGATTGGCACCGTATCGAGGGTCGATGATTAAAAAGTAACTACTCTTGTCCTTGATGGTGAATGTCATATCTTTTTTCAGCACATTACTCTGGCTGAATGCGGGCACTACTGGGGTGTAATCCCACTGATCTTTATTAAGGTCCGTGTTCCATGCCGGAGTAACGGTCGGGAACCTGAGCTCATCCCCCTTGTCAATAACAAGTACGTTCACCGGTTTGTCAGAGTTTACAGAAATTGTAAAGCTATCCTTCGGATAGAGGTACTGGTATCCGTAATCCTCGAATGCATATTTCTTGGATATTGTCGATTGTATGTTGACCCTTTCATCAATGATAACCCTTCCCTGTGATACAGTCGTCGTTATACCAGCCGGTGCTGTTGTTGTAATCATAGTCGCCTGTTGCGTTCCCTGGGATGCAGGATTCTTGGGGGGAGTTCCGGTGCAGCCGCACGAACACATGATTATGATGAGGGCAATAAAAAGAACAAGAAAGACAGGTTTTTTCATAGGCTTAATGTTACATGGTCAGGATAAAAAGATTTTTCACAGATCAAAAACCTTGCCTTCATCAAGGCTCCCAAATGGGAGCGATAGAATTTTCCCATTTATCAGAGAAGTGATGCGATATCAGAGGCTGCCTGAACTACCACTTCCTTTTTTCCCTGATAGGTCAGGACAATCCCGATCACAGAAATATTCTGTCCATTGTGCAAGGTCAGCTTTTGTGCAACCTGATTATTGATAAACACCGATCTATTATTTATTTGCAAGAGAAAGTGATCTCCCTGTTTTGTCACGCCCAGATGGTCAATGGTTCCGGTCAGGATCACGAGCTCCCCGTCCTGTGAGACATCTGTGAGAGGAGAAGCAAAGGGATTGATATGTTAACACTGTTAACATCATCACCATGTATACGCCAACCCTCCCACCATCATCAAAGGCCGTGCTCCAGATACTGGACATTGGCGGTGCAATGACACACAAGGACCTCGTAAAAAAGAGCAAACTCGCTCCCCGTACAGTGCGCTACGCCCTGAAAAAATTGAAGGAGCGGCATATGATTATTGAGAAATTCAACTTCCGTGATGCGCGACAGATTATCTACCAGAACAGACCCCAGCAGACAAACGAAAACCAAAAAGCCTGCGCATGAATAACGAACCCTGCCTGCTGATTCACTGCGATACGCTGGTCAGAACGATGCTTCCCAGCCTGCGTGCAGAGATGGTATCCCGTTTAGTAAGCGAGCGTGGGCTTTCACAGAGTGAAGCGGCACGCAGACTCGGGGTTACACGCGCTGCAATATCACAGTATGTGAGCAGGAAACGGGGAGTTAGTGAAGTTCAATTTTCATCTGAGATAAGTGCCATCATCGACCGGTGGGCGCTTGCCGTAGACACAGGGGAGAGTGATATAAATCTCTGTGATGTCTGTAAATGCGCAAAGAAAAAGTTTGACAGGATATAGACACTATCCTGATACACAATACTACTGATCAAAGATTATCCCGCTCTCTGGTCTTCATATCCTCCTTTGCCTCCATATAATGACTACAGCAAGACAGAGGATGATGACGACCAGACCTGCGATTTTGAGATAGTCCAGATTCTGTGAAGCTTTTGGCCTGATCGGTTGCCAGTCATCTTCGGATACCTCCTTAAAATACCCGGCGATGTCCGGATGTTCGATAATGACCCCTGCTTCCCGGTTAAAATTCGGTGAATTGCTGTTCCAATTAATGCTGCTGACAAGCACGCTGCGGTTGTCAACGATGACCCCTTTATTGTGGATTTTTTCTAGATTATTTGATTCGAGATCAGCGCAGCGCCCCTCCAGCGGGATCCCGTCGGCAACAGCGATATGATTGATGAGTGCAGCCATCTCGTCATTATCCTTCTCATCCTCAACATTATACCAGTAGGCATCAAGCAGGACTCTCACATGCACTCAGCGGCGGGACAACACACAACACCAGGGCAATCGTGAATAGGGTCCATTGCATGATGAAACCGTTTATAAGTGCGTGTTTTATATCCTGACGATATTCAATTCCGGATTTATGTGACAGAAGCTGTCGCCCTGATGCAATCTTTTAATGGTAATTAAGTGACATAGTATAGGAACCGATGGTGAGAGTATCCATGGAAAATAAAAAATGTACATCCTGCAATGCTCCGCTTGCAGAAGAAGGCGCAACTGAATTCGGGTGCCCGGCGTGTGGTTTTACGATCAGACGGTGTTACCGGTGCAGGGAGCAAAGCATCCCCTATATCTGTCCGAAATGCGGATTCGGGGGACCGTAACACATGGGCAGCGTTGCAGTTATTGCAAGGGTGATGCCGGAATCACCAGATGTGGACCTTGAAAAACTCAAAGCCGCCCTCAAAAAGAAACTGCCCGGTATCCAGGATATCAAGGAAGAACCCATAGGATTCGGGTTAAAAGCAATCAAGCTTGCTGCGGTGATCAACGATGCCGGCGGCGAAACCGATGCGATCGAGCGCTCGCTTTCAGAAGTTACCGGAGTCGGGCGGGCAGAGATAATTGAAGTTACCCTGATGTAGGGGTACTAATCAACCAAATCACTTTTTTTATAAACGTGGGTTATTGCATAGCAGAAAGGACCTGTTGGGTAATCACCCGGATCTTTTCGACTGATTCGCGGAACGCGATAACCTCGGATTCATCGATCCTGATCGTGACAGGAAATACCCCGTGGCGGTTGATACGTGCAGGAACGCCGATGCAGATATCCCCGATATCATGGACCTCGCTTTTGATATATGCTGACACCGTGAGAATACGGTTTTCATCACCAAGGACAGTCTTCACGAGTGATGCAATCGCCTCACCGGGCCCATAGACTGTCGATCCCTTGTTCTTGATGATAACCTCTCCGCTGCATTTGACCGAGTTGACGAATTCTTTTACCGGAAGGTGCGAAAACGCGGGAAGATTTGAGATCTTGATCCCCCCGATGGTTGTCGCAGACCAGAGCGGCACCATGCTCTCGCCATGTTCACCGATGATGCGGGTATGCACCTCACTCACATGCACGTTGAAATACGAAGCAATGAGGGATTTTAGCCGCATTGAATCCAGATGTGTGCCCAGCCCGAATACCTGATTTGGCTTCATACCGGAATTTTTAAGTGCGACACAGGTCATCACATCGACCGGGTTGGTCACGACAAGGATCTTTGCGTCCGGGGCAACGACCCCGAGTGTCTGTGCAAGCGGTGCAATGATACGGGCGTTGCCGAGTGCAAGATCGAGGCGATCCTGCCCGGGCATCCGCGGAGACCCGGCGGTAATAACAACGATGTCCGACCCCGAAGAATCTTTTAGGTTTGTAGTCCAGTTGACCGCGATGTCTGTGCCACGTGCGGCAAAAGAGTCAATGAAATCCTGCGTGATTCCTTTAAGCAGGGCATCGCGCCCCTCCCTCCCGTAGAGGAGGATTTCGTGGACATGCGGATTGATCGATATGGCATGCGCCGCATAACTGCCGACATTTCCGGTCGCACCGATGATGGTCACTTTGGACATGATGATCGCAGATGGGGACGCGTTATCGGTCGACTGTACGTAACTGCTTTCACCAGAGCATCCGTCCTCCGCCCCGTTACCCCATGGGCGCCGGATGTCTACGGTAAGTCTGCTCCCTTCCGGGCCTGAACCGGTCCCCGCAGCAACAGGTCGCAATTCCCTCCGGAATTTTGATCCCTGTCCATCGACCTCATGGGACGAGGGTTCACAGTCAGGACACACCGGTTCCAGCAGGTCGTTGCAGCCTCGGTCAAACTTCGCCCCCGGCATACCGACGGTTTCAGGTTACAGGTGACGCCGAACCACCCGGGCTAGTCCCCATATATCTTATGCACCACGGAAAAAAAGGCTTCGTACCTGAAACCGGAATCTTTCATCGATAAAAGAGAATGCACGAATATAGTATTCCACCTATTCATGGAATAAAAACTTCCCCACCAACCTTCTGGTGCCAATCCTTCAGAATCGCATCGATCGTAATACGATCATTTTTGTCAAATAAATCAAGGGCAGTAAGTGGAGTTCCGGCAGACAATACGCGATACAGCAACCGGAAATCACCTTGGAAAACTTCGATTGCCTGTTCCCCCTCGGTCTCTGCAATTTTTATAGGCTCTTTTGCAACAGGATGTTTCTGCATATCCTCGAACTGTTCAAAAATCTTAATTTTTTTAAGTTTCAGGTAGTCTCGGTTTATCTCAAGATTGAATGCCGACCAGAATGCTGATGCATACCATGCATCGTTCATTACCACATGCGGGACTCCCATGCAGGCAGCGGTAAGACCGAGCGTCCCAACGCCACAACATGCATCCACAAAGAAGGGGGCAGGCGGTTGGCCTACATGCTGTTCCACCGAACGTATCTTCGGATAACCTCCCCGCGGGAACTCGATATGGATCAGGGACTGTTGTTTATACATCACCAATGGGCCGGTTTGGAGAGGGAATACGTCCGCCCTCACATCACACCCTGCGAGGAGGTCGTAAACTTTTGGCACCGTATTGAGATCAGGGTCTGCGATGCCGGGTGTAAAATTGCCGGACTTCACCACCCCGCGCAATTCGGGTACTTCCCGCAGGAGAATCTCTGCGGTTTTTTTTGTGACACGGGATGAGAGCAGGAGAAGAGATTTATCCGGAAGAAACGGGGGGCGGTCCATCGCAAATCCCGGGTGAACAAGCGGCGATCCCACTCCAATTAGCGGGTCTGTCTTATTAAGGTCGCCCTGTTCTACCATGATGACATACATATGAGCAAAAACTTCATCAATAAACCGTTTGCCGCAGGAGCATGGAGATTCATAGGAAAGATCGGAAAGGGGGGCTCGTTTATCACGTATGCGGATGCTGCAATCTGAACAGGGAAGAAAAATTGTCGGGAGCGTACTAATGATGTCCTTTGCAGACTTTACGCAGTCCGTCCCGCAGACGGGGCACTTCATACTGGTTGCTATTGCCCTTGGTTGTAGAAAATGTTTCGAAACAGGATCAGGCAGGTAGAGAAAAGCGCCAGATCTTCGATGAATGCCCGATCATGGGAGAAGAACATCATCTCTTCGACTCATCAGTTGGGCGGGGAGATGCACATCAGTGCTTCTACCGTACATGCAAATTAAAAAAAACAAAATGGGCCCGATGCGATTCGAACGCATGACCGCCCGGTTATGAGCCGGGCGCTCTAACCGGACTGAGCTACGGGCCCATAACGCCGCCAACAGGACTCGAACCTGTGACATGCTGGTTAACAGCCAGCCACTCTACCAACTGAGTTATGGCGGCAGTCTTGGTGTGCCTTATATAATTCTTTTTGGGGCTTTTTAAAGGTAACTATCGGTCTGAAGACGATACAAAAATCCTTTGTGCGTCATCAGGAAGGGATTTTTTCCACCTTTATGAGTTCGTTTTTTTCATCTCGTTTAAAAGCCGGATGAGATCCTCGAGATCACCGTCAAGATCAGCAAACATCTGGGATGCCTGCGATGTCGCCACGGCACCATCGGGAGATGCACGGATATAACCCATCTGCTCCAGTATATGCAGCGAATATCGGATACGATGAGGGGCAAGGGCAAGCATGTCGGAAAGTTTCATGATCCCGATCGGCTGGTATTTCACAACAGCGCGTGCCACATCGATGTGCCTGCTTAAGAGTTCGATCTCATCTTTCATTTTTTTCAGCATACTGGAAAAGACCCCCGGTTATTGTGGTTTTTCCTTATCAGCATGTTCATCCAGCCAAAGCCGTGACTGCCGATACCTTGTAGTAAAGTTGAACGAGAGGTATGCTTCCAGCAGGATCATGACCAGTATCAGCGGAATACGATATGGTTCCGGGGCTATGAACCAGGCAATCACAATCAGAGCAGCCAGCAGGATGACTGCATTGAGTTGGAGCGTCAGCCGGTAGAATTTGAATCGCAACTGCTCTTTTATCTGGGCATCCATTACTCATACGTCACCTCCATGATAAAAGTACTTGACGTTTCAGGGCTCAGATCAGATAGAATGGATGCCCTTGACTATGCGATCATCAAAAGCGGCGCTGATGCCTACGTACTATACGCTTCGTCTGATGAAGCTGATATGAGGTATCTTTCCGGTTTTAAAACAAGCGACCCCTTTGTCTATTTCAAAAAACCGAACCACCGCAGCATAATCATCGTCTCCCAGATGGAACATGCACGTGCCGTGAGTGAATCTCATGCGGCGGTGATGACGAAAGCGCAGGCCGGTCTCGTGGAGATCCTTAAAACCGAGAAGGACCCGTGGAAAGCAACTGCAAAGATGATCACCAATCAGGTACAGGGCAGAATCCTCGTGCCGCCAAAGTTCCCCCTCGCGCTCGCCCGTGCGTTACAGGATTCGGTTGATCTCATTGTTGACACAACATGCCTTGAATCAATGCGTGCGGTAAAAAATCGTGCGCAGATCGCGGCGATAAAAAACGTGCAGAGGGTTACTGAGTCTGCCCTCGATCTCGGGATTTCACTCATCAGGAGATCAACGGAGAGAAAAGGTATTTTATTTGCTGGCGGAAAACCCCTCACGTCTGAACGGGTAAAATTTGCGATCAACAACCACCTCATGGATCACGGTTGTATCGCGAAAGATTCCATTGTTTCCTGCGGAGAGGATACAGCAATTCCCCACTGTCTGGGAAGCGGTGCACTGAAAGCACATCAGCCTATCGTGCTCGATATTTTTCCAAAGGACGAGCGGTCGGGCTATTTTTCCGATATGACACGCACCGTCTCCAAGGGCAAACCCGGTGCAAAAGTACTGGAAATGTATGCCGTGGTATGTGACGCCCAGACGCTGGCAATCAGACAAGTCCGTGAGGGGGTATCCGGGGCAGAAGTCCACCAGACCGTGGTCGATTTTTTCAGGGACCATGGCTATGACAACACAACAACAGGGTTTGTGCATAGCTTAGGGCATGGAATAGGTCTTGAGGTGCATGAGCCCCCCGCGCTGGGTCCTTCCGGAAAGGGCCTTGTTGCGGGAAATGTCATCACTATCGAACCCGGGTTGTACTATCCAGGCGTGGGCGGAGTACGGCTGGAAGACATCGGGGCGGTCACGAAAAAGGGGTTCAGCCGGTTTACGAAATTTCCTAGGGATCTCGTGGTATAATGGACGATGCCGTTCTTGACAATTACATTCTCGCTGGGAAAATTGCAGCAAAGATCCTCCGTGAAGGTGAAACGAGGATCCGGATTGGTACTTCATACCTTGAAGTCGTCGAATCGATCGAGTCCCGGGTTGCCGAGGAAGGTGCCGGGCTTGCGTTCCCGCTGAACCTTTCGTTGAACGAGGACGCCGCCCATGATACTGGATCGGTTGGTGATGACCGGGTCTTCGCCCGCGGGGACGTGGCAAAACTCGACCTCGGCGTCCATATCAACGGTTACATAGCTGATACCGCAACGACGGTCGACCTTGGCTCAAATTCACTTCTTGTAGAGGCATCGTACCAGGCGCTGGAACATGCAATAAAAACGGTCCGTCCCGGTGTATCGGTCGGGGACGTTGGCGCTGCAATCCAGTACGAGATCGAGAGCCGGGGATACCGCCCTGTTTCAAACCTGACCGGACACGGACTTGACCGGTTTGTCATACACCGCCCGCCAACTATACCCAATGTCAGGGTTACAGGAGGAGTTATCCTTGAGGAAGGCATGGTTTTTGCAATCGAACCATTCGCAAGTACAGGGAGCGGGCGTGTAGGTGAAAAAACAAAAAAAGAGATCTACCAGCAGATTTCGAACAAGCCGGTGCGTGTCCCATCAGCCCGAGCGGTACTGGAGCACATCCGGGACCGGCGCGGGCTCCCGTTTGCCCGCCGCTGGTTACCTGACAAAAAATCTGATATTGCACTGCCGGGACTCGTGAGGACACAACACCTTCACGTGTATCCCGTGCTTGCAGATATTGCTGGTTCCCTGGTCTCCCAGCATGAGCATACCCTGATCGTAACCGGTGACGGGTGCATAGTCACCACACGGTGAGATAACCTTATGCCGTTTTAATGAATACAGTTATAGTTACAACCATGTCCGGCGATGCTGACTCCTTAAATATCATGGAAATTGTTCTGACCGCCGAGATATTCAACCGGCACCCGGAACTCGATATCAATGACCTGACTCCTGCGTGCCGGGAGATCTTTTCTTCCGCGGGCGCACCGGGCATCAAGCGCCCGGTCTCTGTCAGTGAGGGGATGCTCAGGCGTTCACTGGGAATTTTGGATGCCCGCGAGAGGCTGGGAAGCAACCCGTTTGTCAGCTACGAGGAGTTCGGGCAACGCTTAAAACTCACAACCCTAGAACCGGCAGCGATATGGTTTCTTAAACATGGAGGCAAGCCGTTTATAGAGAAAAATCCTGCTCTCGCGTTCTATTTCGAACGAGTTGATTCAGTCGGCATCTCTTATGAGGCTGTGAAGGCATCCAACCCATCGTTTGAGGATACCAAGGCATACCTCGATATCAAAATCTCAAAACTTATTGCAGAAGATGAAAAACTCCGCAATGCACTCGATCTTGTCATCATCAGCGCACCCGATGAGGTAGAGCAGCAGATGGACGACCTGGTCTGCACTGTGGACCAGACCCATATCATCGAGAAAATGCGGCATGCGATTCATCACCGGGACTTTTTACTCAGGCATCGCATCCATGAAGTTGGCAAACTCCTCTTTGTCGGACCCCCGGGCACCGGTAAAACATCGCTCGCTCTTGCAATGTCCCGCACCCTGCATATGCCCGTGCTTGAAGTCCGGATTTCCATGATCACCTCCCAGTACCTGGGCGAAACCTCAAAGAATATCGACCGTATCTTCGAGTTTGCAAAAAAGATCTCCCCTTCCATCTTGTTTATTGATGAATTTGACTTTGTGGCAAAGAGCCGGGTCATGGATGACCATGGTGCCATGAAGCGTGCGGTTAACTCGCTGTTAAAAAATATCGACCGGATCAGCCTTGTAAGAAACAGTGTGCTCCTGATCGGCGCCACCAACCACCCGCAGCTGCTCGATGAGGCGGCATGGCGCCGGTTTGACGAAGTGGTTGAATTCTCCCTCCCGGATGAAGAGATGAGAAAAGAGATCCTCAAAAAAGTCACCGCATCAGTAGATTGTTCCTTTGATTACCAGGAACTTGCGGCAGAAACCAAAGGGTTCTCGGGTGCTGACCTGCGGCTGATGATAAAAGAAGCGCTCCTCTCTGCGATTATGGATCAGCGCCAGGAGATCAACCGTAATGACATCGAAAAGGGTATCATGATGGTAAAAAACCGGGATGCAATCCGTCGCATGAACTGGTTGTAACGTGAAACTCACCCTGCTTGGCACCGGCGACGCAATCGGCACCCCGAAGATCGGGTGCTCCTGCCCCCAGTGCACCCGCGCCCACGCGACCGGATCGATGCGGCTTCGGACATCCCTTCTTATCGAACAAGACGACAGGCATATCCTGATTGATTCGTCTCCAGACCTCCGTCAGCAGCTCCTTCTCTCTGGTTCACCGACCATAGATGCGGTTATCTGGACCCACGGCCACTACGATCACTTCATCGGATTTGGTGAATTTTACCGGGTGCAGGATGTGCCCCCCGTCTATGCGGCCCCCCCGGTGCTTTCTTATTGCGCTGATCTCTTCAGGTTCCTCTCATTTGAAAAACACCCGGTAAAACCGTATCAGCCCTTCGATCTTTTCGGGTGCTCCATCACCCCGTTTCTTGTAAAACATCCCCCGGCGTATACCTGCGGAATGTTGATCGAATGCAACGGTGCAAAGATCGCTTTTACCTCTGATACGAACGCCGATATCCAGAAAAAGAGCCTTGACCTGCTCGAAAACCTCGATCTCCTGCTTATCGATGCACTCGTCCCGTCCGATATCAGGATCTACAAGCACATGAACTACCTCGACGCATGCATGCTTGCACAAAGTTTAGACCCGGCTGATTTCCGGTGCGTGCACACAAGTCACTTGATCTCATGGGATCTCCCCCATATTGGCATGGACGGCGAGACCTTTACATTCTGAAATTTTCTTTTAATCAAACCAACCGGGTCCTGATCCACCCATACATTAATAGTTTTCAGCTCCCCAAACATAGGTGCATGATCGTGAAAGTACTCGAGCTGGAAAGCAACAAGGCACGGCTCGTCATACAGGGGGAGGGACATACCTTTATGAACGCACTTTGTGATGAAATCCTCCGTGACCCGTCCGTTGATGTTGCCAAGTATATCATCGAATTCCAGTTCTCGGATCCCGAGCTCCTCGTCACCACCAAGGGAAAGAAAGACCCCGCTGTCGTCATCCGTGATGCCTGTAAGCGGCTCTCAAAAAATTGTGATAAACTGATCAAGGGTCTGGGAAAATAACCGTTCACCCACTCGGTTCCAATAACCCATAACCCATATCTTTTCCTTCTTTCGTGTTTTAAAAAAGAGATGGTAAAAAGCAATGTTAAAAAAAATGTTGACGAGGTATTATACCGCCCGTTCGGTAAATACAATCGAACCAGAAATACGGGAAATCTTGACCTTCACTTTCTGACCCGGTTTTGCATTGGCGACGTAGATGATATACCGCCCCATCTTCACGACGCCGTCCCCGCGCCGGGACAGCGACTGGATCTCCAGGTCGAGTAATGCACCTTCTTCAAGGTTCTTTTCAACCGGTTCGGTGCGTGCCTTGCGCTTCCTTACCGGGCGGTGACCACCGCACGCATCGCAGCGCAGCAGCTGCACCCGGTCGTCCTTGACCAGACGGGTGTCCGGTCTGCCGCATTCAGAGCAGATGACGTAATCATCAATGTAATTTTTAATGATTGCTTTGATCAGGGAGATCTCGAATTTTCCGTTGAAAATGGCGCGGTTGCCATCGATCTTCCCCGAGGTCCCGAGCTCGCCCAAAAGGAACTTCATCAGGTGGTCGTGATCGCGCCTGACTTTGTCGGAGATCTCGACAAAATTTTCAAGAACGGTTGTCTTGCCTTCGATGTATGCCTTGGCTTCTGGGACGACAAACCGCTCTGACGAGATGCTCACCTCGGAAATATTGGAATATGCCTTTTTTAACAGGTTTTCATAGGGATCAGTCATCGTACATATAGAGGGGAGATATATGCAAAAGGCTTTCTTAGGGCACTATAGTGCGACAGTCCTGAGGGATTTTAAAAACATGCGAACATCCACGCAGACCTGCAATAGACATGGTATAATAAGGTTGACAAAAAGAAGTTTTCACACATGTTATCTGCAGAGGATTTTGCCATCATCCGCCGGGAACTCGGGCGCGAACCGACCGATGTCGAGGTTGCCTGCTTTGAAAACCTCTGGAGCGAACACTGCAGCTACCGGTCCACAAAAAACTTGCTCCGGACACTTCCCACAACCGGGAAAAATGTACTCCTCGGCCCGGGTGATGACTCTGCGATCGTGCGCTTTTCTGATACCTGCGCCCTTGCGATCTCCATGGAGAGCCACAACCACCCGAGCTATGTCGATCCTCATGATGGTGCAGCAACCGGTGTCGGCGGGATCGTCCGCGACGTCCTCTCCATGGGATCACGCCCCATCGCGCTGATGGACCCGCTCTTTTTTGGCCCGCTCGATGCAGAAAAAAACCGGCACCTTTTTGAACACGTGGTCGCAGGCATCGGCGGGTATGGCAACTGCATCGGCGTCCCTATCGTGAGGGGCGACCTCTGTTTTGATCCGGACTTTTCGGGAAACCCGCTTGTCAACGTGGTCTGTGTCGGTATTGTGGAGCCGGACAAGTTCATCACCGCCCGAGTAAAGAAGCCCGGTAACCGGCTGGTGCTGGTTGGTGCCTCGACCGGAAGGGATGGGCTGGGTGGCGCCTCCTTCGCGTCACGGGATCTTTCCGAGGGGGCCGAGGCAGATGATCGCCCCAGCGTCCAGATCGGCGACCCATTCACCGAGAAACTGGTGATCGAGGCCATCCTCGACATGGCAGCGACCGGAAAAGTAGTCGCCTGCAGGGACCTTGGCGCTGCAGGGCTTGCCGGTGCATCAAGCGAGATGTGCAGTACGTTTGGTGGCATGATCCACGCCGACCGCGTTCACCAGAGGGAGACCGGCATGAAGCCGGTAGAGATCATGGTCGCCGAATCGCAGGAGAGGATGCTGATCGAGGTGGATCCAAGGGACGTCCTGCTGATGGGACAGATCGCAGAAAAATATGACCTGAAATGGAGCGATATCGGTGAAGTGATCGCCGAGCCAAAATATATCGTAAAATTCCATGACAGGGTTGTCTGTGACCTCCCGATCCAGTTCCTTTCAGGGGATACCCCTCTCTGTGCATGGGAGAGAAAAGCCTATGATGCGCAGACCGCCTTCAAAAAACCAAAGAAGAGCCTGAAAGCCCTCGCCCTGCAGGTGCTCTCGCATCCGGAGGTCACCCGAAGGGACTGGGTGATCGAGCAGTACGACCACGATGTCCAGACACGGACGATCTCGATTACCCATGACGCTGCTGTGCTCCGGCTGGAGGATGCTGCGCTCGTTCTATCCTGCGGATGCAATCCCCGGCAGATCTATCTTAAACCTTGGGCAGGTACCGCTAATGCGGTCTACGAGAATGCGGCAAACCTCGCGTGCATGGGTGCAGAACCCCTCTGCATCTTAGACTGCCTTAACTTTGCAAGCCCTGTTCACCCCGAGATTTACTGGCAGCTGGAGCAGGCCATCTACGGCATGGGAGACATGGCTCGCAGGATGAACATCCCGGTTGTAGGCGGAAACGTGTCGCTTTATAACGAGAGCGATGAGTTCAACACCAGGATCAAGCCGACGCCGACAATTGGGATGGTAGGCAAGGGGCAGGTCCGGACATGGCAGCAGCCGGAAGAAGGGTGCGAACTTGCATTGATAGGGACTGACGGTTCCCACTTCGGCGGCTCAGTGCTTGATGCTGTGACCGGTTGTGGAGGTGAAGCACCGGATCAGGCAGATCCGGCGATCCTTGATATCATCCGCACAAAAGTAGAACAGGACGCATTTATCGCGGTAACAGATATCTCGCAGGGGGGTCTCGTTGCAGCACTCTCGGTCATCGCCCCGCAGTCGACAGCCCACATCAGCGGCGACCCGTACGAGCAGCTGTTCTCGGAAACCTACGGCAGGTTCCTCGCCGCCTTCACGAATGAATCAGCGCTCAGGGGGCTCGATTACACAGTCATTGGCGAGGTTGGCGGTGATTTACTAAAGGTTTCCGTGGGAAATAACTCTTTTACGATTAATAAAAAAGAGATGGATACAGCGCTATCGTCCCTGACCCGGCTTATGCGCCAGTCGAGTCATTGATGTTCTTCTCATCACTCGTGTGACAATCGAAACCCTCACAGGTTTCCCGCATCCTCAACGATACGTCGAAAGACAGATTTTTCTCTCAAACGTTCACACCTGATTCAAATAGTGAAATTTTTCCCCCACTTTCAGGCGATTGCCGCAGCATTAACCATAACGATCAACTCGTTAATCTTTTTTCCATCCTTCACGTCTTTTTTTCCAAAGACCATATCTCCTGCGACATTCACCCCCTTTCCTTCAAGCGCTTTTCTCATGATCTCGATGGTTTCGCCTGCCTGCCCGCCGCACGTTGCATAGAGGATCGCCTTTTTTCCTTCACTGCCTTTCAGCGCTGCTATGGCTGCATTGATAACCGGGGTTGGTTTCCATGCCCATACCGGCGTACCTATCACGATCATGTCATATCCTGAGACATCGATTTTTTTCGGCTCGATGGGATCCTGTTCACCCTTCATCGCGCGGTACCCGCCTCTTGCGTAGACAGTAAATGCATTGTATTTCTTCTGGGGCTTTACCTCGATAAGATCGCCACCACAGGCGGTTTTCACCTTCTTGGCAATGCGGCGGGTGACGCCAGAGTAGGAATGAAAAATAATACAACGGGACATACGAAAAGTATCGGTCTTTAGGGAAAAAAAGGTTGGTGGAAGGGATATAGGTATGTAAACGGGGCATCATCACCTATATATCGAAGTTGGCACATCCCCCCCGTGTTTAAGCGCGAATAGCGGCGCTGACCATGGCGAGGAGCTCTTTTGCTTTTTTCTCGTTTTCAATCTCTTTCATATGGATCGTCTGGGTACCCCGGACCAGCATCTTGCGCTCTTCGCACCATGCTTTGAATGTTTCCTCTGATGACCCCGGCATACCACCATGGCAGAAAAATCCTATGGCAGGTTTTCCCTCACAGCCCTTCAGGGTATCAATAGCAGCGTGGATAACAGGCGTTGGCTTAAATGCCCACACTGGAGAACCCATAACAATCAGGTCATAACCCAAGACATCGATTGATGATGGTTCAATGGGGGTTGTTTCTTCACCCCGCGCTTTTTTGCACCGGCTCATAAAGCGCGTGAGTGGCACATAGTTCGCACGGTCATACACTTCAATGAGACGCGCATCGCTGCATGCTGATGCGAGGTGCTGCGCTACGTGCCGTGTATTGCCGGTTTCGGAGTGGTAGATGATGCAAATCTTCATCAAGATACTATGGGAACTTTCAATAAAAAAGATATCAGAAGAAGTTATTTCTTCCGGACTGCTGCTTTCACCGCTTTTTTTGCGGTCTTTTTTAGGGATTTCTTTCCTTCGTCTTTCCTGAATTGGGGCATCATTGCGCGGACTTCGCGTCCGACATCTTCGATCAGGTGCGCCTCGTCCGCTTTGGTAAGCGCGTTAAACACCGGGCGGTTTACCATATTCTCAAGCATCCATTCATTGGCGAACCTCCCGCTCTGAATGTCCTCGAGGATCTTCTGCATCGCGACATAGGCTTCTGGACCAATAACGCGGGGACCCCTTGTCAGGTCACCGTACTGCGCGGTGTTGCTGATGTACTTACGCATGTTCGTAAGCCCGCCTTCATAGATCAGGTCGACAATAAGTTTGAGTTCGTGGAGCACTTCGAGGTATGCCATCTCCGGAGAGTAACCGGCATTGACCAGCGTCTCGAATCCTGCCTTGACAAGCGATGTCGTGCCCCCGCAGAGGACTGCCTGTTCGCCAAAGAGATCGGTCTCGGTCTCTTCACGGAATGTCGTCTCCAGTACCACTGCACGGGTCGCCCCGATTGCTTTTGCATACGCAAGCGCAATTTTGTGGGCATTCCCGGTATAATCCTGATGGATTGCAATAAGTGCGGGCACTCCCTTGCCTTCTTCATACTGGCGGCGGACCATCGCACCAGGACCCTTAGGAGCAACCATGATAACGTCAATCGTGGCTGGAGGGACGATCTGACCGAAGTGGATGTTGAACCCATGAGAGAACATCAGGCATTTTTTGTCAGAGAGGTGCGGCATGATCTCCGTGCGGTAGACCGCAGCCTGGTGCTCATCAGGCAAAAGGATCTGGACGACGTCGGCTTTTTTAACGGCATCCGCGACCGGCATTACTTTCATACCGTCTTTGACTGCTGCATCCCAGCTCTTTCCCGGGCGTAAGCCGATAACCACATCAAGTCCGGAATCTTTTAAGTTCAGGGACTGACCGCGCCCCTGCGAACCATATCCGATCACGGCAATTTTCTTGCCTTTCAGGACACCGAGATCGGCATCAGACTCATAATATTTCTGTACCATAGCACTTCCTTTTGATATCAGCAACAAAGCACATAAATATTATATGAAAAAGACTCAACAGCACACGTTCAATAAATTATAAGGAAGCGATTGACAAGGAAGCGATTGCATATTCCTCCCACACGAACCAATGACAAACCCGAGAACTCGTTTGCCCGTGAACTGCCTGATACACAGGCAACGCCTCCTGATGTCAGGATCAACTTAACAAGGGTGGGGGTAAAAAATGTCAAAAAACTGGTCGAGGTGTCCCGGCACGAGAAACGCCCGGTCATCTTCATCTCCACCTTTGATGTCTATGTCGACCTGCCCGGGAGCTTGAAAGGGGCAAACCTGTCGAGAAACTTTGAAGTTATCGATGAGGTGCTCCAGCAGGCGATCGATGGCGACGTCAAAGAGATCGAGAACCTCTGCAGTGCTGTCGCCCGCAAACTTCTCGACCGTCACGAATATGCCGACCGTACCGAAGTATTGATGCGGAGCGAATTCATGGTCAAGCGTGAAACCCCGGTCAGCCACACCACATGCCACGAGGTCGTAAAGGTGCATGCCCGGGCGATCGCCCGCCGGACATTCCGTACACCTATTGTCAGAAAAAGCATCGGTGCGGAAGTCACCGGTATGACTGCCTGCCCCTGTGCCCAGAATATCATGAAGGAACGGGCAACGCATGTGTTCAACACGCTCGGGGTCGACCAGAAAACTATTGATAGCTTCTTTGCCGAAGTTCCGATGGCAACGCATAACCAGCGGGGCCGGGGATTTCTCTGCATCGAGACCGACGATGACCAGCACGTTGACCTGGAAACGATCATTATGATCCTAAAGGACTCTATGAGTTCGGGGATCTACGAATTGCTGAAACGTGGTGATGAGAGTCATGTCGTGCTTGCCGCGCACAAGAACCCGAGGTTTGTCGAGGACTGTGTACGAGAGATGGCCAAGAAAGTGCTCGCCGAATTCGAGTACCTCTCCGGGGATTCTATGGTCACCATCAAGCAGACCAATGAAGAGAGCATCCACCAGCACGACGCATATGCAGAGCGGCGGGCGACCATTGCTGAGCTGGTTGATGAACTGAATGGCGATCGTCATCACGAATCTGCATAAATAATTTAGCATCGAATCATTTTTTCTATATTGTTAATCTATTTTTAGAACACGTTATTATATTATATTAAAAAAATGCGAATAGAGATAAAAGATAAATTCTTTTCTTTTTACATAATGCCGTGATATCAGCAATTTCTCCTGCATTTTATTCCATCAGATAGAGATAAAAAGGGTTATTAAAGAGATGCGCAAATAAGAGGTGAACGTACTCTGTACGGTCAATTATCTCTAGAGATGAGAGATCTAAAAAATTTTGTACAGCGCTGTGAACAACTCAACACAAATGAGGCGATAGTATTGTCGAAAGTTGTAGAGATTTCCCCAACCACAAGACATGAGGGACACTCAAAACTTGTCTTGAAGGTTAACGATGCAGGTATCATCGAAACGGGTAACTGGTGTTCCATTACCCCGGTGAGGGGCGTTGAGAAGCTTGCCGTCGGAAAAACGATGGAGCAGGTTCCCAAGATCGCGTCCCGCGTCTGTGGTATCTGTCCGATTGCCCACACACTCGCAGGGATCGAGTCAATGGAAGCATCCATCAAGTGTGAAGTTCCGAGGGATGCGAAGTTGCTTCGTTATGTCCTGCAGTTGGCAAACCGGCTGCACAGCATCGCACTTCACAACATCCTGATTTTGCCCGACCTTTATATACCGGGCACTGATACCAAGATCAACCCGTTCACTCCCGAAGAGCCGGTGCGCACCGTTGCAAAGCGCATCCAGAGGCTCCGCGAGATCGGCCAGACAATCGGCCAGATTGCCGGTGGAGAAGCTGTCCACCCGAGCAACCCGAGAGTCGGTGGTATGTACCGGGCATGCAGCCCGCTGGCAAAGACCAAGATGTACGACCTGGCAAAGGAAGGAGTCGTCCTTGCCCACGCTCAGATGGACTTCATGATTGCAGTCCTGCGCAACTTCCAGAAGCGCGACTGGGCAGCGGTCGGTGGAGCAAAGATTGCCATCCCCAAGGACCTGGGATATCACGACCAGGGCTACCTTGCGACCCACCCGTACTACGGCAGCTCAAGCCTGGACGAATGCCCGACTTGGGACTACAGCCGGTTCAAGGAAGCCAGACCCTGGGACTGGTACATGGGTGAGATGGAAGTCTCCCTTGCAGACCCGAATTATCCGATTGGCGGAACCACACCGGTCGGTACGAAGGTCAACCCGCAGATGGAAGCCTGCACCGGCATCCCGATGTACGACGGCCAGCCCGTTGAAGTCGGTCCGCGTGCACGTCTTGTCACGTTCAAGAACTTTGATGAGAAGGGTACTGTCGGCCAGCATGTTGCTCGTCAGATGGAGTATCCTGACTCACTCTACCAGATCATCACGGCACTCGATGAGTACAACCCCGCAGGAAAGGTCGTTGCCGACCACATCCCGCAGGGTGACGGCTCCATGGGCTGGGCTGCAAACGAGGCACCCCGCGGCACCGATGTCCACCTTACAAAGGTCAAGGACGGCAAAGTGCTCTGGTACTCGATGCTTGTCCCAACGACCTGGAACTTTCCGACCTGCAGTGCTGCACTTACCGGTGCACCCTGGCAGCTTGCCGAGATGGTCGTTCGTGCATATGACCCCTGTGTATCATGTGCTACCCACATGATCGTGATCGATGAGGACAACCGGATAGTGGCTCAGAAACTCATCCAGTGAGAGTAGCGCAATGCTGTATCCAGAGATCGTGATTGCAGGGTGCGGAAATCCCCTGTTTGCCGATGATGGGTTCGGACCTGCTGTGGTTGAGGAACTGCAGAAGCTCACACTTCCCGACAATGTAGGCGTAGTAGATGCTGGCCTTGGCGGCCCGCACTTTATTTTCACGCTCCTTGACCCGGAAGTGACAAAGAAACTCGTGATTGTTGATATCGCGGATTTTGGTGCAGAGCCCGGTTCGATCGCGAAGTTCCGGGTGGAAGATCTGCCACCGGGAAGTTACCG
>JAPKXX010000014.1 GCA_026394595.1 Methanoregula sp. | reverse complement strand
GTTGTTGTAACTGCTGATACACAAACGCTGAATGCTGTACTTATCCCCACAACAATGCCGGCAACAACCCGGACAACCGCTATCGAGGCCCGGTCACCGGCACAGACAACGTCTCCACAAATCACGGGATCCGGTTCCCTGTTGGTAACCACAACCCCACCCGGTGCCCAGGTGTATGTCGATGGCGGGATAAAGGGAATAACACCCACAACGATTCCCGGGCTCTCACCGGGAGCTCACTCAATTGTCCTGAAGATGGAGGGGTACCAGGATCTTACCACGTCAATCACGATCACCACAGGACAGACTTCCGAATACAGTACAGGGCTTTCCAGGAATGCGAAAACGCCGGGGTTTGAAGTTATAGCTGCAATACTGTCGCTTGGGGTGCTCTTTGTAATGGGGAGAATCAGGCATTAACTTTTTTTTTTAAAATTGATTTTACCCGTGCGCGCCTGATATTTTTCATTTCCGGACCGGAAGGTGTTAGAGCTGGACGTCATACGGGAATGACGAAAAAACCGTGCGGGGAGCACGGGATAAACGGTTGGGGAGGGGTGGTCCGGAGGAGGCGTGAACAAAAAAATCCCTTTTCCTCTAACGTTCAGTACTGCCCGGAAACCTCTCGATCAAATTTCAAAAGCAGGAAGGGGTGAATGAAAACCTCCGGGGGAATATGGACAAGAGGTATTTATATCCTGAAACGAATCCCTAAAAACGATAATGAAAAACCACCGCACTGTTGACCTGAAAGCCATCGCCGGGAATGCGATGATGAAATACGGTTTCGAACCCCTTTTCCCAAATTCTGTTCTCCGGGAAGTCTCTGCAATAAACGTAAAAACGCTCCCGGACAACCAGGAAAATACTAAAGATCTGTGCATGCTTCTCTGGTCGTCTATAGATAACTACGACTCCATGGACCTCGACCAGATGGAATTTGTCGAGCGCGGCCAAAACGGGGAGATACAGGTAAAGATCGCCATTGCTGACGTTGACATATACGTCCAGAAACATTCGCAGACCGACCAGCATGCAGCCCATAACGGAACCTCGGTCTATACCGGCATTGAGACCTTCCCCATGCTGCCAGACAAACTCTCCAAAGGCATAACATCCCTTCTGCCAGGTCAGGACCATATGGCGATCGTTACTGAATACATGGTTCTCCCGGACGGAGACGTTCGTCACGGGGATATTTACCGGGCCATGGTATCCAACAAGGCAAAACTCATCTATGAGGAAGTCGGAGACTGGCTGGACGGGGTTGAGGCTATTCCCCAATCAGTCCGGGAAGTCCCTGGACTCGAAGAACAGGTTCAGCTGCAAAGCGAGGCAGCCCGGCGCCTGAAAAATTATCGGATGGAGAAAGGAGCGCTCGATCTCGAGACAATCGAAGCCAATGCGGTGGTGGAGAAGGGTTTTGTGAAGGACCTAGTTGTCCAGAAAAAGAACATGGCCCGGAGCATAATAGAGGAGTTCATGGTCGCAGCCAACGGAACTATGGTAGACTACCTGGGAAAAGCCGGCATACCGATGATCCAAAGAGTCGTCCGCATGCCCAAATATTGGGAAGAGATCGTCATTACCGCTGCGACATACGGCGAGAAACTCCCCGCTGAACCGGATTCAAAGGCGCTCTCGGCATTCCTCAACCGCCAAAAAGAAGCAGACCCTGAAAGTTTTCCGGATCTCTCCCTGACTGTCGTGAAACTCATAGGGCCTGGTGAATACATGACACTCGAACCAGGTGAGCCCCCTTACGGCCACTTCGGTCTTGCAGTCACCGACTACACACACGGCACAGCCCCAAACAGGCGCTATGTCGATCTTATTATACAGCGGCTCGTAAAATCAGTCCTCGACAGGGTGCCCAGCCCCTATACCCTCGAAGAA
>JAPKXX010000047.1 GCA_026394595.1 Methanoregula sp. | reverse complement strand
TATTCATATTCCTGTACAATTTCCACGGACGCGGTGCTGAGGAACGTAACACTCTTCATACCCATTCCTGCGGATAACCGGGGGAATTCCCCTGTTGTGGAACGCTACAGTGTGCGGGATATCCAAGGGCTTCCGTCAGATTGGAAGACTACGCTCATTGGTTCTAATAAAGGGACCGTCGTTCAGATACAGGCACCGGTTATTGCACCGGCAGGAAATGCAACATCAAGCAGGGTCTCTGGATATGAACTTATTCTGGAGGCAAAAGTAGCCCGTTTGATCGACACTCGGACGCCGCTGGTGAACGACGCGGTTTTCCGCCCGATGCCGGATCTCAGGAAGGTTGATTGCCCGGATCCATCCGCAGGGGGCAGCTGTTATAATTACCAGAGCGCCATCTATGCCGATTATTCGACGTCCCCCAATGCGAGAGTGAGCATCGATTCTGAAATCGTGGGCAGGAACGACTGGAAGATCTTCAAACCCGCCTTTAACGAGTACCGGGCATCGATCAGCATGCTGAACTTCGGGGAAAATCACGGGTGGGTTGTCGCCAAAGGATTCATGCAGGTCGGGATCGGGGCGTATGATGCGCCGGTGCTAAAGGCATAAGTTGCATCCAATACATCCGGAATTATCCCTTTTTAGAATTGATTTAAGGATAGGTGAATAAAAAAGAGTTCTGCAGAAATCCCTGATCACACATCTGTAAAAGAGGACAATGCAGAACCGGTTTTCCACAGATATCGCAAAGGGGGTTGCCATAGTTGGCGGGGGCGAAGCTCGAAGATATTCATAAGAATATCTTTTTAAATCTGCCTTTTCTCCGAAATGGCAGACACCCCCAAGAACGCTATTAAAGTGGATGTTTTGTACAGAGCCTAAAAAAGAGCAATGCGAGGGAAGGGATTTGAACCCTCGAACACCTGCGTGACTAGCCCCTCAAGCTAGCGCCTTTGACCTGGCTTGGCAACCCTCGCCCATGCCATATCATAGAGGTTGTCTATGTTAAAGAAATTTATGTAACGAGTGCTCTTGCGGTAATAAAATAATTACGATAGCAAGAATGGCAATTGTTTATCAGGAACAGCAATGGGTTCATCGTGAGAATGCACGCAGGTCATCATTTTTTGTATGTCCGTGAATCAACACAGGTGTATATTTATATACGCCATACCCAGTGCTTTGTATGTGGTCTGACATCATTCATGAATTCGCTGACTCTCCATCCCAGAGCCGCGTGGTTCGTTTCCTCCTTGAGAACGGGTTTGGTGTCACGGAGAAGGGAAGGATCAGCTGTAATGGCATCGAGATCCCCGCAACAGCAATTGCCAAAGCGATAGGATCGGATCGGCGTGTTGTTGATTCAACAGCCCACCGGATACTCAGCCTCCCAATGCTGCGCGAAGTCTTTATCAATATGCGGGCAACCCCCGACCTGAGCCATGTGGCAGAGGCACTTGGATATTCGGTTATCACCGTTCTGCCTAAGAATGCGAGTGAACGGGGTATTGTTGGTGCAACGGTGAGAGTGCTAAGCGATTATCAGATCTCTATCCGGCAGATCTTTGTGACGGATCCTCACTTTTCCGAGGAACCGAAACTGGTGATCATCGTTGAGGACCCTCTGCCAGCGGGTGTCGTCGAGACAATCCGTGCCCTGCCCCAGGTAAAACAAGTGATTATCTAAAATATCCAGAACTTTGTTTTAATTTTTACACAAAATCTCAACATTGAGCGAAAGGTGGTATATCCGATTGCGGATCTTTCTGTTCAGGTGGATGGCGGAGCTGAGTGCTTCATGGATCGTGACCCGTTTTATACCGTTGATCATGTTGTCTGCATGAGCGACAAGCTGCTCTTCAATAGTCCTGGGTAGACAGTCACGGGGTAGCAAACCCAGGAGCGTGCATTCATCGGCGGTAAGTCCGGCACCCGTGTGCCGTTCAATGATCCGTGCCACCTGCTCGGGAAGTTTAAAATTGCGGCACATGTCGGCACCAGCCTGCGCATGGACTATGGAATGTGTCTGGCCACGCCCGATATCGTGAAGCATTGCTCCTGTCTCGAGAAGTTTGCGATCGATAAGAGGATTATCACCTGCGAGGTCAAGTGCATACCGTGTGACCGCGCAGCAATGCTTGATTACCGCCGAATCACATCCTGCATTCCGCAGCATTGCCTCGTACCGTTTACGAGTACTAGGCATGACCAATTGATTCTTTTATGCTCTGTATTCTTTGTTTGAGGGCATTTAGGAGTGCTTCATTATCGAAATGAGTGACAGCGTTCTCACATTCAGGACACTTAAACTCATTATCCAAAGCCTTGGTGAAGGTATAGATGATACCGCACTCCCGGCAGATATAAAAATCATTTTCTTCCTCAAACTGTGCACGGTGTTCCAGTTTATCCAGCACCAGTTCAAGATCTTCCCGTATTGTGTCATAGATCTTGTCAATCCTGAGTTGCCACAGATAGGTGAGCCAGCCGGTTTCGTTGTTTTTTATCCGGTGATATTCGGCCAGCCGTTTTTCATACAACGTGTAGAGTGTATGTCTGACCGTATTCAGGTTGATACCGGTCTTCGCTGCAAGATCTTCGTCGCTATGCTCCCCTTCATCAGGGAACCGTTTCAGGAGCTCTATTCCCTCGTCACTGATTAGCCTGTGCAGGTAGGTATGAATTGCCTTATCCTTCAGCACTTCTTCTGCGGAATTCATCACCCTAGATATTGTTGAACCATTTTAATATTCTTATCCAGCAGTGCGAGAGCTGCTTCACGAGTGCCCCCCCAGCCAAAGACACTGGTAATCGCCTGCCCTTTTTCAAGAAACGTGTCTGGCCAGGGAATATCCGTGATTATGGGTGAGAGACGTCTGAGATCGCTACGTATCATCATATCTCTGTCAGCAAAGAGGATGCCCCGGGCAGCATATTTCGCGGGATGGGGGGTTACCTCAGGCAGAATGCCCCTGCATGCGTTGATATGGAGCTGGAATAAATTGCATCCTGTCGCAGTTTCTACCGTATCAACCGTTGCCTGAAATCTAGGATTGATCTCGATCGCAACTGGTTCCTTTCCCGCTACAAAATCAATGCCGACCGTCCCAGTACATCCACTTGATGCTGCGATGGTTTCTGCGATGGCGATCATGTGCCGGTTCAGGGGATATTCATAGGGTGTTACAGATCCGCAAAATCCGAATGCAGAAGTACTGCCCCCGCGTAAGATCTGTTCGTTGACCGCCACTGCACGGGCACGGGTGCCATCGGCAACACAACAGACACTTGCAGGCCTGCCGTCCACTACGAGTTGCAGAATATAGGGGATTTCCGGATAGAGTTCCTTCCATGCAGTAATTTCCCGTTCGTCTTTTACTATGGTATTCCGCCACCCTCCCGCACCTCGGCGTGGTTTGATCATTGCCGGGAACTTTCCAGTCTGCGCAAGTCCGGCTACCGGGACTCCCAAATCCTCAAAAAAGTGCTGCATGTCAAGTTTGTCAAGAAAACGAGCCACTTTTTCACCTGATGTTCCGAAGAGAGGAATTCCCGTTGCGAGGTCTTCGGCACCACTTGTCACGACAAGCATATCGAACTGATAACGATGGCACATTTCCTCTATCGCATCAGGGAGGTTTTCCAAATCCTCGAACCGAATCCGGTCTTTTGTGTACCAGTTCAGGTCCTGATCGCAGAAATGGTCGACAGCATATACAGAATATCCTGCATTAAAGGCAGACTGAGCCACGTGGCGCGTGGCAAATCCGGCGACAAGCACACGACTTGTCACAGATCCTCCGTTTTTTTCCCCGCTTTTGAAGGAATTATCCGGATCTTTGCATCAGAAAATTCCCTCGTCAGTTCATTGCCTGAAAATACATGATCAAGAAAAATGGCGAGGCTTGAAATCTCAGAGTGGGGCTGACCCGTGATGGCAACGTTGAAATCAGCAAGTCCAAAGATTTCGCCGGGAACTTTCTCGGCACCAACAATGATGAGTAATCTCTCTTTCTTTCGGATCTCACCGATTATATCCGGAAGATCGAGACCATACATTGTCAGGTGTACAACGGTCCCGCCATGTTCTTTCCATTCATGGATGCACCGGCGCCACTTCACATTATCCTGACAGAAGAAATTCCCGCCCCACCGGTTGACTACATCCGAAATGCTCTGTACTACTCCGTGATCTGCTGCAGCAAGGTACATCCCTTCCGCACCAAGCGCGCGTGCCGTCAGCCCGACATGGGTGGTCACCCGCTGGTCGCGTTCGGGCCGGTGACCGATCCTGAGAACTGCGGCACGGGTCACGGGTTACTCCTTCTTTTTTGGTTTGATGACCCCGTTTTCAATCGTGTAAGGGAGGGTTGTATCATATTTCATCTGACATAGGATCAGCATCTCGCTGATATTCAGCACCCTTGCCCGATCATCGGCGAATTTAACCAGTAAGTTATGTTCAAGGCGTTGAAGCGACAGGATTACTAGGGAGAGATCCAAACCGCTTTGTGCTGCCAACTCATCTGGTGACGCCGTCTTCACCCGAACAAGGAGGTGGTATATAATCCAGTCAATATCCTCCTCTTTCATTCGTAATCATTCCCCGCTGGTGTGAATATAGTTTTTTGTATGATGAGTGATTAGTGAAAAACAGTATTTTTTGTTCATGGGACAAAAGAAAAAGGGATGAATGTATCAGAATCATCCCTGCCTTATCACGATTTGGCGGCAATCACCGATCAGCTGCTCGATGAATGCGGGGAAGATGTATCACTTCTTATTAAAAAACTTGATAATCTCACTCCATCTGTGCGGGATGATCTACTGGTGTCAGATCTGCTCAATGCATTCCAGGTATTCTCTTATTTTTTCCGTGAAGTCCCTGGTGATCTGCAGATGGAACGCCTGATCCTTTCACCTGCGTCTGATCTGGCTTTTGGAGTGCTTATTGATGAGATTGATTTGTGTGAACTGATCTTTATGATTGTAAGAAATGAACCGGTTATGGTAGTCAGTGACGGGGAGCAGGTACTTGCCATGTTCAACGGGAGTTCCTCCTACCATGATGCGCTCTCATATATCCAATCGATCTTATAACCGGTCACCGGCACTTATCAGATGTTCATCTACCACAGCCCTGATTATTGGCGGTAACGTACCCCACCGTTTTGTATGCTCACCAAGAACAGCGAATACCCCTTTGATTTCATCAGGATCAAGCTTTGAAAGGACCGATGCATCATCGATTCTTATCTGATTGCAGATTGACGTCGCATACGCGTCAGCAAGGGCAACATCATGTGAAAAAACCGTTACTGCGTCAGCAACACCGAAAGAGATAGAGGGGCCTACTGTTGCCGATGAGGTGCAGATGCCAAGAATGCTTTCCTGTGGCGGCACTACAAATGCTGCTCTTCCTGACAGTGGTGCGGTCCCCGCGTGGAGGCCAACCCGTACATTCCGGTCGCTAATAAGGGCAATATCTCCGCCATTGTCAATCACACCGAATTCAGCACCACGTTCAGTCATTTCTTCGACACCAGCCCATGCGATTGCTCCTGCGACTGCAGCCATTGGACCGACATTTGCTTTCGCTGTTGCCTGTGCCATCCGGACAATTACGGGCTCATCTGAGTCCGGTTCGTAGGGATCAAGCGTTACCAGAAAAAAAGGGTCGCGGGCAATGTACCTCTCCAGTACCTGCCTCGCTGCAAGAATTCCTTTTTTAGCTGAAGTGATATGCACCGTTTCTTCAGCAAGGATCGTCGCAATAGTCTCCCGGAAGAAGAACCGCTCACGTATCATACCTGCACGGTGAGGGCATGGTGCGGGCATGCCTCAACGCATTTACCACATATGATGCAACGTTCCTCTGAAAGGAGGAGCTTCAAACCCGGATCGAACGAGAAAACTTCCCGTGGGCAGATACTGATGCACGCACCGCAGTCAACGCACTCGCTCTCATTAAGGCTAACGCCATGTTCGAGAATGCGAACATTCGCTCCAAGCTTAGTCATGGTATCGCGGACAAGCTCGCACTGGTCGTCCGGAACATCGATGAGAGCTTCCCCTTCAGAGGAATCGATAACCGCACGTTCCACGCTGATCAGTACACCGGTGTCGCGCACGACCTGAGCAATAATAGGCTTTCTTCCTTTTCCCCGTGAAAAGTTTACGAGCAGTTTCATTTCAGCCACCTTCCACCGAATAGCTTTCCAAGATCGATAGCTGTGAGCATGGCAACTACATGGTTTTGAGTATCTACTACCGGAAGTGCGCTGATATTGTGCTGTTCGAGTTTGCGTACAGCATTATCAACAGCTTCATCGGGAGTCGTTGTGATTACCTTCTTTTTCATGATATCGCGCACAAGTCTGGCTTTTCCCGGGTTTGCTACCGCTTTGGAAACGTCAAATGTCGTCACAATACCGACCAACCTTCCTTCCCTGTTGATTACCGGCAGGTGGTTGGTCTCACCCTTGAGCAGTCTCCGGGCTGCTCCTTTGATCTCCTCCTCCTCTCCAATGCTGACTACATTGCGGTCCATGATATCCAGTACCCGCGGCCCCTTGACCGTCTCGTGCATCGGACGCACCTGTTTTGTGGGATTGATTGGTTGTGTGGGGAGACATAATTCCATCTTTCCTTTCTCGATCCAGTCCTTAAGACTATCAGCTACTATTCGTGCCCTACGGAAGCTGGAAAGGGAGGAGGTCCGGACCTCCTCACCATTCAGGCTGACACTTCCGCTGCGGAGTTCAGAATAATTCACTTTTCGCAGTACAGGACGGTTCCGGCTCGGTACGCCGTAATCCAGCAGGTCGACTGTGATGTCCTCATCACGGACTGCTGTCGCGCGCACAACATCGGTGTCGATTACCGGCAGTGGCACACCGAGTCCCACATAGAGCGTTACACCATATCCAAACATCGTCGCAGCGCGCAGGAAGTCCTGCGACATTTTTTTCAAGTCACCCGTCACCATCAGCGTTCCAAACCCCCCAGCAGGTGAGTGTTGCGTACCCTCTCCAACCACCATCCCCGGTGCACCGCAAAGGAAGATGGGTACACCACTACCGATGAGGCGGAGTTTCGGGTCGTTTGATATCGGGTTGAGGAGCCCGGCCCCTGAGAAGCTGATATTTCCGCAATTGGGGAGGAGAGTGCCCATGTAGGTATGCAGTGTCCGGTCTGTGGTATTGATAGCTGCATTGTACCGCTGGTATGCATTGCGGGGATTGCACATGATTGCCTGATTCAGGTTTTCAAGCAGTAGTTCCGTAGTAATGGTTCTTCGGGGGTAACAGTCGGTGCCGCGGGATATTGCCCTCATTTCGACAGCTTTTCCTGCAACCAGGTCTTCGATTACATGAGCTCCACCATACTGTTCCTCCCTTGTGGTAGACTGCTGGGTCGCACCGATATATGCATCTACTGCTGCAAGGCCCCCGTATGCCTCCACGTCATTCAACCAGATCTTTTCCATCCTGATCGGAGGTTCAGCATGACCAAAATTGAGGAATGCACCTGATGAACACATCGCGCCGAACGTACCGGTAGTGACCACGTCAACTTCCTTCAATGCTCCCTCTTCCCCAAGATCAGCAACGATGTCGGGCATCTCCTCTGCGGTAACAACACGTGCATTCCCCTCACGGATCCGCTGGTTAATCTGATTGATAGACTTGCGCATGCCCTGAAATATCGTTTTATGAATATTTATATTATTTCTTATTACTGTTAGTAATATCCTGCTGAGTTACGGTCATTAATCCGGCATTCTCATATTCCAGTATGCATGTGGGTGAATTCATTAAATTGATGGAGCAATTGGCCCCTCCTGCGCTTGCCAGGGACTTTGATCAGGGGAGGATTGGGCTGATTGTTGAAGGTCGTCCTGAGATCACAAGGATTTGTTGTGCACTTGATGCAACAGCCGCTGTTGTTGAACAAGCGGTTGCTGCATCTGCGGATATGCTCGTAGTACACCACACCCCTCTCTGGACCCCCCTGACCCAGATTACCGGACGTACCGCACAGATTATACGAGCACTGCTGGCTTCAGGTATGAACCTCTATGTCATGCATACCAATTTCGATTGTGTTGAGGGTGGTGTCAATGATGCACTGTGTCGATTGTTATCGCTCTCTGATATTATGCCAATGTCGCTGGGCCGGGTTGGTTCATGCACTATCCCGCTCTCCGAACTCTCCCGGCGCCTGGGAGGAAATATACGGATATGGGGGGGCAAGGTTGGGACTGTGAAACGGCTTGCAATTGTTGCAGGGAGCGGGTTTGATCCTGAACTTATTCATGAGGCGGCAGCACTTGGCGCCGAGGCATTTCTTTCAGCTGAGATGAAACATGCAGTTGCCCGTGATACTCCGTTGCCCTGTATTGAATCAACCCATTACGCACTCGAAGCTCCTGCGATGCGGGACCTTGCAGTAAAAATGGGTTGGGACTATATCGATGATCCTCCGATTATCCGGCATATCCCATGAAGGACATTATAAAGCGGATTTCAGAAACGAGGGAGCTGTCTGCGGATCAACGGGAAGAAGTGATATCGTTCTTCGGCAAACGTGGAGAAAAAGCACTTGCAGCGATCGATGATCAGCGTGTAAAAAAATATCTTGACTTTTTTGTTGTAGAAAGCGAAACATCAGAGTATGTCATTGATGAAGATTTCTGTACCTGCGGGGATTTTCTCTATAGGGGAAGGGAATGCTGGCATCTTCTGGCGGTCCGTCTCGCAGGTGCTTTGGGTTCATTTGTCAGTGTTGACACCTGGTATCAGGAGAGATGGAAAAAGTAGGATCTCTTCTCTCCTCAGGACGGGTTTACCAATAAAACATTTTCCAATTATGAATTCATTGAATCACGAAAAAGATACAATAATTATCCTCTGAATTGAAGTATTGATAAACACGTGGTTTTTCATGCTCGAAGAAGAATACCAGCTCGATTATTTTAAAAACGAAGGGTTAACCCGAAAGGTCTGCAGCAGCTGCGGTGCAGCGTTCTGGACGCGCGATTCCAGTCGCACGATTTGCGGTGATGCTCCCTGCGAACCCTATAATTTTATTGGCAATCCTGTCTTCAAATGCAACACCCTTGATGGTATGCGGGAAGCCTACCTGTCTTTTTTTGAAAAAAACGGGCATACCCGCATCACACGGTATCCGGTAGTTGCGCGGTGGCGTGATGACATTTACCTAACCATCGCATCGATTGCCGACTTCCAGCCTTTTATCACTGCCGGAGTCGTACCCCCACCCGCAAATCCGCTTACGATCTCCCAACCCTGCATCCGCTTAAACGACCTCGATTCTGTTGGAAGATCCGGACGGCACCTTACGATGTTTGAGATGATGGCTCACCATGCGTTCAATTCCCCGACAGAGGAAATCTACTGGAAAGACAAGACGGTGGAGCTCTGTGACAAGTTCCTGCAATCCATAGGTGCCGATCTCAATCGTGTCACCTATAAGGAGCACCCGTGGATTGGCGGAGGCAATGCCGGTCCCAGCGTGGAAGTACTCATCGGAGGGCTCGAAGTTGCAACGCTCGTCTTCATGAGCCTCGGGCGACAGAAGACCTCACAGCCAGGCATTGATCTGAACGGGGAGATGTATTATCCGATGAAGACACGGGTTGTGGATACGGGCTATGGGCTTGAGCGTTTTGTCTGGGCATCGAAAGGTTCACCAACAATATATGATGCAGTCTTCCCTGAGATGGTGAGCCTTGTGATGGGCGCAACCGGTCTCTCCCATATGCTGGAGAATAAGGAGTTCACCAAGATCCTCGCGCTCAATGCGAAATTCGCCGGGCTCATGAACATAACAGGATCCAACCTTTATCAGCTGCGCAAGAAAGTGGCGTCCAATATCGATGTACCCCTCGATAAGCTTGACCGGATGATCACTCCCATTGAGAAAGTGTATGCCATCGTTGATCATACACGGTGTCTTGCATACATGCTTGGCGACTGTATTGTACCATCAAATGTGCGTGAAGGCTATCTCGCACGGCTCGTCATACGGCGAACCCTTCGGATGATGAATGAACTGAAGATCCAGCATCCCCTTGCTGACCTGATCGAACAGCAGATGCGCATCGTTGGAATAAAGTCCTTTGAACAGGACATTGGAATCGTGCGGGAGATTGTCGACCGCGAAGTCGAGAAGTATGCATCGACGCTTGAACGTGGTACACGTATCGTCCAGAAGATCGTAAAAACCTATAAAACCAAGAGCCAGCGCGTTCCTACCAGTGAGATTATCACGCTCTATGACTCCCATGGCATTCCTCCGGAACTGATCAGGGATATTGCCACAAAAGAGGGCGCTGTTATTGATCTCCCCGACAATTTCTACTCCCAGATCGCCGAAATGCATTCAGAATCCAAAACAGAGGCATCAGAAGATGTCCCGGCAACATATTTGGAACGCGTTCAGGGACTGCCACCCACGAAAAAGCTCTATTATGAACAGCCTGTTGACATAGAATTCGAAGGGGTCGTACTCGATTTCTTTGATGGGTATGCGGTCATGGATCAGACGCTTTTCTATCCGGACGGTGGCGGGCAGCCATCAGATACGGGGACACTTGTATCAGCAGAAAGCATGGTTCACGTGGATGGCGCTATCAGAATCGGTGACGTTGTCCTTCATCACATAAGCGGCGGGGTTCTGAAACGCGGTGATCGCGTTAAGGGGATGGTCGATGAGGAGAGGCGATGGTCGCTGATGCGCCACCATACGGCGACACACATCCTTCTGAATGCAGCAAAAGAGGTTCTGGGTGCCCACATCCACCAGGCGGGAGCGCAGAAAGGGTACGACAGCTCACGGCTCGATATCCGGCACTTCAAACATATTACTCCCGAAGACCTTCGCCGGATTGAAATTACCGCCAACCGCATGATAATGTCAAGCCTGCCTGTCGAGATCAGTGTTGAGGATCGGACCAAAGCCGAACAGAAGTATGGTTTTGTCCTCTACCAGGGCGGTGTACCTCCCGGCAGGGACATACGTATCGTAAAAGTGGCTGGTGATATCGAAGCCTGTGCCGGTACCCACTGCCGGAATACCGGTGAAGTCGGTGTCATCAAGATCATCCGTGTCGAACACATTCAGGACGGCATCGAGCGGATCGAGTTTACAGCAGGTATTGCAGCTCTTTATTATATGCAGCATATGGAACAGATTGTTTCTTCTTCATCGGATACCCTCTCGGTACAGCAGGAGAACCTGCCTGCAAGTGTCGCCCGTTTCTTTTCAGAATGGAAGGACCAGAAAAAAGAGATCGAGCGCCTGAGCCAGAAGATCGTGGAGCTGGAGATGCATAGTATGGTTTCTGAATCGATTGGAGGCGTTTCTGTTATTGTCAAACGTCTGGATCTCCCTTCACGTGAACTCTCTGCACTTGCGGTTTTTGTCTCGGAAAAAGGCGGTATTGCCCTCCTTGCCAGCGGTGGTGAGAGCGCACGTGTCGTCCTTGCATCAGGTAATCCCCGTGTAAATGCCGGGGAAATTATTATGCAGGTATGCAGCTTGCTGGATGGCAAGGGCGGTGGAAAGGAATCTCTTGCACAGGGTGGTGGACCGAACGTCGCTCAGCTCGACCTTGCTCTCAAGGTAGGGCGTGAACGGATTATTGCAGCACTCCATGGCTGATACTGTCATTGTTCTGGAACCTGGCGGGGAAAAGGCAACAAAGATCGCAAAAGCGATGGCAAGCCAGACCGCGGGCGATATCCTCCGGTTCATAGGGGATGAGCAAAAAACATCGACCGAGATTTCCGAACACCTCTCTATCCCGATGAATACCGCAAAGTACCATATCGAAAATCTGCTTGATGCGGGTCTTATCAACATCACCGCGACGAAATACAGCATTAAAGGACGTGAGGTTAAGGTCTACGGTTTGACCAACCAGCTGCTTATCGTTGCACCCAAACAAACGAATGTCCGGTCCATGCTCCTTAAGTATGCATCACTGTTTGGTATTGTGGCGTTTGGTTCCCTTATACTTACAATACTCTCACCGATTTTTGGTTTATCAGTGGTGACAACAGAATCTTTTAATGCCGCCCCAAGGATTCCATCGCAGGAGGCCGGGATGGCGTATGCAAAAGCAACTTCAGACGTAATTTTAGCAAACGTCTCACAGACCCCCAACGCTGCAGGTGCCATATCCAGAGCCGCTTTTGATGCAGTGATGGCAAATGGTTCACCTCCAGTTGAAGTAACCGGTGCTCTTGCCGGAGTGACCTCGGATGCAGCTGCGTCCACGTCGTACTCACTCCTCAATACTTCGTTTGCATTCTTTTGTGGTGGAACCCTTGTTATTGCTGTACTTATCTGTTATGAAGTATATCTGTGGCGCAAAATGAAGTAAATAAAAAATTATAAATTGAATATTACCTGTATTTTTTTCCGATAGCCCCGATTACCATCCAGCTGATTATAAAGATTGCAAGTAGCGTGGGTACTATTGAAAACTGGGATTTCGTTGGGCTTGGCATCTCTGTTGCGATCGTTGTAACTGGGGGTCGTGTGGTCACCTTTGTGGGCGGGGGGATACTTATCGTTGTCAGACTCGTTGTTGGTGAAGTACTGGTGACATGAAACGTTATACTACCGATGAACCCATTAACATCCCGAAAATTTACCATATAGTCACCGCGCGTCCCGACAGGTATTGTCCTGGTAAAAAGCCCGTCTCCCAATTTCATGTCATTTTTTGTTTCAATCCACTGTGGGCCGAAAAGTGGTCCTGAGGGGCCACGAACCTCGATCTCAATACCGTTGTTGCCGAGTTTTGCGATCGATCCCTCAATGCGCAGGGCCTCATCTACATCCTGAGTCAGTGGTGAGGTAATGGTGATCTCACCGGACCGGTCTATCAGTTTTACAAGTTTGACTGTAGTGGAGTCGGATCGGAGGCGTGGTTCATCGGCGCCTTTAAACTGGATCTCTACCTTATAATCTCCACCACGCAGTCCATTGGTATCAAATAATCTGTACTGTGTCTGTTTATTTTCCTGAATTGTCACCGACTGTCGATCGATCTCAGTAGCGGTATACCGTGATTCGTAGAAGACGAGATCGAAACTGGTTCCTACAGGAAAGTCGCTGTCAATAGAGACTTTCAAGGGCTGTCCCATCTGGATCTTTTCAGAACAGTTGATATAGAGTCCGTATCCCGATACAGTGCCGATAACCAAAAGGCAAATGCAAATGAAAAGAAACGCCAGCTTCTTCATGCCTACATCATCGAATTGCGGGAATTAAAAGGTTCTCAATTATGTGAACTGAACATGCTCCGTTGAAAAGATCAGGCAAATTATACCAAATCGATAAAATTTTTAAGGATCTTCAGCCCTACCGCTCCGCTCTTTTCCGGATGGAACTGCACTCCAAAAATATTATTATTGAAAATAGAGGAAGCAAAAGGGCAGAGGTAAGTGGTTTTTGTTAATGTATAGTCCGCGCTTGTATCTGCATAATACGAATGCACAAAATACACATATTCTTCTGTAGCGCATCCGGTAACAAGCGGGTTATCCGGCTTTTCAATAAATATTGAATTCCACCCCATATGGGGGATTTTCATCCCTTGAACCCGAGGGAATTTCTTTACGCTACCTGGTATCAGGGCTAGCCCCTGGTGCACCCCGTGTTCTTCACTAACATCCATGAGCATCTGCATTCCGAGACAGATGCCGAACAAAGGGACATCCTTTGTTGCCTCAATAACAGTATCCTTAAGGGATCCCAACTGCTCCATCCCCTCACGGAATGCGCCGACACCGGGTAGTACAATGCCCTCGCAGGAAGCGATTTCACCGGGGTCTGCAGTGATGACGCTATGCGCACCTGCCTTCTCAAAGCCCCTGATAACACTGCGCAGGTTTCCCAGTCCGTAATCAACAATTGCTATTTTCTTCAAATTTCTGAGCCTCTTTTAGTCTCCAGTGTCCTTCACATGCCCATTTTGGGGAAAGTCCGTGTAATTCCTGCCAGTTTTCAAGACGTTTTTGCCATCCTTCCCAGAGCGAGGGATACGTATCTTCGATCATATGGATCAATGCCATATCGCTTGACGGGCACATGAAACATCCGATCCGGTCAAGCCGTTGCTTATAGAGCGTATTGTAGGGTGCCTGCTCCCGCAACAGGTATAACCAGACATGCAGCGCGGTCCAGTTATGGATCGGGGCGGCACAGAGCTGGGCAGGAACGCTACGGTTTTTCCAGATACGCCGGCTTAATGCACGGCGCTGGGATTCATATTTCCGCTGACCGATGAATGAGAGGCATTCCCCCCAACGAGTCTGGATAAGATGCTGGACTGGATCCAGTTTGCAGGTTTTGCAGCACCATCGTGCATTCACCGATGGAGGGCCAAGCCGGTCGAACGTCTCCCAGAACTGGTTTCTGCCATCAGTCCTTACAACTTCCAGCCCATAAAAGTTAGCGACATCATTCACATTCATATAGGTTTCTGGGAATTCCAGGCCAGTGTCAGCGAAAAGGAGGGGGACCTTTCCGATTGCTTTTATTACAATAAGGAGCGTGGCAAGACTATCCTTTCCCCCGGAATACGAGATATTTTTTATGAGTTTGGTTTGTGAGCAGGTCTCCCGCACAAACTGGAGTGCGGCAGATTCTGTCCTGTCCAGCACCATGGCATTTGCCCTGATCGCATCATCCCATGTCGCGGTACCTGGTATAATCGTAGACCGTACATTTTTCCGGATCTTCACGACCATACCCCGCTTCATCAAACGTGCAATCGGAGCATCGACTTTGGCCCTGCCAACACCGATGCAGGAGCCATCACGTGCGAGAACAATGACCTCGTCGCCAATATGCACAGCATCATCTATCGAAACGAGCCCTGGTGCAAGTACACTTGCTCCGGAGTCCCTTATTGCAGGAATGGCGCCATCATCAACAACTACACAGTGGCGACTCGGTCTAATCAGCGCACCAGCTTCAGGTCGCGGGATCGGTTCCCACCGGCGTTCATCAGGAATATACCGGATTGACCCGGCAATTCCCCCTCCAACAATTATTTCCTCCATACGATCCTTGTCCGGCACTTTGTTGAGCAGGACAAGGTGGCCGGGGGGAATCAGTAAGGCACCGAAATGATGTTCAAAGATCCTGTTAATCAGATCGATATCACTCTGAAAGGCTGGCCGGGCATCTCCGGGGGGAGTAACCGGCACGCCGCGTGTCGCGCTGCCACAATGACACCATTCGGCAAGTATCGGTACATGGCAGGAGTCGCACCAGCGCAGAAGGATCCTGCCAAGATACGGGGGGCGCATTGCTCAATGCATATGCGCTGGTAAGATAAAAAGAGTGAATATTGAAGAATTTATTGAATCCTTGTTTTGTCATGGAGGGGTTGAGACAGATCAAAAAAATGCCGGTTACTGGGTTTTTTCTTCCGGTTCTTTTTCAAGGAGGACAAGCAATCCCGCCACAGCCAGACAAATGATACCGGGGATATAGAGGTAGATGATGGTGAGGGTGCCGGCAAGCGGAGCGGTAATAAGGATCCAGATTGCGGATGAAAGGAGCATCCAACCGGCAAACCTTGTTTCATTTGCTGATATTGCAGCACCCATCAGTCCCATACTTGAGAAGAGGGCAGCCTGTACACCAGATAGCGTGAGATCATTGGATGTGGCGGTTATGATAATAAATAGTGCCGCTATTAAACCTAAAAACCCTCCAATAACCCCAATAATAAAAGATCGTTTCATATGGTTTTTGATAGGTGGATTCAACATAAATCATTTGTCGTTTTTTGAGGGGATATGCGCACTCTTTGGTCTATGGAGCGGAAAGGTATGTCGATTACCAAGGAAAAAAAATTAAGATCTGCGTGATTTCGTTCGGATTTTACCTTCTGGGCTTATTTCTTGTTATTTATTATTAAAAACGCGAATGGGATTTGTTCTCAATTGTGTGTGCAGGATGAATAAAATAAATGGCAATAAGAGCCGAAATCAGATTCACGACCATAAATTACCACAAATATTTTAAATAATTAAATTAATCTGTTAAATAACGAAATGTGGCAGGAGGTGGACTTGTAATGGCAGTAGCAAAGAAATCTGTGGCAAAGAGGCCCGTAACCAAGAAACCCGCCGCAAAGAAGGCGGCAAAGAAGAAATAATAAAAAACACGAAATTTTTTCTGATGTGATACCATCAGAATATTTTAACTAACTTTGTTTTTCCATGAATTTCGGATTTCATTGATGTCTTTGTTTTCTTACAGTCAAGTATATCCTATTTTATGACGGTAATCGTTACTCTTTAAGTTCGTCGTGTTCCGCAGGGAGAGATCGTCTTTCATTCACGAAGAGATACCGGTTTTTCATCAGGAAAATCCTGTATTCATCAATATCGGGAATTTTCTTCTGGCGAATATACTGGTAACATGACGCTACATAAAAAGTCTGCATTTATCCACCTTTGCGTTCCCGATACACACGTTTTATCACCCGTTCTCTGGCTCTGCACTCGGATCAGATCATTGTCTGGAGCCAATATCGTGTCCCGCTGGTATCCAGCGATACGTTCTTTAACCATCGGCACAGTGTTAATATGGAATTTATGCCCTTCCTTTCCGTTTGGGACGTGCAGCTGCCGGGTCTCGAATTAGTACCTTTCGCTCTGCATGTGAATCCGGACAGGTAAGCAGGAAGCCATAAGTTTCATGTGTGTCCCGGTGGGGTAGTGGACATCCTAGAAGCCTGCGGAGCTTTTGACCCGGGTTCAAGTCCCGGCCGGGGCGTTTTTGTTTTTTTAAAAAAATTCATAAAAAGGATATTTTGTTGTTTTATTAGAGATTTGGCTTAACCTTGAGCGCCTGCACCAGCAGGTCAATACCAGCTTCGATATCGCTGATATCCAGAACCTCAACCGGAGAATGGATATAACGGGTGGGGGGACTTATTGTTGTGCTCGGCACCCCGCCTTTATTCAGGTGAATTGCAGTCGCATCGGTCGTTCCACCTGTCCCGACCTCCATCTGAACTGAGATCCCCTTGGTTTCTGCAATGTCTTTGAGCCATCTTACAATCTTCCGATTTGCAATTAATCCCCGTCCACTGGAGTCGACAATCGTGATTACCGGTCCTTTCCCCATTTCAACCGCGGCATCTTTCATTTCAATACCCGGGTGGTCGCCGGGAATGGTTACATCAGTGGCAATAGCACAGTCAGGATCAAGCATGTAAGCACTTGTCCGTGCCCCTTTGAGGCCGACTTCTTCCTGCACGGTAAAAACTCCATAGACCGTGAATGGGGAGTCGAGTTGTTGCATGGTCTTGATCAGCATCGCCACTCCCGCACGGTTGTCAAAAGCCTTCCCGGTCACCCGGTTATTCGCAAGCTCTGTGAACTCCCGGTCAATGGTCACCGGTGTCCCCACCTCGATCCCGAGCCGGGCGACATCCTCCCGGTTACATGCACCAACATCGATGAACATATCATCGACCTTAACCCCTTTTTTCCGCTCCTCCTCATCCATCATGTGAGGAGGTTTGCCCCCGATAACACCATGGCACTGTCCCTTTGTCCCGTGAAGGACAACCCGCTGGTTGTAGAGCGTCGGGGCAAACCATCCGCCAAGCGCAACGAAACGTAAGAAACCCTTTTCATCGATAAACTTCACCATGAGCCCGATCTCGTCCATATGGGCAGCGAGCATAACCTTGAACTTGTTCCCTTTTTTTTCCGCAATCAAGTTACCCATCGTGTCTTCCGAAATCTTGTCAACATGCCCTTTGAGTTCCTTTTTTATAATGGAAAAGACACTTCCTTCGCTACCTGAAACACCGTGAGCGTTGGATAATTTCCTTAAGAGTTCTTTGACCATGTTATTCACCCATTGCCTGTCGGATCCTATCAAGTGCTCGCTTGATATTCTCGCGCGATGTTGAATAACTCAACCGTGTATATTCAGGGGCATTGACACCGAATGC
>JAPKXX010000076.1 GCA_026394595.1 Methanoregula sp. | reverse complement strand
TGCCAGCGCCCCCGCGGCATCCCGATCGGGTTCAACACGGCAGGTACTACTGCCCGGGCATCGAGCTGTTCGAGCCATTCGAGCCCGTACTTCCCAATCGTCTTATAGGAAGCCCCGCTTACCTGCACACTTTGTACCGAAACGAGGCGCTCTGCTCCAAAGACCTTGCCAAGAGCGACAAGGATCTCCAGCATCTTCTGCCGGGTCTCACCATACTCGCCGGCAAGGATCCGTTTGTCCCCGGGTTCAAGCTCCATGGGCTTCACCAGGTTGCACGCCGGAAGTCATCCTCCCTGCCCAAGACCATCGTCGCGTCAACACCAACCTTGACATTGGTCCCGTCCTCGAGCTGGCAGGGGTCAAGCGATGATCCCCGAACCCCGCTGATCACCATGACGTCCCGATCCCCGCTTACCCGTGTCGCGATCGCGTACTCCACCTATTCGGGGTCTGCAGGATTGATATCCTCATCGACAACAATAACGTGTTTGAGTGAGGTGTGGGCGGCAAATGCCGCCATGATGGCATTCTTTGCGTCACCCTGCGTGCTCTTTTTGATCTGGATGACGGCATGGAGGTACCCGCACCCGCCCCGTGTCAGGACAACGTTCCTGACCTGCGTCACGCCGGCGACTGCCCGGTAGATCTTCGGCTCATAGGGCGCACCCATCAGTACCTTATGTTCGTTGCCCCCTGGCAGGATGCCATGATAGATAAAATCGCGTTTGAGGTGCATACCGGTAAACTCGATCACGGGTTCGCATCGCACCGGATCATAAGTCCCGGTGATATCGACAAATGGCCCCTCGTCAGTGCGTTCGGCACCGATGTATCCCTCAAGAACAATTTCTGCATCAGGGACTAACACCCCGTTATTACAACGCTTCACCGTAATTTCTCCACCGAGCAGTTCGGCTGCATACGAGAGCTCCATCCCTTCAGGTACCCGCGTGCAGCTTGCAAATGTGACTGCGGGGTGCGTCCCGATTGTCACTGCGATAGGGAGTCGTTTGCCCTCGGCAAGAGCCGTCCCCAGCATCACATGGGTGTGCCTGCCCTCTACAAGGCGGGCAGCAACACGCCGCTTGTCAAGGACAAGCATGCGATGGATCGATGCGTTCTCCATACCACCAAATGTTGAAAAAACAATCCCTGCAGTGATGTACTTCCCGGCGTCTTTTGGGAAGTGGTGCATGACCGGGATGCGGGATAAATCGGGACTTTTCATGGTAATCTTCCCGTCTTTGACAACCTTGCCTTCATACGTGGCTTTGGCAAGTTTCGGGACGATTTCGTGTTCTCCGATCCCGAGCGCAAGGGAGAGTGCCTGCCGGTTCGCAGTCACGTTCATAACAGCCCGGGCCCCGTTTACATTGTGAAAGAAGAGCATCTTGTCAGTGGTGCTTGCCATCTTTGCTGCCTGCATATCGGTGGAACAGGGCTCATGAACATCGATGAGGCGCCCGTGCTTCCGCATCGTTTCTATGAACTCACGCATCGGAACCCCCCCACCGTTCCGTCAGTGTATGTTCAACCCCCAGATGGTCGAGTACCCGCAAGACTACCATGTCAACGAGGTCATCGATCGTCTTTGGATGGTGATAGAAACCCGGGCAGGCAGGCATGATCGTCGCTCCCGCCTGGTGTGCGGTGGCCATATTGGCGAGGTGAATCGCTGAAAGAGGAGTTTCTCGGGTGACAAGGATGCATTTCCGGCGCTCTTTTAAGCAGACATCGGCAGTCCGCGTGATCAGGTTGTCCGCATACCCGTGTGCAATGGCGGCAAGGGTCTTCTGGCTGCAGGGAATTACCACCATCCCGTCGTACCGGTACGAACCACTTGCAATTTCAGAGAACATCCGGTTGTTCTCATGGTATTTTGCATTGAATCCGGAGAGATCGACACCTTCGTGGGCAGCGATCTTCTGTGCTACCTCAGATATGATAATGTGCACCGTTGCATCGGCGCAGAGCACCCCCAGCAACCGGTGTGCATAGCAGATCCCGCTCGCACCTGTCACCCCGATGACGAATTCCTTTTTCATCCTTGTCCCGCTCTCCATTCATACCAATGTCAGAGCCGGAACCAAAAAGAGTTTATCCTGTCTTTTTTTAAAAAAATCACTTTTTTGGGGGGGAGAAGAACCTGAAACGAACCTGCGCTTCCTCTACCCTGCGGGCATGCTCGGGGTTGATGTCGCGCCGCGCCTCGATAACAAGGGTATTGAGAATATTATGCAGCCTCAGGGCATCAAAGTCTTTGCCGGCATGCTCGTTTAAAAAATCCAGCAGGTCATTGGTGCTCTTTAACACCCGGGCACTTCCGACAAGGTTGAGCCGGTTTACGGTATAGGCGAGATTCTTTTTTGCAATATCAAGTTTGTAGGGATCGTTTCCGGCAAGGTTCATCTCAGTGACTGCATGGAGCACATCACTGTAGATCTGCATCTTGTACCTGCTCTCGAACAGCCGGTGTTCCTGTCTGCGGAGAACAACAATCAGTACACAGAATGCGCAGACCACGACAATAACCCCGAATGTTACCACAATCCAGTCTTCAAGCATACCTATCCTCTCGTCTTATGGATTTCTTTTAGCAACATTCACATCAACACTCACGCGGTTCCCCCGCATTTCGATTGTATAGGGACCGGTTACATGCATTGCATATCGCTGGTTCAACTCGTATCCATTCTCCCGGCCATAACCATAGATATCAATCTGACCGGTATTCATATTGGTCACCTTCATTTCAAACCAGCAGTACTGCAGGTTCTCGTTGAGTGGAATTACGGTAAATTCGATCCCCCATGAGGGGTTATCCACCCGGATCTGTTCTGTCTGTATGTCCTTTTCACTCTGGAATGAGTATTTTTTTTGCAGATAATGATCACCCAGCGTGAATGAGGCTGTCTGGGTTGCTGTTGGGGAAAGCGTACCTGGAGCCGGCATTGGTACAGGGGCGGGAGTGGTCTGGCCGCCCAGGCACCCTGCTATGAGCACCCCAATAACGACCAGAGGAAGGATCAACGCAACAAACGTCTTCATACAGGTGATTGTTTGGTTCCATTGCTATATTATTTTTGTAGATTAACATTTGGCAAAAATTATCCGGTATGAGAAGGCATGTGCCTGAAATCCTGAGACCGAATCAGAACAGGGTGTCCTGCCGGGTCGGTTTTTTCACGTGGAGCACGTCAGCTGCAACCTCAGCAACCGCCTCGCGCTGCTCGGGCAGGGTATACACACCGAGCCGCCACTGTTCGCGACGCGTCTCGTTAAGCGTGTGCATACGGGGTGACAACTCTTCAAAACTAACAACAGCATGCCGGTTCTTCACCCTGACACCCATGGACATATCGCTGGGAAAGGGCGGTATGTCCACGAGAATCGTATGGGGATCGGCCTGGGAACGTTCAGCTATCTTCTCCGAAAGCGACCGGCTTGTTTCCAGTGTAATTCCGGACGGATATGCTGTCGCGTTTACCTGATCACCCCCCACATAGAGAGCCCGCTTATACAGCCGTCGCTCGTAGATCCGCCCTGCAAGCATCTGCGCAACGGGGTTTTTTGAGGTACGCAGCACCTGTATGCATGCTGCATCATCCATGCGAAACACATCAGAAGCCATCATCCCCCCGCCTTTCAGGTGCTCCAGCATGGCCAGGTGGAACATATTCTCACCGATCCGGCTCACATGATGGAAATATACCGTCGGGCGCATCAGGGTGCGGGCAATCAACAGCGATTCAGCAGCATTAATCCCGTTCTCGTCCAGAACAACCCCTTCATCAGTGCGGATCATATTCCTGATCAGGCGCTGGGCATCGACAGTACCGTACGGGGCACCGGTATAGTAGGCATCGCGCAGCAGGTAGTCCATCCTATCCACATCGAGATCTCCATGGATTATGCCTGACAGGGCGTGGTGGCCATGAACCACATCACAGATCTCATCAGGGTCGATTCCGTGCTGCAGCAGTACATGTCCGGTCTCCTCGTGTACGAGGTCATCAATCATATCATGGCTATGGTGCAGAAATTCCTTCATAAGCGGTTCACTTGCATGGGAAAACGGCCCGTGCCCGATATCATGGAGAAGCGCGGCTGCTGCGACGAGAGTCCGTTCTTCATCACTGAGCCGGAACTTCCGGCAGGCGACATCGGCAAGATACATCGTACCCAGCGAATGCTCAAAACGCGTGTGATTCGCACCCGGGTACACAAGATATGAGAACCCCAGCTGCCGTATGTACCGCAACCGCTGCAGCACCGGCGAATCAAGCAGCGCGAGTGCAAAGTCCTCAACTTCAACGTAACCGTGGACCGGATCCTTGATGATCTTTATAAAAACCACTAAAAGAATCTTCATATACAAAGGATAAAAGTATTGAGTAATGATCACCTTTTTCTCGGGTGGTACCGGCACCCCGAAGCTGCTGCGCGGCGCACAACGGGTGATGGACCGGCACGAGATCTCTGTCGTGGTAAACACTGCCGAAGACATATGGATCTCCGGTAACCACCTCTCGCCGGACCTGGACACCGTGATGTACCTCTTTTCAGGCATCCTGAACACCGACACATGGTGGGGGATCAGGAATGATACCTTCACAACCCATGAAGATGCTCAAAAGATAGGGATCGATGAATTTATCGCGATCGGTGACCGTGACCGGGCTGTGCACATTGCGCGGGGCGAGATGCTGCGAAACGGGATGCGGCTCACCAATGCAACAAGGGTGCTCTGCGACAGGTTCGGGGTCCGGGAGAACGTGCTCCCGATGACCGATACCGAGGTGACAACGCAGGTGCGGACAGACTTGGGGCTGATCCACTTCCAGGAGTACTGGGTGCGGGCAAAAGGAGCACTGGAGATTTACGATGTAGTGCGCACCTTCAATGAGCCACCATCTGCAAGCGAAGAGGTAATCGCTGCTATTGAAGCAAGCGACGTGGTGGTTATCGGCCCGAGCAACCCGATCACAAGCATCCTGCCAATCCTCGAATGTGAGGGGATCAGACCTGCATTAAAGGAAAAGACCGTGATTGCAGTCAGCCCGTTTATCGGTGATTCTGCGGTAAGTGGTCCGGCAGCGGCACTGATGAGTGCCCGCGGGTTTGAGCCCTCATCGACAGGCACGCTGTCCTGTTATGAGGGGCTTGTCGATATTTTTATACAGGATATCCGCGATCCGGTGGACGTAACCAACTCCCTGCGTTTCGACACACTCATGATTGATGAGAAGAAGAGTATCGACCTTGCACAGGAGATCCTGCGCCTTGCAAAGACTGGCTGACACAAAATTCCCCCGGGGTTTTGCAAACCTATATAATGCTGCGCAATAACGGTTATCGTGAGGAATATGAGAGAGAAAATGTGCAGGAACATCGTTATTCTTATCCTTATTTTTTTTGTGTATATATCCGGGTGTATATCCAGCCAGGATTCGGGGAAAGGTACGCTTGAACTTACATCGTCACCTTCCGGTGCTGAAGTATACCTCGACAATCAATACCGGGGGACTACACCCTGTACCGTTGCTGACGTGGCATTGGGAAACCATACTCTTCAATTCCGTTACCAGGGATACCAAAGCTGGTCGACAGCGATCACGGTATCGCAGGGCACATCTCACTTTTATGCTGCATTAACCCCGGGTTCTCAGCCAATCGTCCAGCCATCCCAGGGAATTTCCCAAGAAACCACCCAGCCAACTGCACAAACAAGGGTTACTATCCAAGCTAATAAAGATGCAATAGTTATAGGAGACTCAATTTCTTTTTCGGGCACAGGGTTATACCTGGAACCCCGGATATTCCGTCCAGTCGGGCTCATACACAATGGTCGTGGATGACGTAGAAAAAAGGAATTCCGGCAGGGTTGAGTTCATAGTCACCGGGGGAGGAGAAGTAACGATTTCCTTGAATAAATATTTTGTATCCAAAGGAGACACAATCGCGTTTTCAGGCCGGTGTTCAAGTGGTGCCAAAACGGTTCAACTGAAGTTGTCCGGGCCTGACCGGTTCTCCAGCGGTGTTGATCTGGGTTCGCCTTCCGTAACTGCTGATAAAACATGGAGCTATACATACACTTTTGATCCTACAATGCCCGCTGGCTACTATACAATGAGCGTATCCGATATACCAAGAACAGCAACAAGTAACGTTCAATTTTTTGTTGGTTCTTCTCCTGCTTCCTGACACATTCTTTTCAACAACCCTCTTTTTCATTCGTCCTTATGGGAGCGACCGGTGTATCCAGGCGGTATTTTCACTCTCCCGTGCCTGTAAATATGCACCAAATGGGACGGATCTGTCTGAAATCCGATTAAAACATCCTTGGTGGGAAAAAAACTTCTGCACAGGTACCCGATACCTATTTGAATGATTTTATACAAACTATCGGTAGTGGAGTACAATTATGGGAATTATCAAGTCATTCCTTAACGTCTTCAGGTCGGGCAGGCGCGAAGAGGACGAAGAACATCTTCGTGCGCAGAAGGAGAGGTATGATACCTTTCTCCAGGCCCTGACTGAAGGTGACCTCGACACACGCTGGAATGCCGTGAGATCTGTCGGGGATCTCGGTGAGCCGTTCATCGAACCGCTTATCCGTGGGCTTAAAGACGAATACTGGGTCATCAGGCGGGGTTCTGCCGATACTCTCGGGAAGATCGGGGGCCCTGCAATTGAACTCCTTATCAATGCACTCAATGAACCGGGGGAGGATGTCAGGCAGGAAACGATCCGTGCGTTCCTGCTCATTGGTGAGCAGTCATTTGCTCCACTCGCAGCAGCGACTAGGCACGCCCAGCCAATCATCCGCAGGGGTGCGGTGCAGGCGCTCGGGCGAATGGGAGATCCGAGGGCGGTGCCCACAATGATCGAGGTGCTGAAGGATGCGGATGCGGGTGTCCGCCGTGAAGCAGCAGTGGCGCTCGGGCGAATTGGTGATGCACAGGCAATTGGTCCCCTTATTGAGAGCCTAAATGATGCAAAGGAACCAGTACGGATGGCTGCGATGGCAACCCTCTGCTCATTAGGAGAACCGGCAATCGAGCCCCTGATCAGGGCGCTCATCGATCCCAACGAGGATGTCCAGCGCAGATCTGCCCTCGCCCTTGTCACCATTGATGAACCTTCGGTTGAGCCGCTCATAAAGGCAATCGGTGATGCAAATGCCGGGATACGAAAAGGTGCAGCGGAAGTGCTTGGGCAGATCGGGAATACCAAGGCGGTGCCTGTGATCATCGAATCGCTCAATGATCCTGATCGCGCCGTGCGGACAGAGGTTGTTAAAGCATTGGCGGCGATCGGAGTCCCGGCAATCGCACCTCTCATGCAGGTCTTCCGTGAGGGTGACCTGCTGGTAAGGACGGGGGCGATGGAGGCGCTCTGGATGATTGGCCAGCCATCGACAACACCGCTGATCATGGTGCTCAAGGATAACCAGAGCGATGTCCGCAAGCGTGCAGCGCTCCTTCTTGGCGAGATCGGTGACAGCAAGGCAGTTGACCACCTGACCTCGCTCCTCACTGATGAGAATGTTGCCGTCCGCAGGGAGGCATTCGAGGCTCTCGAGATGATCAAAAAGAAACGTGCGGGATAATCTCCTTCCAGTGGGATACAACAACAATTAACCAGTTCAATATCCCGATGCAATTTTTTTAAAAAAAATCATAGTTACAGCGCTTTTGATTAAATGCGACTCATATAGTATCGCACCATGATGAGAATGATACCACAAAAAACCATCGGCCCGCCAGTATCCAGGATCAGTGCGAATTGACATGAGTCGGGGAAAGCCTAGTAATGAGGAAGAGCCCACGGATCGGTGAGGAGCGTCCATTCATGATCGAAGAGGAGTTGCGCGGCTTTAGCAACAGTGTCACGATCGAGCACATCGATGAGGCGACCGATGTTGTCACTACCCGTTTTATTGATAAGAGCGGATATCCGATCCGGATATTTGTGCGTCAGCGGGGCAGCCA
>JAPKXX010000055.1 GCA_026394595.1 Methanoregula sp. | reverse complement strand
GCCGATCTTAAAAGGTTTCCATCAGGGCAGCTGGCAGCTGCCGGCTTCTGTGCGATACCCCGTATGAGTGTTGTTCTCGAAACACAGGAGATCCGGTATTAGAGAAAATGGTTCGAACCTATCCGGTTCATGGACTGCTTCCTGCCATCATCGTACTTCATGAACAGCTAAAAAAAATTAATGGAACCGGTACCCCAGCGCCTGGACTTGGGTGATGAGAGCCTTCATGCTCTCATCCTGCCGGCTGGTCAGGTGCCTGCCCTTCTGGACGAGCCGGCTCATCTTCATAAGGTTACCCAGCAGTTCTTTGCGCTGGTCAGCCGGGATGGATTCGGTATGGTGGACCCACTTGATCATGTCAAACCAGCGGTCCCGGCTCATGGTCGAATCTGCCGGCACATATGCGGGGGGAGTAAGTGCGGGTTTTGTTGCAGGTAAATCGCCGGGCACTTCAGGCCCCTCCGGTCCTTCGGGGAGTTCATCCTTCTGGTGCGATTCTGTGGCAGGCTGTTTTTGCTCCTGTGCCGGAGCTTCAGGAAGCGGAATTGCAGGAGCCGGTTCCGGAAGTTTCATTTGTACTGTGGGGGGCAGGGGGAGCAGGGGCTCATGCTCGTTTATCCCTTGTTCCCTCTTATTTCCTGCAAAGGGGGCATCAGCAGGTTTCCGGGTTTTGGGGTCCGTTTCTGCACCTTCTGGTGAAGGTGCACCTGCCGGCTCACCGGTTGCCAACGGCAGGTTTTTTCTCTCGTCAAGTTCGTTTTTCAACGCCGTACGTTCTTTGTTAAGTGCTTCGATAGTCCGATCCTTGATCCCGATTTCCCGCATTACGGCATTCAGGCGCTCTTCCACAGTTTTGCGTTTCTCCTTCTCTTCTGCAAGCGCGGCATTCAGTACTCCGATATCACGGGACGCGGAATCAAGGAACTTCTGGATGCCCTCATATTTTTCCCTGAGTGCTGCCAGTTCTGCCTCTGACGATGCCCGTGCGCGCTGCTCCTCGTAGAGCGTGCGGCACTGCGCCTCAAATTCCTTCTGTACCTGCGTATGTGAGGTGATCGCTGTCTCATGGGATTGTGCACATTGATCCCGCTCTCCGGAGAGCGCGGCGATCTCTTCTTTCAGGGCACGGGCCTGTTCCCGCTCGTTACTAAGCTGTTCCTGTGCCTGGATTAATGCCCCTTCCATGTCGGAAAGACTCCGGCTTACCTGGCTCATGCGTTCCTGAGATTCCTGCTCTGTGTTCCCCTTTTCTTTTATGAGTGCAGCGATTTGTCCTTCAAGTGCCGCAATGCGCGTGCTCTGCTCCTCAAGAACGCGTTTGTTGTTCTCGAGTGCCGCGTCCTTTTCCCTGAGATCCTGCGAGATCGTGTCATGTTGCGTACGCAGGATGGATTCCTGCTCATTGCGGGTCCTCACGGCAAGCTCAAAGGTGAAGAGCAATAATTCGAGGAGCTGCCGCCGGTCAGCAACAACGTAATAGTCACATCCCTCATGGGTAATCCGGAACCGTGTCCTGACAGCCAGCTGCCCTTTTTCCCTTTCCTGTGCGTTCAGGAGGTCATCAAGGACAGAAAGGAAGGACGGGGGATCACAGGGGGTTGTGATAAATGCATCAGCATGAGCGTTCAGCACCTTGAGCAATACACTGAGATCAGAGATACCGGTTACAAGAAGTACGGGAAGATGCTGCAGTGTCTCATCGGTTTTGATCATGGTGCAGAGGTTAAAACCATCAAACGAGGTGCAGCCGGTATCGATAATGACCAGGCTTGCACGATCGTTTCTGACAGATTCGAGCGCTTTCCTGTCATCCGGAACAACCGAATAGAGATACCCCTTCTGCCTGAGCTGGGTGCACAGAGCCTCTGACTGAACTGGATCATCACTGACAAGGATGATCATGTGTTCACCGTCCGGGAATCGTAATAAGAAGCGTTCATGGAAATGACCTGATAATCAAAAATATATCCTTATCTCTTATATGCCTGCTTATCGGCGGACAAATGGAAAATTTTTTAATGATTTTTTGTTAGGGAGACTGGTATACACAAATGACCGCGACACTATGCGGCGGATACCTCTCAAAATCAGGTGATAAAGGGGGAGGAAATAAAAAAAGTCCTTCACTCGTCCTGGAATGCCCCGCGGAACAACCAGCGGTGGTTCAGTTCCTCGCGGTGCCTTCCCTCGTTATGCCGCTCCCGGATGACCTCTGCCGGGATGCCGGCAACGACGTGGTTTGCCGGCACATCCTTTGTTACGACCGCTCCTGCAGCAACAATCGCCTCCTCACCGACCTTGATCCCGTAGAATATCATCGCACCCGAATAGATCTTGGCATAGTCCCCGATGATGACCCGCCCGTACGTCCTCTCTGCATGGTTGGACTCCGAGTGGGTGTGGGTGAGGATACGCACATATTCACCGATGCCCACGGAGTTGCCAATCGTGACCCCGCCCTTGCTGTCGATAAATGTGCCCGCGTTCATGAAGACATTATCACCCACTTCGATGAACGGCCCGAAGTTAAACCTGACCCCGTTCTCGCAGCAGAAGTTTTTACCGCACTTCCTGAACAACTTCTTTGCGATCATCCGGCGGAAGGGAAACGCAAAGTTCGTGGCAAGGCAGAGAGGTGACCGCTCCACCGATTCCCATAAAAAGTGCAGATACCGCTGTTCATCCGTATATGGGTACTCATATGCCATCGGGAGGTATTCGTTGTATAGTTTCATTTCTGCAAGTAGCGATTCCTCGGGCACCGGGCACCCGATCAAATAGAGGATGGATGCGGCTTTTCCTGCATCAAGGCCGCTCTGTATGATACCCGAAATTTCACCCAGTAATTTTGCGATCTCTTTTCCGTCAGTCCGATCTGCCATACAGTGTGATTACTTGCGCAAAGGAGATTATGGTTGTGCTCGGGAAGCTCTGCAGGGAAGGGGTGCTGATTATGGTTTTTAATAGGTATTGCATCGAAAGCTATCCATGAATATCCTGCACATCAAGAAATGGGTGGTATTTTTTGCCGAGATCCTGGCAGCTATCATTATTGCCGACTGGCTCTCGAACATGTTCGTTGCCGCTGCCGGCATCAGCGGGTGGAGCCGGTTTCTTGTGAGTTTTATCCTCTATGCGCTCCTTTTCTTTGCTATCCTGTACGGGATCGAGCAGATCTTTGGTATCGATTTTTTTGGCCTGAAACGGGATGAACAATAATTATTTTAAAACTCCATCACGCCAGAAAAACGGTTTATCCGTATACTCTCTCTCATATTTATCCAAAACACTAGGGAATAATTCAGGATATTTTGCCACTTCTAAGGGCAGGCAGAACATATATTCTGGTTTACTGGGTTTTCCAGCCAGACCAATCACGACAAAGACGGGGACATTATTTTTTTGGAGTATTGCTGATAATTTTTTATTTGATACGATTCTGCCCATTTGATGACATAATCTCGAATTTTTTGATTGTAGTATGGATTTGCTCGCCATTTACATTCGACAGCAAATGATTCATTTTTTGGTTTGTATCGAATCAAAAAATCGGGTTTACTATCAGATTCTACTCTTATGCCCGCCCGTTTATCGGAATGATCTGTTGTCCATTCAGCAATTGCAAAATATTCATTTTTTAATTTAAACAGATTAGCAACATAATTTTCAAATTCATGTCCTTTATCCATACTTATTTGTCGTTCATCAGGAATCCAAAGATCGACTGTTTTCAGAAGTTTATCCATGAAGTCCATAGAAATACACGATTTGATTGATTGTAATATGGCATGTTATATTTTTGGTTTGTGTAAGTGTACGATAATCGAGGTATCGTCAACCTTTTTGAAAGCACCATCCCGCAGTCCGGGCACCACCAGCCGATTATAACGACGGAAAATACCTGAAATTAAGCCACCAGGTTTCAAACAGAGCGATCACGGCGATTAAACCAAAAATCAAGACGGGCATATATTGCGACGATCCGAAGATAGTGTTAGCAAATGCCTTCCTAATCGTTAAATATAAATTATCGTCATGCATGTATCGATTGAGGAAAATTCTATGAAAATATTACATGAATTCAAAATAGACCCTACCTCAGATTCTGTAACTCTGTTCCCGAAAGTAGTTCTTGAAGATGGCAACCAAAAAGTAAGTATAATTGATGATTTTAATAAGGTATCATTGACGGTAAAACAGTTTAATGAATTAATTAGGGCAATAAAGGCAGGAAAAATAAAAACCCAATAAGCAGATCACTAAGTCGATTTACCTAAATCCTTATAACCCAAAGTGCCATCCTTTCGGTGATTCTCACTAACATGTACTGTTTTCTGTCTGGAGACGGAGGAAGATACAGCAATCAGGGCACAACATTTTGGGATGCTGGCAGCGGATCAATCCGGCAGCATCATCCCGCATTCGGGCACATCCAAGCACACGGGATGAACTTACCATCACTACCTGATGAACCGGCAAAATGATTATAAAAAAATCCTGATTAACAGCTCCAGCAACAGACCAAGCGCGATCCCGCTGCAAAAAGTAATCGCCATGTTCCGAGGATAAAAATTATTGAACAGTTATGGTTCCTTTAAAAGCACCATTAGTAATTGACATCCAGTCGTAGGTTCCTACCTTGTCAAATGTATAACTGAACGAGCCTCCCGAGGAAAGAGTCCCTGATGTAAACAAACCTTCGACTTTGACTACATTTTCCCGAGCCATCATTTGGTTTTCCCATACGACTTTGGTTCCTTTCTGTATAACAACCGTGCCGGAAGGATCTACCGTATTATAATTGGTCATCTTGATGGTGACCACAATCTGAGTTGTCGGCGTCGCTGTTGGTTTTGCAGTTGTATTTACCGGGGCGGGTGTTGCCGTAGTTGCAACCACCGTGGGTGTAACAGGGGTTGCCATTGCTGTCGGTGCAACCGTTGGCGCAGCCGTTGTTGTTGGAGGTGTTGCGGGTTGGGTTACTGATGATGCAGATGGAGCTTGCGATGAACATCCTGCAATACCTACAGAGAGAATTATTAAAAATGTCATCAAAAATATCATCAAAGCGATGGAATGTTTTCTCATGTTCAAAACATACCCACATACAACGATTAATGTTTCTATAAACCTGAAGAGAATCTCCTGCTTGGTGTAACAGGCGCAACACTGAAAAATAATTGAGGTTGGGGAAATGTCAATTGTCCATGGCTTGCCAGCCTGTCAAGGACACGCAGACCTGTTAAGGTGCATTGCCCGACATGCCATGTGTATGTCAGGCTGGATGTGAGGGATGCTAGATAAATATGCAAAAGGCTCATAAAAATATCTTAACTGATCTTAAGGGAGAAGTCGTTACTACATGAAAGAATATAAAAAAATAATCAAAAAATATTCTGATAAATTAGTTCAAACTCTTGATATTCGGGAT
>JAPKXX010000063.1 GCA_026394595.1 Methanoregula sp. | reverse complement strand
CGCGCTGGAACCCGTACACAGCATCAAACTGCGGTGATGCGGCAAAGAGGACTGCAGCCGGGATCCCGACATACCCCATGCCAATGACGCCGATCTTTTTAATTGGACCTCGTTTTTTGATAAGTGCCGAAAGGGTCACGTCCGTGCTCTCCTGTCAGAACCCTGCACGGATCGCTTCGCAGACCTCAAGATTGCGGATCGCCTGGGTGGGGGTGATCGGGAAGGGGCGGTTCTGCCGTGCACACTCCACAAAGGTTGCGAGCTCGAGCTTGAGCGGTTCAAGCTTATTTACCATCACCTTCTCGATGATGTTCTCCTGAACATACCGTTCAGCTTCCACCAAATACTGTCCGGGCTTGCGGTAGATGGTCACTTCCTGTGTCATAAAGTCCCCTTCGATTGTGAATTCCTCTTCCTCGATGTAGATTAGCCGGATTTTCTTGGAGGATTTTCTGCTTGCGGAGAGAGCAACAGGGACATTACCGCACTTCAGGAGAACGCTGCAGACATCAGGATTTCCCACCGTATAAAGAGTACACGGTACCTTCTCAAACAGGATGTTCTGCAGGATGTCGATATCATGGATCATCAGATCCTCGACAACAGAGCTCCCCGTTACTCGCGATGAGGTGGGGTTGTGCCGCTTCATCTCCACATAAAGGGGTTTGCTGATAATTTTATGGATTTCACCTACGATTGGGTTGAAGCGCTCAATATGGCCAACACCGATTATACTGCCATCTGGGGCCGATTTCATGAGATCCTTTGCTTCCGTCGATGTGGCGCAGATCGGCTTTTCGATAAGGACAGCGCATCGGGCACTAAAAACCTTCCTTGCGACCTCTGTATGGAACTGTGTTGGTACACATATACTCACGGCATCTACCAGAGCCAGCATATTGTCAATCGAATCGTGAACAACAGCACCATGCCGTGCGCCAACCTCTGCGGCAGCGTTTCGGTTGACATCAAATACACTGACTGAATCAACATTTTTTAATTCCGAATAGACACGGACATGGTTTTTTCCCATCGTCCCGACTCCAATCACACCGACATCCATCAAATCACCCTGTTGATCGCATCGCAGATATATGTCAGTTCCTTTCCATCAAGCATGGGATGCACCGGGAGAGAGAGGACACAGGATGCCAGCTTCGTCGAGACTGGGCAGGGATCCGGGTCATTGTGGACACCATACATCGGCTGGCGGTGGATGGGGAGTGGGTAGTGCACTGCTGTCCCGATCCCCTTCGCCTTTAAATAGTCTATAAATTCCGTGCGCTTCATCGGGAATTCCTCACTAAGACGGATAACATACTGATGATAGACATGGTGAGCACCATTCGCTACGACAGGTGTGATGACTCCTTTACACCGGATATTTGCGGTCAGGAACTCCGCATTTTTCCGCCGCCTTGTATTAAACTTGTCAAGTTTTTTAAGCTGCACAATCCCGATCGCCGCTGCAATATCAGTCATGCGATAGTTATAACCGAGGCGGGTATGCAGATATTTCTCACTCTGCCCGTGGTTGATGATTATTCTCAGGCGTTCTGCAAGTGCCCTTTCGCTTGTGGTCACCATGCCGCCCTCTCCTGTGATCATATTTTTTGTCGCATAGAATGAGAAGCAGCCAAAATGCCCAAATCCCCCAACGCGCTCCCCGTTAAGCAGAGCCCCGTGTGCTTGGGCTGAGTCCTCGATGAGTGTCAGATTATGCGCCTCGCAGACCTGCTGCACCGCCGGGACATCGAACGGCTGTCCGAAAAGGTGGACGCCGATCACCGCTTTTGTTCTTGGGGTGATCCGCTCCTCAATCTGCACGGGGTTGATATTGAATGTCTGCTCATCCACATCACAGAAGATCGGGGTCGCACCGCACATGGAAACGCTGCTTGCTGTAGCAACGAATGAGAAATCGGGAACAATAACTTCGTCACCATGTCCGATGTCCGCAGCGAGCAGTGCGGCATGGAGCGCAGAGGTGCCGTTATTGGTTGCAACCGCATGGGTCGTGCCGCAGAGATCTGAAAATGCACGTTCGAACTCAGCTACCTTCTCTCCCTGTGCAAGCATCCCGGACTTAAGGACCTCGCTTACTGCGGCGACCTCCTCATATCCGATTACCGGATGTGCGATGGGAATTTGCACGAATTGTCCCTCCGTTTAAAATCTATATACAGGTGTTCACCGATTCAATAATATCATTCCTCTCTGGTATTGTTCATCAGCCGAAAGCTAGGTAATACCTCACGCTCAACGATTGTACTAGTGAGTTTAAGCAGGAGGGGTGGTGACGCGGCACATCATATCGATCAGGGATTTTGACCGCCGGCAGATCGACCGTCTGCTGGACAATGCGAAACGCATTGATGCGCAGAAATACGACAGGAACGCGCTCTGCGGAAAAATACTTGCAACGCTCTTTTTTGAGCCCAGCACGAGGACGAGGATGAGCTTTGAGGCAGCGATAGCGCGGCTTGGAGGCACATCTATATCGGTAGGTAGTGTGGAAGCGTGTTCGATGGCGAAGGGTGAAACGCTCGCAGATACCATTCGTGTCGTAAGCGGTTACGCTGATGCGATCGTGATCCGGCACCCAAAGGAGGGCGCGGCGCGGCTTGCTGCCCACTTTGCCGGGGTTCCTGTGATTAACGCGGGCGATGGCTCTGGCCAACATCCCTCCCAGACACTCCTTGACCTGTACACCATCCGGCAATCTATGAAACTGGATGGGATCAATGTGGCGCTCATCGGTGACCTAAGGTACGGGAGGACAGCGCACTCGCTGGCATCAGCGCTTTCCCTGTATAACGCAAAACTTCACACCATTTCCCCAAAAGGACTTGAACTGCCCTCTTCACTGATAACCGAGCTCGGGGAAAGGGGAATGGAGATCACGGACCATCAGGAGATCCACGACATCATTAAAGAGGTAGATGTCATTTACGTGACACGGATCCAGCGCGAGCGTTTCCCGGATTCCGCATCGTACTTTAACGTCGCCTCCAGCTACCGCATCACCCCGGAATTGCTAGCATCAGCAAAAAAACATGCGATCGTCCTCCACCCCTTGCCACGGGTCGACGAGATCGATCCCCGGGTAGATCAGCTCCCTCATGCAAAGTATTTTGAGCAGTCGAAAAACGGCGTCCCGGTAAGGATGGCGATGCTCCTGCAGGTGATACAATGAAAAAACAGGAGGACCCGGAAAACGAAGGGCTGCTTGTCCGGAGGATTAATAACGGGACGGTCATCGATCACATTGTCGGAGGGGAGGCACTCAACGTCGTGAAAATCCTGGGTATCACCGGCACAACAACCGAATCTCTGTCGATTGCCACAAACGTCCCCAGCGGGCAGATGGGTAAAAAAGATATTGTAAAACTCTCGAACCGCGAGCTCTCAAAAGAGGAAGTTGACCGCATCGCTCTGATTTCCCCGGGGGCGACTATCAACATCATCCGAAACTACAAAGTCTGCGAGAAGAAGGGAGTAGAGATACCGGACCTAATCGAAGGGCTCGTCCGCTGTCCCAATCCCGGCTGCATCTCAAATACAAACGAACCGATCCGGAGCCGGTTTCTCGTCACTCCAAAGGGGCTCCACTGTGCATACTGCGACTGGGTGATTGCGCGCGATATTACCAGCCACATTATATAGAAGGATTATCCCCTTCACACAATAAACTCATAATAAATAGTCTGATAAAGCCTGAGTTCAATTCCTGGCGAACAAGACCCTTCATTTCCAAAAAAAAAGCATAATACAATTTTTTCAATCTTAATTTATCAATGGGTATTTATTAGATTTTATCACATCTGCCATTTCTTCTCTAAGATTAACTCTATATGTTTTTTATAGGTAGTATACAAAATATTGACACTAGGTGAAATCACTATGGGAAATGAATGGCGTATCGCTTGGATCGTAATGGCGTTGCTTGTATTTGCAGCTTTTACCCCGACCTCAATGGCAGCATCAACCGATGCCCAGTCGGGATATATCGTTGTCGGGCTTGCTCCGGCGGCGGATTTTGATGTCATGTATGGTTTTAACACGATCCCCACGGAAGTCAGATTTATGGATCGTTCAACCGGATCTGCAACCCTGACATACCAGTGGGACTTTGGTGATGGGTCAACATCAACCGAAATAAATCCATCCCACATGTATATAAATAAGGGATCCTACACCGTTTCCCTTACAGTTAAAAACCTGTATGGATCAAGTACACAGAAAAAAGTCAATGCAGTATCAATTGGCATAGCACCTGCCGCAGATTTCACTGCTATTCCAATAACCGGCAACGTTCCCTTTATTGTAAAATTCACTGACCGGTCTCTCGGACACCCAGCTACCTGGAAATGGAATTTCGGGGATGGGCAGGGATCCTCGGACCAGAATCCCGTCCACACCTATTGGACGGGGGGGAAGTTCACCGTTATCCTGACCGCTGCCAATGATTTCGGTTCATCAGACGCAACAAAAAATGAATATATCATTGCTATTCCTGAACTGAAGTCGAAGTTTACAGCTGACCCTGTAAAAGGGAATGCTCCATTGATCGTGAAATTCACGGACCTGTCAATCGGTAATCCGACATCATGGAAATGGAATTTCGCAGATGGTTCCACATCCACTGAACAGAACCCTGTTCACACTTTCACGACTGCGGGTACATATCGTGTTGTCCTTGAGATCACACGGGGAGGCGATAGCGACCAATCAACCGCCGCGATCAATGTCGGAGGAGTACCGGTCACTGACTTCGTTGCTGACCAGACTTCGGTCAGTACCACGGATAAAATCCACTTCACAGATAAGTCAACGAATTCACCAACCAAGTGGTTATGGAATTTCGGGGATGGCAGCGAGTCCACTGAACAAAACCCGGTGAAAACCTATACCGTTAAGGGCGTCTACACGGTCTCACTGTTCACGAGAAACGCGAATGGGAGAGACACTGAAGTCAAAGCAAATTACATCAATGTCGGGATGAGCCCTGTTGCCGACTTTTTTACCGACACCAATGCCTACCAGAGGGCAGCCAACGTTCGGATGGTGAAATTTTTTGATATATCCCAAAACTCTCCCACGTCGTGGCAATGGAACTTTGGCGATGGGCAGACAAGCACAGAACAGAACCCGAAACACGTCTATTCCACTGAGGGCACATATACTGTGTCACTCACCGTGAAAAACAAGTTCGGTGAGGACACAAAAGTTGTCAAAGATTTGTTCACCGTCGGTAAAGGCCCGAAGGTGGACTTCAAGGCAGACAAGACCGTTGTCGGGGTAATGAAAATTGTTCGTTTCACTGACCTTTCCACCAACTCTCCAAACACCTGGCTATGGGACTTCGGTGACGGGACTACGGGCACCGGCCAGAATCCCGACCACGAATACCGTGCAACCGGTGTGTATGATGTCACCCTGACTGCATCAAACCAGTACAACGCCATCAGCCAGACGAAAAAACAGTACATCACCGTTATAAATTTCCCTCGGATCGACTTTGTTGCCGACAGAACACGGGGAGAGGCACCCTTTGAAGTCCGGTTCACCGAAATTTCCAAGGGTCAACCATCGGCATGGAAGTGGGACTTTGGGGATGGTTCCGGCTCCTCTGATAAGAATCCTGTCCATCAGTACACCACAAATGGTATTTTCACCGTCAGCCTTACCGCAAGTAATGCGAACGGGCAGGATACCGAAACAAAGGAGAAATACATTGTGGTAACCTCGGCACCTGTCGCAGACTTCAAGGTAGACCAGCGAATCGGGAAAGCCCCCTTCACTGTAAAATTCCGTGACCTTTCAACCGGCAACCCCACGAAATGGTCCTGGGATTTTGGTGATTTCACAACCTCGACCGAGCAAAACCCGCAGCACAATTATGCAAACGAAGGTGTTTACGATGTCAAGCTCACTGTATGGAACCAGTATGGATCTGACAGTGTTTTAAAGACAAGTTCACATGGCGAAGTGTTGACGCCCGTCGCAGCCGCACCTACCCCGGCACCTGTGGCAACAACTGAGGTCAAGACAACCGCGACAACCGTAAAACCGGTGACAACAACCCAGGCACCGCTCCCCATCTTTGTAGTTATTGGCGCTCTCGCGATCAGTATTCTTGCTATTGCTGCGAGCAGAAAGAGATAATCAGGGAATTCCTTTTTTTAACCAGCCCGGAATACGTTCCTGAATTCAACTTATCCCTGACACTGTCACTGTAACCGGATTTTTTTAGGGGGGGGGGATCCAAATGAAGAGAATTATCGTTGCCCAACAAGCCGGCCATGTATATCAATTTCGCCCCTCCAGATCCGGGTTGATGAGATCCAGTGTCCATCCTCGGCAAGTACGCATGTGATTTGGTGGATATCCACTTTCTTTTTTCCCCGCTCCCGCCGCAATTTATTGATTTCGACTGCAACAGGGAGGGTCTCCTCAGACACAACAATTGCATCGAAATCGGCGTCAAGCGCTGACCCATACCTGTCATTGAGTGGTTCGACTGCCCACGTCACGGAAAAGTCCTGATCTGAAATATAATCGACCAAGCCCTTTTTCCGTATCTCGAAGGGTAGGGTTGGATGGGGTTTTTGACTGGCAAAGGAGTCCGTGGTAAGCCCAATAACCACCTGCCCCCCCGGTCCGGCAAGCACAAATGATCGGTTCAGCAGACGTCTGTGCCCGTCGTGCAGAGGGTCAAAGGTACCCCCTACCATAACCTTCATGCTGTCTGTACGTTAATTTCCTATGGTATTATGGGTATGGATGGAAAGGTCGTCGGCAACCCGCTTTTTGTTGCTCCTAATGCAACGGTTATCGGTGATGTCACGCTCACCGCGAAGGTAAGCATCTGGTTTTCAGCGGTCGTGCGGGCTGATAAGGACCGGATCGTCATTGGCGAAGGGTCCAACATCCAGGACAACTGCGTAGTGCACACGAGCAAGGGGCACCCGGTAATCATCGGCAGCAATGTATCGGTGGGACATGGGGCGATCCTGCACGGATGCACACTCGGTGATCAGGTACTTGTCGGCATGGGGGCGATTGTACTCAATGGTGCAAAGGTGGGATCAGGTTCTCTTATCGGAGCCGGTGCAGTTATCACTGAGGGAACAGATATACCGCCAGGTTCTGTTGTTGTAGGTGTTCCCGGTAAAGTGATCAAACAGATAAACGATGCCCAGAGGGAGTACATACTATCCAATGCAACGTCATACGTGCAGCTGGCTGCGGAGTATGCCCATGGGTGATGTCGTCGTCATTGGTGCTGGGATCGCCGGCATCCAGACGGCACTTGATCTTGCCAACCACGGAATCGTTGTTCACCTCATCGATCGCGAACCTTCCATTGGCGGGCACATGGCGCAGCTGGACAAGACATTCCCCACAAACGACTGCTCGATGTGCATCCTCTCTCCCAAGATGGTGGAAGTAGCACAGCATAACAATATCAGGATTTATACCTGCGCAGAGGTGGAGTCTATCGAGGGGGCCGTGGGCAACTTCACGGTGACGATTAAAAAACACCCGCGATATATTGACGAGTCGCTCTGCAACGGGTGCGGCGACTGCATACAGATCTGTCCTGTTGAAGTTTACAACCGGTTCGATGCCGGCATCGGGGTACGCAAGGCAATCTACAAACCACAGCCGCAGTCAGTCCCGGATATTGTCATCAAGGATGCCGACCACTGCATCGAATGCGGATTGTGCTACGATGCCTGCGGGCTTGACGCTATTAAAGAAAAGCAGGAGGACACAACACTCAGGATTATGGCGGCAAGCATTGTGATTGCGACAGGATACACGGTCTTTGATGCCAATAAAAAAGCCCAGTTCGGGCACCTTGCCCTTCCAGATGTGATCACGAGCCTTGAGCTCGAGCGGATGATCAATGCGAGCGGTCCTACGGGCGGGAGGGTCATGCGACTGAGTGACGGGACGACGCCCAAAAGTGTTGTCTTTATCCAGTGTGTGGGCTCGCGGGACATGAGCATTAACCGCCCGTATTGCTCCTGTGTCTGCTGCATGCAGGCAATAAAGAATGCGATGCTGATTAAAGAGAAGAATCCTCAGACTGAGGTCACCATCTGCTATATGGACATCCGTGCCTATGGCAAGGGATACGAGGAATATTTCGAGAGGGCGAAATCAATGGGGATCGGGTTCCTGCACGGAATGCCGTCTGATGTGATTGCCGATAGAGAGGGGATGATGATCCAAGTGGAAAATACAGAGAATGGAGAGGTGCAGGTGCTGCACCCTGAACTTGTGGTACTCTCAGTCGGGATCAGCCCTTCCATTGGTACGGGGAAACTGGCAGAACAGCTCGGGATCCCGGTCGAGGAAACAGGCTTTATGAAGCCGGTGCACGATGCAGTTGAAACCGTGGCAACCATCAAGCCGGGTATCTATATTGCCGGCACGATCGTGGCTCCCAAAGATATCCCGGATACCGTAGCGCAGGCGGGTTCTGCAGCGATGCTGGCGTTCATCGACGCGATAAGGAAGTGATCTGCGTGAATATACCGGACACCATTGCATGGGACCCGGAAAAAGAGTGCATCCGGTATATCGACCAGACCCAACTCCCCGGGCACCTGACCATGGTGGAGTGCAGGACCGTACAACGGCTCGAAACCGCCATAACACGGCTCGAAGTCCGTGGGGCTCCGGCACTGGGTGTTGCAGGGGCGTACGGCGTAGCACTTGCTGCAGTGACCTGTAAAAAGAGGGGTCTTGCACCATTTCTTGCAGCTGTACGCCGGCAGGGTAACCTCCTTACTGCGACCCGCCCGACTGCAATCAATCTATCGTGGGGAGTGAACCGGGTGCTTACTGCGATGGAACAACGGGCGGCTTCTGTCAGTGAAGCAAAGCAGATCGCACTTGCCGAAGCGCAGGACGTCGCACATGAGGACGAGGCGTGCTGCCAAGCGATTGGTACATACGGTGCGGCACTGCTCCCAGAACGGTGTACGGTGCTCACCCATTGTAATGCCGGAGCGCTTGCCTGCAAGGCATGGGGCACTGCCCTCGGAGTCATCCGCTCTGCAGTCCGGCAGGGAAAAGATTTGAAAGTAATTGCCTGTGAGACACGACCGCTCCTGCAAGGTGCACGGTTGACTGCATGGGAACTTACGCAGGATGGGATTGACGTTACAGTGATCACCGATTCGATGGGAGCCCACCTGATGAGAGGGGGAATAATCGACCTAGTAATCGTAGGGGCGGACCGGATCACGCCTGACGCGGTCTTCAATAAGATCGGAACGTATATGCACGCAGTATGCGCCCGCCATCACGGCCTCCCGTTCTATGTCGCTGCACCGCTCTCGACCTTCGATGCTGATCATGTTGAAAATGATGTTATAATTGAAGAACGTCCACGGGATGAAGTCGCCAGATGCGGCACGTGCATTACCGTCCCTGAAGGGGTAAAGATCCTTAACCCTGCGTTTGACGCGACCCCGATGGATCTTGTCACCGCCATCATTACTGAACAGGGCGTCCTGCGACCACCCCTTGACATGAAAGCATTATCTCGTTACCGCACGACTAGGTAATACATCAAGACGGAGCGTTTACCGGCATGGATTTTTCTCTAGCACCCTATGAAGGGCTGATGGTGATCATCGGTATAATAACTGTCATCACTATTCTCGGATTGCTCCTTCTTGCGTTTGTCCTTGTCACCATCTCGCTCTACTCCATAAAAAAGGGCAGACTCTATTTCCCGGAGTTTTTACGTGCCGGTCTTGTCTTTACAGAGGGGCTGGCAAAAGCAATCTTCCAGCTGCTCGGACTTGAGGATCGCGAGATGCTTTCCTTTTTCATCAATCTTCACAACACAATGAGCAAGAGTGCCTTCGAGCGTGTGCCAATTGCGGAACGTGCGATCTTTCTGCCACAGTGCCTGCGTTCGACACGGTGTCCCGCTCACCTTACGCCTGAGGGATTGAAATGCCAAAGCTGCGGTCAGTGTACAATCGGGCAAATGCATCTGCTCCTTGAGGAGATGGGCTATCGGGTATTTGTCGTCCCCGGCTCATCGTTTATCAAACGTATGGTGAAAAAATACCGCCCCAAGGCGATCATCGGTGTCGGCTGCCTTTCTGAGGTGAAGGAAGGTATCGATATGGCGAACAAGATAGACCTTGTAGCGATGGGGGTAGTGACCACAAAAGAGGGCTGTGTTGAGACGCTGGTCAACTGGGCTGATGTATACGAGATAGCGGTGCTGGGGGTCGATCCTGTCCTAATCCCCAAGGACCTTCACGTTCTTGCCGATTAATTTACCGCTTTTTATTTTCCCATGGATGATTAAGGCATCCTTTGCAGTCACGTCGCCAACCCTAATTCCCTGGCGCAGGATCACTTTCCCGTCTGCCTGAACAGAGTGTACGATAGCGTTATCCAGAATGGTGATGTCCCCGTTTGAAACTATCGGTCCTTTGACCCTCACGTTGCTGCCGATAATGGCACTCCCGCAGGTGATACCAAGGGCAACACTGGACCGCGGACCGAGCTCAAGCCTGCCGCTCACATCAAGCCTGCCCCAGAAATGCGTGTGTGCAGGAACCATGAAATTACCGTTGATTTTCACGTTGCCGTCAAAATACGCCCCTTTTTCTGCATAAAACGTATCACCAATCTGGATTACTTTCGCCATTGCCCCTCATGGTAATCTGGGGGGCGGGTGCGGGATAAACCTGTTGCTCGATTTCCATATCTCTTTTAAAAATTACAAAAAGAGTGCAGCGAGCGTGAATATCACCAGCGATGCGAACATTCCGGCTTTTAACAGGCTTGTTGCCCGTGACAACTTCACGCAACCTGACGTCATACAGGAAACGGCGCGGAAGACCGCTGCAAAAATGATCAGGTCAACAATCCCGATACCAACCAGGTACCTGCTGCCCCACCAGAGACCGGGGATCAGGCTTGCGCAGATCGCAAGCACGGCAAAGACAAGTGCCAACCGGTTCGTAGTCCTGATACCAATCTGCATGGGGAGGGTACGGGCACCTCCTGCATAATCGCCTTCAATATCCTCTGCATCCTTGAGCAATTCGCGGGCGACCATAGCAAGGAATGTAATTAGCGCAAGCGGCATGTTCTGGACGAGACCCCCTCCTCCAGCGGCAAAAGCTCCGCCAAAGAGAAAGATGCTCGCTGAAAGGTACGAGACGGCGATATTCCCAATAAGGGGAATGCCCTTGAGCTTCCAGGCATACACGATCAATAACAGGGAATTGATAAGGACGATAGTAAGGCAGATGACATTCGTAAACACAGAAAGAAGGATCCCTGATAAAAAGAGGGTGATCGCATAAGATCGGGCAGACCCCTTTAAAATCGCACCGGATGGAATCGGGCGTTCGGGGCGGTTGACTGTATCAATATCCGTGTCAAAGTAATCATTGATCACGTTGCCGGCAGCGGTAACCAGCATGACAATTACAATAAGGACTAGTACAGGGGGTGCTATTGTACCTGTTGCGATGAGATAGCCAAGTGCGGCTGCAAGTCCGGAGACGACCGAATTGACGGGACGGGTGATGGCAATAAAACCAGAGAGTCTCATGGCGCAATCAACTATCTGATCGCTTTCCTATTAAATTGCGTGAAAATTAAAACCCGGCGACGGGCGAGGGGGGATTTGAACCCCCGGCATTCAGCTTAGGAGGCTGACGCTATGTCCGGGCTAAGCCACTCGCCCTCCCCATACCAATTGCAGAGGCATATGTATAAGGGTTGCGAGCCCGAACAATCCTGCTGAAATGGAGCTTGTTGAAGTAACGGAAGGCGATACAGCGTTTTTTGTTCCAGTGCAGGATGCGGATACAGACTTCCCCCCCGGTACCGCGGCGGTCTTCTTTAACTGCCGTATGGAACTGAATCGTGATGCGACGGTGCTCTTCTGCTCCTGCATTGAACCTACACCAAAGGATTATCTCGATTCAATGGGAGCGACCGGGGTCAGGGGGCTCCGGATAGCACACGAGTGCGGGATTCCCGTCACCATCAACGACCGCGATCCTGAAGCGATTGCCCTTGTAAAAAAGAACATTGAACACTGTGGTTTGCCAATTGAACTTGTACAGCGGGACGCACGAGCTCTGCTCTCTGAACGCCGTTTTGATGCTGTCGACCTCGACCCGTTTGGCACTCCTGCACCTTATATCGATGCCGGGGCAAGGGGGGCACGCCGCTATCTTTTTGTGACCGCCACCGACACTGCACCGCTCTGTGGTGCCCACCTTAAGGCGGGAATGCGGAGGTACTTTGCTCGCCCGATGAATACCGCGTATCATGCTGAAGTGGGTTTACGCACGCTGCTTGCTTTCGTTGCACGCGAAGTGATCAAATATGACCGTGGGATTGAACCGCTCTTCTGTTTTACCCGCGAGCACTTCTTCCGGCTCCACCTCCGGCTCACAAATGGCGCTCGGGCTGCGGACCGGACGCTTGCCCGTATTGGCTACGTGCACCAGTGCAAAACATGCCCGTACCGGTATGAGTCCGCAGGTATGATCACCCAACAAACAAGCTGTCCAGAATGTGGCAAACCGCTTGAGCCGATAGGCCCCTTGTGGCTTGGTACTATCAATGACCGCCTCCTGCTTGCACGGATGCAGGAGCATCTCGGGATCGTAAAACTTGGCACAAGAAAGGAACTTGCAAACCTGATCGAAACGTGCAGCGAGGAACTGGACACCAGCAGCCATTATGATTACCACGTGCTCGCGAAATGGCTGAAGGTCTCACCCCCCGAGATCGAGGCTGTAATTGGGCGGTTGAGGGAGGGGGGGTATGCGGTGAGCCGGGCGCATTACTCTGGATATGCCATTAAGACCGACGCGCCGGTTAATGCTTTAGACAAAGCGATCCGGATCACCTGACACTGAATAAGTCCACCCCGGTTTTACATTCGCCCTGAACCGGTCTTACACGAATTCTTACAAACCATACATACCTCCTGAAAAGATCGTACATCCCCGTTTTTCAGACGGTTATAGAGAGCCTATATCGCCTTGAGAATAGTTACTCATATTCAAGGATAATATGACACTTGCACGACTCTGATTATGCTCGGCATTGTCGCATTCATTATCGGTGTGATATCCTTTGTCCTTCCCGGGGAATTCCTGTATAGCGGGGACATTATCTCATTTGTTTCCACCTTTGGATCACTCCTTATTCCGGGCTTGGGCTCAAACCCGTCCCTTTGCTTCTTCGTCCAGAAATCGCCTTCATTCCTGTTTGTCATTCTCGGATTGATCCTCACATTCATCGGGATTGCCAGAGCAAGGAGATGAAAATTTTTCTTAGGATCCGGATATAAAAAATAAAAAATCTGAACGATTATCGCGATGGCAGGTGATTTCCAGAATCCTGCGTTGTGAGGCGGATTTGCAGGGTATTGTCGTAATTTTTCCCCATACCATTATGATATAAGGCATAGATATCCACCGATTCTGCGCATTTTGCACCGGCTAGTACATGAACCACTACACTCTTTTCCTGCCCGCTTGCCACTACAAAGGTTTTTGGCATTTTTGCTTCTTCGCATCCGTGGGAACTGAGATTGACATCGTAGGCAAATGCCTTGCCCGTATTTTTTAAGAGGAGTTCTAACGTAATCCAGCCCGACGGGTTCATCTGGAGAAATTTGCAGCTGACGGAAATGCATGGCTGGAGGTGGCTTAACCCCTCCTGTGCTTCCTCAAGGTTCGGGTCGATCGTCAGAGCGCGCTCATAGCACTCCGATGCCTCGAAGTATTTTTCCTCTTTTTCAAGGATCTCGGCTTTATGAACCTAGGCACAGACATTTTTTTCATTAAGGGACAGAGACTGGTCGTAGCAGTGTAAGGATTCCTGGATCTTACCAAGGTGTTCGAGTGCCGTGCCTTTGGCAAAGAGGGCTTCTTTGTCCCTGGCGTTAATGTCAAGTGCCCTGTTATATGCATGAACTGCTTCTGTGTCCCTGCCAAGTTGTTCGAGAGTGACCCCCTTGTTATAAAGTGCCTGTTCATTGCAGGGGTCAAGGGAGAGAACACGGTCGTAAGCCCCGAGCGCTTCTTCGTTCCTTCCTATTGCTTCTAATACAACACCCTTGTTATACCAGGATGAGGCGCTCCCAGGATCCTCCAATACCGCCCTGTCATATGCAGCGAGTGCCTCATCCTGCCTACCCAGTTTCTGCAAAACGACTCCCATATTGTACCATGCTACCGCATTCTTGGGATTTTTTTTCCAGGCATTTTATGAACGCCTCACATGCCTCAAGGTGCCACTGGAGATTCGCAAGAACCATTCCTTCGCCGTAATACACACTAGGATCCTCAAATCCGAGTGAGATCGCCTTCCGGTAGGAGACGAGAGCTTCCTGATGATCTCCGAGTGCCTGCAGGGAGAGGGAGCGAATCTGTCGAAAGCCGGGAAAAAATAATGATTATGGGATTACCAGCCAGAATAGACTGGGTAAAATACTACGCTTATCAATGCTCAATAATAATCATGAGCAGATCCCCGTCCTTTAGCTTATGGGGCAGTCCGACCCTTTGTCCTGGGTGTTTTACCGATTTACCCCAGATGCGGGCATAGCGGAACCGGTAAACGAAATCCCGGTGGAGTTTGGTGCAGACGTCATGCACGTTGCTGCCCCTCCTTATGATGAGCGGCTCTTCAAGATCTGCCTCTTCACCATGCGGTTTTAGATAGACACGGATGAACCCGAGACTCTCATATATCGCGTCCTTGAGCTCTTCCATATGGTACCCCGTAGCAGCCGAAATCATAAGTGGCGGGTTATCGAACCGTGCTGAAATATCATGCTCGATCACCAGATATGACTCTTTGTCTACGAGGTCGACCTTGTTTACCGCGATAAAGGCGGGGACGTAAATCCGGTTACCCTGCACCGCATCGATAAGGTCTTCCTGCGTTGCATTGCCCCGGATCAAAACATCAGCATTCATCATCTTGCTTTCAGAAAGGATCGAACGGACTTCATCGATGTCAATGTCTAATGTTCCGACCGCGGAGAGCCGGACTCCGCCACGTGAGGTCTTCTTGATGGTGATGTCCGGCTTCGGGACATTGATCCGTATCCCTGCATCGTGAAGCTCTTTAATCAGCACATCCACGTGCTGCTGGTTGAAGACGTCCACAAGGATGATAATAATATCGGCACTACGCACGACACCGATCACCTCTTTGCCCCTTCCCTTTCCCATCGCAGCACCGGCAACTAAACCGGGAATATCAAGGATCTGGATCTTCGCTCCCTTATGCTCAAGAGCTCCAGGGACCACGGTTTGTGTGGTAAACGCATACGCAGCCACAGCACTGTCGGTCCCGGTGAGCCGGTTGAGGAGCGTGCTCTTTCCTGTAGACGGGAAACCAACGAGCACTGCGGTTGCATCGCCGGATTTCTTGACCGAGTACCCGTCACCGCCGCCCCCGGCTTTCATCGCACGAGTGACCGCTTCGTCGCGGAGCCGTGCGATCTTTGCTTTTATCCTGCCGATATGCTTTGATGTCGCTTTGTTGTAGGGTGTCCGCTGGAGCTCGTCCTCAAGTTCCTTGATCTGATCCTCAAGACCGCTCATCAGGATACCTCTAAAACAACCCGATCACAATGGAATCGGTTATGCTGCCATTCGTCTCCAATTATTGTCGTCTGGAATAATAAAGAGGTGGGAACACGTCTGGTTCTAACAATTCATT
>JAPKXX010000084.1 GCA_026394595.1 Methanoregula sp. | reverse complement strand
GTAAACGGGCCCAGTTCCCCGGTATTGATGCCGATGTCGGCAAGCTCTGCGATATGCTGTACGTCCTGTTCAGTGACCATGGTGCACCCTGCTGATGTGGTCTATGTAATCTTGCATGGACGTTTTATAACCATTTTTACGGGCAAGCTGCCGGAGCACTTTCCAGACCCCGCTCCCGTACTGCATCGCTTTCTTCTCGTTCCACGCGAGTTCTCTGGGAATATGGCGCTCCGCGACTTTCCTGAGCGGCACCTTCCGGTGACCGCCCTGCACTTTCTCCTCCGCAGGGATCGCGAGCGCGGCGCGCACGACCCGGATGTCAAGGTAGGGCATGGAGAGGCAGGTCCCGTGCAGTGCGGCGACCGACTGGTCACGGGCAGCCTGCCCCTTAAGTCCCGCGATGTCCCGTGCGAGGTCTTCTGCAAGAGTGGCGGTCTGGAGATACCGGGAGTATCCCCCGAAAAGCTCGTCTGCTCCCTGCCCGGTGATTATACGCCGGTATCCCTGCTCCCCCGCCCAGCGTGCGATGAAGTACTGGGTGAGAGCGATGCCCGTGCTGACCGGTTCTTTTTTCGGGATCGCCGCAACGACTGCGGGGATCGCCGCCTCGATCTCATCAGGGGTAATGGTAACGTACGTGCAGGACAGCCCAAGAAGGGCAGCGGCATGCCGCGCCTGCCGGAGATCATGCGAATCAGAAAGACCGACTGCCACACACTCACGCCCGGCGCATTGTGCGACAAGTGACGAGTCCACACCGCCAGAGAGCGCGGTCACCCCCTCGTCGCTGCGCAGTCGTATCGCGGTGATGATCGCGTCTTCGAGCGGCATATCGGGAGGTGCAGGGGAGATAGCCCCCTTTATCTCACCATTGCAGATGAGGGTCCCCGCTGTGCAGTCGCCCTGGATCACGCCGAAGTGGTCGCGGGCGCGGCACCCGTTCCACGAGAGGAAGAATTCGCCCCCGAACCGGTTGATCGCGCCGGGGTCATTCTTCACGATATGCCCGATCTCGTGGGGGGTGAGGCGCTTCCCGTCGAGTTCGACCCACCCCGCAATATGTACTGAAGTCATGAAGACGGATCATTATTGGACGAACTCATTCAAGAGCTCTGCGATTAATCATACGGTTGAATAGAGAACCGGGTTGGATCACAAATACCCCCACGCGATCCCTTTTTTTATGATAATTCAAAATACTATAGGGTGCGCTATGACGCATTGCGTGATGCGGTGCCCACATATACTCAGGAATCATTTTTACCTTGGAGCGGGGGTAGCTAAGCCTGGCCAAAGGCGCCGGACTTAAGATCCGGTCTCGCAGGAGTCCGTGGGTTCAAATCCCACCCCCCGCATCTTGATCCCATTGGTATTGATCCAAAGTTGAATGCAAACCAGTCACGAAACCTTACGTGACATCTGCAACCCTTTTTTTACCGTCAGATCCGTTATTTACCTTGACGGAACCTGAACATCCCTGCAGGTACCGTTATTTCGAATCGTGCCCCATTCCCCGGCTCCCCGGTCTCCATCATCGTGATGCCGGTGAGGCTGAGGATCTCCTGGGAGAAGAAGAGCCCGAAGCCGCTCCTCTTTCCGGCTCCTCTCTTAAATATCTTCTCTTTATCCTCTTTTTTTATGCCAACGCCGTTGTCCTGGTAGATGATCTTCAGCTCGTGTGGGTGGTGTTCATAATACAGCCCAACAGAGGTGACTTTCTCGCCATACCTGATGGTATTTTCAAGCAGGTTGTTAAAGACATAGTCAAGCAGCGGATCCGCAAAGACCTCCAGTCCCTCCACCTGAACATTGTAGCTGATGTAATCGTGCTCGAGGTCTTCCTGGTGTTTAAAGAACAGGGTGCGGATGTCCAGCCACTGCGGCAGGTTCTCCCCCAGTTTCTCATAGTCTTTTGTGAACGCGATCTGGCGGTGGATCGTTTTTGCCGCCTTCTCCTGTTCGTCTACCGATTTTGCGAGGGTTGGATCCCGGGTCGCTTCCTTGAGAAGTTCATTGTGCATGACGATAATGGTGAGCTGGTTGAGGATGTCATGCCGGGTGATACCGGTAAGGAGGTTGATCTTCTTTCGCGCCATGGTAAGGGACTTGTCCGTGAGGTGCTGGTCGGTGATGTCAGCGAGCAGGATGACATACCCGTGGAGCTCTCCGGACATGACGGTCAGGGGGATACAGCGGAAATCAATATACTGGACCATCCCGTCCCGTTCCCGTTTGAGGGTATGCCGGCGTTCACCCCTGTTTTTTTGTTGCTGCGCAGGGGGGATCTCGTGGGGAGGCAGGACAGCCCCTATCAAAAAACCCATGATATCCCGGTCCCCTATTCCCAAGAGCTGGCGTGCAGCCATATTGGTCTCGACAATCCGCCCTTTTCCATCCAGCAGCATGATCCCGGTCGGGATCTGGCGGAGGACCACCCCGCATTCGACCGGGACAAGATCAAAGAGGCTGAACTGCTCGATGCCGGCAGTCAGGGCAACAACAGAGATGATACCGGTAACCGGTGCGAGGTTGATGATATCAAAGGGACGGATCCGGAACGCAAATCCTGCATAGGTCAGCAGGGGTGGTAGTACTGCGATCAGAAGGCACGCAAGCTGCCCGCGGAATACGCCCGATGTGGACTGGTGGTGCTGGAGAATGATCGCAATACCGGTCAACATAAGGACTGACCCGTACGTAAAGAACGTCCAGAACACCAGTCCGGGAGAAGAACCATCGGAAGAGGCCAGGTCAAGCGGCACAGGATTGCCGGTCAGGACGACCGGCACGATAGCGTTCACGATGAGCAGGGCTGCAAGAATCGTCGGAAGGATGAGTAAAAGCCCCCAGCTGATAGTCCCGGACCGCGGCATCCTCCCGGTATACTGGAGCGAGAACTGCATGAACGCGACCGGAATAATGGCAAGTGCGGCGGTCTCAGTAACCTGCGCGAGAATGATGAGGACCGGATTATTGCTCCAGAGCCCGGCAGCTGCACTCCATGACCAGACTGTCACGGCAGCCATCACGATGACCAGCGGGACCAGAATAGTGGTATATGCACGGGTTCTTGTGAAGACGATGGCAAAGAGCGCTGTCAACAGACCTGCCACGAACAGCAGCAGCACGACAGGAACGGTTTCCCAGACCATCAGCCAATCATCGCCATCATGATTCTGCCATCATCCCAACAATGCCACATGATAATCCCGGGTTCTCCTGACTGGTATTCCTTCAGGCGACAGGGCGCCGCAGGGTACGGTGAACATGTAAGATCTTATACAGGAATGATAATAAAATCCATGCCACAGGGCCCGGACGCTGGCGCGGGAACCGTATCCTCGTGATACAACGGTACAGGCCTGGTTCAACGTTCGATCAACCGGATGTGATCATCGGTTTTTTTAGCAAGGGCAGCACGTCCCTTGAGGTGCGAAATATCCGAGATCGCCTCAAGGACATGAACGGAGTCTTCGAGAAACGAGAGCACGTCGGCAGGAAAGATCTCGATCCCGTACTCGTCTGAAAGGAACGCCGAGATCTGCCGGTGGTCTAGACCGTTCTCCCGCAGTTCAAGGATCTTTTTGGCAAACTTTTTTTCCGGACAGCCGCAGAGCGGGGAGTCCCGGCAGGTGCAGCGTAAAAAATCATTAAAAAACGCAAGGAGCTGTTCCCGAATCGCAAAATCGAACGCATCATAGTTGATGCCCGAGGAAAGGGTCTCGAGCATCGTGCCGTTGAATGCCCGGTCTGGCAACCGGTACCCGGCAAGCCGTTCGATCCGTTTTGCGATGCGGAACCGTGCACGGTCAGCGATCAATCCTCGTCCCCGACACTCTCGTCAAAGTTCTTGAGCGATGCGATCGCCTCGCTCATGCGTTCGCACTCGATCAGCCACTCGTCAAACAGGGTCTGGGACTCAATGTCATCCTTGACATATTTACTACAGCATGCCGCCCCGTCAATGACCCCGGCGCCGATATGTGCCGCAACATCAAGCGCCCCCTCCATGTCCTTTTCGATGACGTCTTTGCCTTTTTTTACGAGTGTCTTTATATCTTTTTCAAACCTGCCCTCAAGGTATTTCCGGCAGGAGGCGAACAGGACGAGTTTGGGGAGCTGGAGGATCTCGATGATCTCGGTAAGATCGGCATCGGGAGGAGATGACATGACGATCAGTTCGACCTGCCCGAGTTTGTCCAGTGCTTCCTCTTTTGAAAACCGCTTGTTCTGGTATAGTCTGATGATCTTCAATACCTCAAGGGTGATATCGACCGAGAAGCTGTCGAGCACCCGGAAGCCTTCGGGCATCTCCTCGCTCTTTGGATCGACCTCAAAACTGGAATCTTTTAACGTCTTTAACCAGTTGTCCCAGCGCTCCTGGTTGTAAAAAATATAGAATAACATGAGCGGTCCGGATTCTGCTGCCTTTTTGCTTTCCTTTTTTGCCATTTCAGTACACATGTTCCCCTGTTGAATTAAAGTATTTTCGTTGTCGGGCGAGCGATGGAGAGATTCTGCGGATCGATGCAGCGCATCATGATCCGTTCAAAATCACCCAACTGTTATCTTACACAACAATCAATAATCTGTCACGAAATCCTGTGTGAGGTGCTGACCGGTGAAGTGCGTGATGGTGCGGTATGGTGAACTTTTCTTAAAGAGTGAGCCGGTCAAGCGCCATTTCATCGGGCTCCTGATGCGCAACATGAAAAAAGCGCTGGACTCCGAAGGGCTGTCCCACAAATTTGACCTCTTCCGCGGCAGGATGCTGATCCTTGGTGATGAGCCGGAACGGATCGCGGCTGTCGTCTGCCGGTTGTTTGGGGTTGTCGATGTAAGCGTCTGCACACGGACTTCAAACAACCTTGAGTACCTCTCTTTTGCTGCGATAGAAACTGCCAAAGGAAACCTGAAAACCGGGATGAGCTTTGCGATCCGGGCAAAACGGCAGGGCGTCTCCGGCTTTACCAGCCAGAAGATGGGGGAGGTGATCGGCAGGGCGGTTGCTGACCACTTTTCCGGTGCCCGTGTTGACCTCTCGCACCCGGATTACGAGATTTTTATTGAGGCGCGGGACTTCGGCGGGTTCGTGTATGACCGGCGTATTGAAGCCCCCGGTGGGCTGCCGCTCGGGACGCAGGGGAGGGTCTGCGTGCTGCTCTCATCGGGTATTGATTCGCCCGTTGCATCGTGGCTTGCAATGAAGCGCGGGTGCGAGGTGACGCACCTGCACATGGATGCCGGGCGCTGGGCGGGCCCTGATGTGAAAGACGCTGCGGTTGAAAACCACCGGCGGCTCTCGCTCTGGTGCCGGGATTTTACCCTTCCGATGCTCGTAATCAACAGCGAACCGCTCTATGATGCGATGGAGGAGCACCGCATTCCTCCGAGAAACCGGTGCGTGATCTGCAAGCGGTTCATGATGCGTGTTGGCAGCGCACTCGTGCCGCGCCAGCACGCCCTTGCGCTGGTCACCGGTGACAGCCTCGGGCAGGTTGCTTCCCAGACACTCTCCAACGTTGTTGTCATCTCGGACGCGGCGGGTGTTCCGGTGCTGCGCCCCCTCATCACGTACGACAAACAGGAGACAATTGACATCGCCCGCCGGATCGGGACGTTCGAAGCCCATCCCAAAGACCTTGCATGCCGGGCAGTCCCGAGGATGCCCACGACGGCTGCTGTCCTTGAAGAGATCAGGGAGTTCGAGAGAGAAATGGATATCGACAGCATTGTTGCCGCTTCGCTTGAGGGACCGGGGGTCATCCTTGCAAAGAACGGGACTATCCTGCCGGAAAAGAAGTCCTGACCTTTGTTGATGGGATAAAAATCATTAACCTGCTTCTTCCTATTCTTCCCTGCAGCGATCCTGATGCCCACGAATATGTCCCCGCCCGGCTATCTCGAACTACTGGCAACCGGTGACTTGGAAGACCGGACAGAGAAAGCACAGGCACTCCTGCGGGACTGCACGGTCTGCCCGCGCGAGTGCCGGGTAAACCGGATTAATGATGAAACGGGGTTCTGCAAGACAGGTGCCCGTGCGCAGGTTTCCAGTAACGGTCCGCATTTCGGTGAGGAGCCGGAACTGGTCGGGCGTAATGGTTCCGGTACAATCTTTATATCCCACTGCAACCTTGCCTGCGAGTTCTGCCAGAACTATGGGATCAGCCAGTGCGGGAACGGGCAGGAAACAACCCCCGAAGATCTCGCGGCCATGATGCTCTCCCTCCAGCGGCAGGGGTGCCACAACATCAATATCGTCACCCCCTCGCACGTCGTCCCCCAGGTACTTGAGAGCCTGGGAATCGCAGCGGCACAGGGCCTCCACATCCCGCTGGTGTATAATTCCGGTGGATATGACTCAGTGGAAACCCTGAAGCTGCTTGACGGGGTTGTCGACATCTATATGCCGGATGCAAAATACGGGAGGGATAAGGTCGCCCTTGCGCTCTCCCATGCTCCTGACTATGTTCCGGTCATGAAATCAGCGCTTGAGGAGATGCACCGGCAGGTGGGCAATCTTGTTGTTGAAAATGGCATTGCACTCCGAGGTATGATCATCCGCCACCTTGTCCTGCCCGGCGATCTGGCAGACAGCGAGATCGTGATGCGGTTTATTGCTGATGAGATCTCGCGCGATTCCTATGTCAACATCATGGCACAGTACCGCCCTGCATGGCATGTTGCGACAGGTGGCTTGGATCCCGCGTTCGATACGCTCAGGCGCCCGGTCACGAACAGGGAATTCCGGCACGCGATCCAAGTCGCTGT
>JAPKXX010000027.1 GCA_026394595.1 Methanoregula sp. | reverse complement strand
GGACCGGTGATAAATGGCAGATTACCACACAGAATAAAGATGCAACCATCCGTTCCCTCGTGACCTTCAGCCAGCAGAACAGCGCGGCGATTGTTACCCTGAACACGCTGGCACCATCGCTCGATGAAGCGTTCCTCCGATCTGCTCGAAATGGTGGGGCTCTTGGAGAGAAAGGACCAGAAGGTGCAGGCGTACTCAAATGGCATGAAACAGCGGCTCATCCTTGCGATGGCGCTCATCCATGAACCGGAACTTCTCTTTCTCGATGAACCCACGAGCGGTCTGGATGTGCAGAGCACCCAGATGATCCTCTCCCTGCTCCGTGACCTGAACAAGCAGGGAACCACCATCTTTCTCACCACGCATAACATGGAGGAGGCAAACCGGCTCTGCCACCGGGTCGGCATCATCCATGGCGGGAAGATGGTAGCCATCGATGCGCCGGAAAAACTCAAGACGGCAATTGACCGGGTGCACAAGATCGAAGTGAGTTTTGACCGTGAGGTGCCCGGCGACGCCTTGGCTGGACTTGGGAGTGTTATCGAAGTAAGCCGGGCCGGTGACAAATGGCAGATTACCACACAGAATAAGGATGCCACCATCCGCTCCCTGGTGACCTTCAGCCAGCAGAACGGCGCAGCGATTGTTACGCTGAACACGCTGGCACCCTCGCTCGATGAGGCATTCCTCCGGCTGACACAGGAGGCAAAACCATGAACCCGGCAGGATTTTCCGAACAGGTGCGGCGGGCATGGGCGATTGCAAAGAAGGATATCCGCATCTATTACTTCAAGGGCCCCGTACTCATTTTTGGGGTCTTCATGCCGGTCTTCCTCTTCCTTGCCTTCTTCATGGGGAGCAGGCAGCTGCCCCTGTCGTTTCTTATTTCAGGGCTGGTCGGGATGACCCTCTTTTTCACCGCCACTGCTGTATCCCCCGCCATCTTCCCGTGGGAGGGGTCGGCAAAGACTCTTGAGCGGCTCGCATCGTGCCCGATCACGATCGAGGCAATAGTATTCGGCGACATGATCGCCTCCCTCCTCTTCGGCATCGGGATTACGGTTGTTACGGTCATCATCGGGCTGGCACTCGGGCTTTCGCTCCTCCACGGCATTACGCTGCTTGCCGCCATCTTCCTTGCCGCGTGCTGCTTCTCTGCAATCGGGATGCTGCTTGCCGTGCCGCCCACGAACGTGCCGTCAAACATCATGATGCTCTCGTCGCTGATCAAGTTCCCGCTGGTCTTCATCTCCGGCATCTTCGTCCCGCTGGAGCAGATGCCGGCATGGGGGCTGGTGCTTTCGGTGTGCTCCCCGCTCACGTATTTCACGGATCTTGTCCGGTACTCGTTTACCGATGCACACTATTTCCCGGTGGTGATCGATATCGCTGCGCTGGCGGTGTTCACGCTGGTGTTTACCGTTGGCACGATGTACCTGCATAAGAAGACAATGCCACGGAGGATGTAATATCATGCCCGATACGTATCTCGTGCCTGATCGTTCTTGCCATGACGACAGGTAATTTGGTCGAAAACAGAGGGTAATTATTCCTTTTCCTTCACGATAATCGTAAACCTCGTTCCTGCACTCCGGTCCAGTTCAATCGTGCCCTGACTACAAAGCCTAATGCTCCATGAAACCTTATTGCTCTGAATAACAGAATTATACATACGACAGTGGTACTATGGGCAACCCGTATCTGAACAGCGATGAACCCATTATTCTGGCAACGCAGAATATTGTTGTCAAATCCGTGCGGTTCGAAGCGATCCTCACCAACAAACGCCTCATCCTCGTGGAAAGCACCAAAGGCAGTGTCCAGCAGGAGGATATCCCGCTTGCAGCGATACGTACAGTTCAGGAAGGAGAGAATGCCATCCGGGACCCGATCATCACCCTCTCCGTTACCGATAGTTCGGGTGCCTTGCGATCAGTAATACTCACGTTTTCCCAGAAGCCCCGCGAACATAGGAAGCGTGAATGCGACGAATGGGTAGGAAAACTCAAAGAGCACTCCGCGGTGTTGCAGCAGGACACAACCCGCAGCGGTACTCCTTCACCCGGCCATGTGCAGGAAGGAAAATCCGGGAGAGCAAAAACGTCCCGGATCGAGATCATCCGTGGCGACAGCACATCGATCGAGATGAGCTCAGTGCCCAAAAAACCCATCGAAACGTCGTCCCTGCCTGCGGGCACATTCTGTCTCCGGTGCGGGAACCGCGTACCGCTGCGCTCGGAGTACTGCAACCTGTGCGGGACAAAAATCCTCATGTCCGGTGATCAGGTTGATGAACCGGCACCCGGACCCCAGCCGGTAACGGCACCGGTCTCCCAGCCCGTTCCGGAACCCGCACCACAGGTCGTACCCGAACCCATCGCTCAACCAATCGTGGAACCTGTTGCTCAGTTGGTACCTGAGCCCGCCCCCCAGCCTATACTAGAACGCATCGTTCAACCAATCGTGGAACCTGCCGGTCAGCCGGCAACCGAATCCGTCCCTCCGCAGGTATCGGTACCGGTCCCGCCTGTTGTCAGTCATAAACCCGAGAAAACTGAGCGAACCATCGATAAAGAGATCCATTCAATTGAACCCCTGATCGCAGACTCTGTCCCCCGTACAGAACCTGCACCTCTCGTCTCCCCTCATCAAACCCCGCCAACTGATGGGGGATCATCAGTCCCTTCGTATCAGCCGCTGCCCCCCCTGCCCCCGCTCGATGATTCTCCCTCACAAGGACCGAAATTCACTGCAATCGCAGCAATCATCCTTGTCATCCTTGCAGTTGTGGGGGGGGCCTTTATCTACACCCAGTTCCTGCAGGGAAAAACAACGGAGCCTGCAGAACCGGTGACCACCCCGTCCATAACCACAGCACCGATAAAAACACCGACTCCCACTATCCAGCGCACCCCCACCCCGCAGGTGACCCCTCTGCCCTCCTCGCCGCCGCAGGTGATCATTCCAGAAACCGGCGTCTGGGTACGGGTGTCATATCCCGGGACATTCACGGGTTTGATTGGTACGGCAGGAAACCAGAGGCCGGTAACAAACACCGGTGACCAGTTCTACCAGATACCCACGAACGATGGCACGATTGCGGTCTCAGTCCAGAAGGTGGACGGTTCCGGGGACCTGATCGCAATCGAGGTCTATAAAGATCACATGCTGGTAAAGCGGAGCGCGACCTCGGCACCCAGGGGCACAATTGACATCCAGGTCGATTTGAAGACAGCAGTTCCCACCATGGCTGCGCCCACTGCCACTCCCCGGTAATCAGACGGAACAACAGGGGGGGTGGGCACCTGCCATCCCGAATAATAGGAATCCATTTTTTGATGTGTGTTCAACCCTCCTGTCACTCCATCGGGATTTCAGGAGTTTTTAGAATCGGGCCGACACCGGGTTCCTGATTTTAGAGGATATATTCAAGCAGAAAAGCACGGGCGGGTGGAAAGTTTTTTTCCTTATGTTTTTTGTACAAGGGCTTTTCGGACCGTATTCTTTACATCGTCTGGAAGATCGAGCCCATCCAGCATCCGTAGGAGAAGCAGTTTTCCAATCTGCTTTCCCTGCGGGGTGGCAAGATAGGCATTGATGGTTGCCTGCCCATCAGGTGAGGAGAGGTAGTGGCGGACTGCCTCCTGACCCTGAGGCGATTCGATATATACCAAAGCCATTTTCATCATACCAGGATAGGGTGCCATACCTGCGGCTCCGGATTTTTATGAGTACTGGTACTGGAGCTTGATGTGAGATAAAGAGCGCGAAGGATGGTACAGGATGGAACGGGTTTTTAAAAAATTACCGTACCTTACGATAAATTCAATAGGTTAAAACCGATTCTTCTTTATGCCATCACCAAAGAGCTGCCCAATAAAATTCGGGACTGCGGTCAATACTGAGGGAATGATTATTGAAATCCCGTGCAGCGGGAAGGACTGTGCATGGTTTTTTGATAACCGTTGTGCAATAATAAGTATCGCAAAAGAGTTATGCTCAAACCAGAAAAAAAAGTTGCATAAGGGACTGGCTGCTGATTAAGGGAAAATCCGCCGCGAGCTGGCACATGAAACGCGGTGTAAAAAACATTCACTTCATATACCAAATTTTTAATGATCATTCATCTCGCTATTTGCAGACAGAAAGGTAAGATTTTTTTTTATTATGAAGACCTGGATCGGATCTTTGTGGCTTTCTTGGTGATCTTTCCCGGTCTTGGGCGGTCCGCGTAAGGACCCGGGTCTTGGTCCTGGGCCGGGGATGAGGGGTGGGGCTTGTGTTTTGGGGGCAGTTTCGGCTTTTTCTGAGGTTTGTGTTTTAGACGGGGGATCGGATGTGCCATAGGGTGGTGCCGGTCATCTTCCCGTTGACGTTCCTTGTCCGGGCTGGTTTTGGTTTTTGCTTGTGTTTTAGGATAGTCAGGCTTGCGGTCAGGCCGAAGTCGGGATGTCATAGTCACTATTTGGTTCCCCGACAATAAAACAATCACCGTACGCACGAGAGAGAAAGCCCCTCCGTAGTCTCGCCTTACTTCCGAACGGAATACCCGGCCCGGGACAGGGTGCGGATCATCTCTTCTTCCCAGTTCACGTCATCCCGCATGTCAAGGTCCTTGATGCAGTATTCCCAGAGCCGGGTCAGGAAAGTATCCTCAGAACAGAGTGTGCTTTTGCCACTGATCCTCCCCGCCCTTCTTCCACGGAAATCCAAAATCAGAAGGCGCCAGCAACCATAATCCCTGCAGATGTCAGGGCGTGTCGAGTGGACGGTACAGCAGGCTTTCCGCTCCCCGCGCTCATGCCGGAAGAAAGGGCAGGCTTCCGGCAGCTCTGTAAAAATGCTTGTATCATTAAAAATGCGGGTCTTGTCGGGATCCACCGTCACCACGGTTTTCTCACCTGAATACTGGTTATATACCAAAAACCGGTAATCGCCCAGAATTTCCCCGATTTTGTGGACCAGCCCAAGATGGCTGCAACACTCACCACACTGTTGGCACAAAAATGGCAGAGAGTCAGACCTCCTGAATCCCATTTATTGCACCCATATCCTTTAACACTACCGTGATCTCATGGGATTCATATAGACACCCTGCCCTATACATTACCTGAAACATGATTATTGGTCCATACTATGTCTTCGATATCTCCTGATTGCATTGAAAATCAAAAAAGCATATGCGAGCGGGAATCCGACAGGATCCAGAAATTTTTCATCCGCCCGTTCTTCCTGTCCCTGACCATCGGGATCCCGTTCTGTATGTATAAGCTGCTCTTTGGCGTAACTGCGGTCCGGATTGGTTCAGCCACGACATCACCGCTTGCGACCTTCGGGTGGCTGGTCTTGGCGTGGGCAGGTATTGACCTCCTGATGAATTCCGGGCGTGCTCTCAGTGATCTCATTCACCAGCCGGAGCGGTGGGAATACTGCACCATCGCACAGGCGGGGCGTTTCTTTCATATGCCGATGGTGTTCCTTGCACTCGACACCTTCCTCTCCTTTGTAATCATCTGTTTCATGCTCTGGTCTGGCTGGATTGCTATGCTTACGCCAACAGAATCCTACCTCTGGTACGGGGCGACGACGTTGAACTTACTCAGCCTCTCGGTTGTGTCGCTTTACAACGAGATCCGGAAGGTGTGACAGCGGACATTCAGCTGACTGGTTTTTTCCCTGAAAGAGAACAGTTCTTCAGTTATTGGATTTCGAAACCCCGGCTTATAAGAAATTCCTGCAGCCGCTCTTCCGCTTCCGGATCAGTATCCCGAATGACCCACAATGCATCATCATACGCCGCCCGGAGGGCAGGATCTTCGGAATGGAGCGCAAGCGTTTCGGTAATTGTCCCTACCTGTTCACCTGTGCTGCTCAGGACCCGCATCATGACGCACCGGTAGAACTTGCACTGGGCCGGGCTGTCCCGGTGGATGGTGCACCGTATGAGATCCCCGTCCGGACGGAGGAACCAGCAGGCTGTGGGATGACGGTCGATCCACGAGCGGTCAGAAAAGAGGTGGCGTTTGTCATCATCCACTTCTGCGGTGAACGGTGTCCCTGTCGAAACGGAGCGGCATTCGAATCGGAACGGGGCAATTTGTCGTTCGATGACGATGTAATCGCCAAGATACATGCAGCACGATCCGCACTGCCGGCACTGGAATGCCATGAGTACCGCTATTTTCCGTCTTCGCCCAGTGCCTCGCGGCTGCGTACCTGGTACAGAACCATCGGGTCCATCTCCCTGTACTCGCTTGGGGCGGTGCGCATCATCACGTTTGTTATACCGGCGTTTACGATCATCTTGGAGCATAAAAAGCATGGCCAGATCTGAGTCAACTGTTCCGTGTCCACATCATAGCCGGCAAGGTAGAGGGTGCACCCCCGCGACTGCTTGCCCGCCTGGATAAGGGCGTTCATCTCCGCGTGGACGCTCCGGCACCGCTCGTAGTTCGAACCCGAAGGGATGTTGTGGTCCTTCCGCCAGCATGTCTTCAGCTCTGTGCAGTCCATCTGTTTGCGCGGGGCACCGGTGTATCCGGTCGATACTATCGTATTGTATTCATCCACGATGATGGCGCCGAAGTTGCGCCGCAGGCAGGTCCCCTGGTGGGCGCACCGCAGTGCGAGGTCAAGAAAATAGTGGTGCCTGTTGGTCCGCATTCAAGACAATATTGCAAAGCACGGTATTAAAGAAGCGTGGTTGCGGGTGCAGCCCAATTTCTTCACATTATATCTTCCAATATGAGATAACCATTTCAGCCTGAACAAAACGGTTCTAAAAATACAACAACGGGAAGAATATCCAACCCTGAAACTCACAGGGGATACGGGGTGACCCGTTAACCTTCTTAACGCACAGTGCATAAAAAGGATCAAAGGACTTATCGCCATGTCGGATGAAGAGATCCGGTTCATTCCCATCAATCAGCTGATGGAAACTCTGCACACATCACTGCAGGGTCTTTCTCCAGATGAGGTTGCATCACGGAGGGCATCCTATGGGCCCAATGAGGTGGTGCGGGAGAGAAAGATGGCGGCATTCCGCCAGTTTTTCCGCCAGCTAAAAAACCCGCTTATTATCATCCTCCTGATCGCATCGGTCCTGTCGATTTTCCTTGGAGAACTTATCGATGCGCTGATCATCATCGTGATTGTGATACTGAGTGTTTTTATTGACTTTTTCCAGGAATACCGGGCGGGGCGGGCGGTCGAGCTCTTAAAGGAGAAGATCTCCACCACTGCCACGGTAACCCGGGCTGGGGTTCTGGGGGATGTGAACCTCTCTGACCTTGTTCCCGGGGACGTTATTACTCTGTCCGCCGGTGATATCGTGCCCGCGGATGCCCGTGTCATTACTGCAAGGGATTTCTTTGTGGACCAGTCGGCACTCACAGGAGAATCGTACCCTGTGGAAAAAACTGCACTGCCCTGGCCGGGCGGGGAACAGGGTGTGCAGCCGTGGGAACAGTACCTGTTCATGTCCTCACCGGTGGTCTCCGGCAGTGCAACTGCGGTGGTTGTAAAAACCGGAATGTCGACCGAGTATGGAAAGATTGCAGAACGGCTCACAGCAAGGCCACCAGAGACGGAATTTGAACGCGGATTGAAGCAGTTTTCATATCTTATATCCCAGATCATATTCCTCCTTGTTTTATTCGTTTTTTTCATCAATGCCCTTTTTAAGCATGGTGTGCTTGACTCCCTCCTGTTTGCGGTTGCACTTGCAGTCGGCCTGACCCCGGAACTCCTCCCCATGATCCTCACGGTCAACCTCTCGAAAGGTGCGCTTGCGATGTCAGAGAAAGGCGTGATCGTCAAGCACCTTGCCTCGATCCAGAACTTCGGGAGCATGGACATGCTCTGCACCGATAAGACGGGAACACTGACCGAGAACAGGATCACGCTTGTGTACCATGTTGATGCACAGAGAAATACCAGCGAGAAGGTGCTGCTATACTCGTACCTGAACAGTTACCACCAGACAGGACTGAAAAGTCCGCTCGATCAGGCAATTCTCGAAAAGCGCGGTGTGCAGTCCGGGGAATTTCAAAAAATTGATGAGATCCCGTTTGATTTCATCCGGAAACGGGTCTCGGTCGTTGTGTCAAAAAACCAAGGCCACATCCTGATCACCAAGGGGGCACCGGAGGAGGTCCTGAAAACCTGTACCCGTGTTTCTCTTGGAACAACAGAAGAACCTTTCAGTAAAGAATGGCAGGAGCGCATAGCCGCATTGTATGAATCGCTCAGCAGGGAAGGGTTCAGGGTCCTTGGTGTCGCCTCGAGGGAACTCAATACACTAAAATCCACCTACACACCCGATGACGAAACCGATCTTACCTTCCATGGCTTTGTTGCATTCATCGATCCACCTAAGGAGACCGTGCATGACGCCCTCCGCCTTCTGCATGACGCGGGCGTTGAGGTCAAGATCATCACCGGTGATAACGCACTCGTCACCCGTCATGTATGCGCCGCACTCGAGTTCCCGATCATACGAGCGATTGAGGGAAGCGAGATCGAACAGATGGACAGCGACACTCTCGCCAGTGCAGTCGAACACGCGAACATATTCACCCGGGTTTCCCCACCGCAGAAAGAACGGATCATCAGGGCACTGATGAAGAATAACCATGTGGTCGGCTTCCTTGGGGACGGGATCAACGACGCCCCCTCGATCCGGGCCGCTGACATCGGGATCACAGTGGACAACGCGGTCGACATCGCCAAG